>NZ_RCOM01000065.1 GCF_003667225.1 Kocuria rhizophila
CTGCGGGGCAGCCCCCGCCGGGGCCGGGGGAACACCGTGTGCGGGACCCGTCACGACGTCCCCTCCGCACGGCCCGCCGCGAAGGACTCACAGTGACCGGCCCGTGCCGGACGCTCGCGCAGCTGCTCCAGGTGGTCCTCCATGCGCGCGGCCGTGCCCGTGAGGAACTGCAGCACCGCACGGCGCCCCGCCTCGTCCAGTGCGGCGAGCTCCTCCTCCACCATCCCGATCATGGGGGCGACCTGCGCGGCCACCTCCTCCGTGGACGGCTGCAGGGCCCGCACCGTCATGCGGCGCCGGTCCTCGTGGTGGGGTTCGCGCACCACGTGCCCCGCCAGGACCAGCCGGTCCACCATGGCGGTGGCGGACGCCGTGGTGATGTGCAGTGCGCGCGCCAGCTCCGTGGGCCCCATGGGGCGGCGCATCAGCAGGGCCATGGCCGAGTAGTCGGTGTCCTTGAGGCCCATGATGCGCCGCAGCTGGTGGCCGATCTCCTGGTTGAGCGTGATCACCCGCCGCAGCGCGCGCGAGTGGGGTCCGGCGGGGAGGAACCCCGCACCGTTCTCCGTCATGCTCCACCTCGCGTCACCGGTACCTAGACAATCTAATCAGTATCATGGTGCGTGGCCCGGACGCCTGTCCAACACCGCGGAGCTGCGGCGGCGCCCCGCAGTCGGCGCTCACCCGGGGCGTCACTCACCCGAGACGGCGCAACGCGCTCATCACGGACGCGCCGTAGCCCCCGCCAAAACGGATCGCGTGGACGAGCAGAGGGGGCAGCTGGTACCACGGCACCCGCTGCTGCCAGCCGTCGGCGAGGGGGTGGGCGTCGTCGTACGCCGCGAAGCACTCGCGGCCGAAACCGCCGAAGAGCTGCATCATGGCGAGGTCGTACTCGCGGTGGCCGTAGAACGAGGACGGGTCGATGAGCCAGTTGCCCCCGGAGGCGTCCACCACCCGGTTGCCCGCCCACAGGTCACCGTGCAGCAGACACGGTGGTTCCGGTGGGCCGGCCAGCTCGGCTGCTCGCGGCGCCAGGGCGTCCAGCAACGACGACGCCGCCGGGTCCAGGTTCCCCGCGTCGACCGCCTGCCGCAGCAGGGGCGCGATCCGCCGCTCCAGCAGGAAGTCCGCCCAGTCGTCCGTGGGGGTGAGGTCCACGGGCATGGATCCTATGCGCTCGGGCAGCTCCGGTCCCAGCCACCCCACGTGCGGTGCGGGTGCCCGGTGGATGACCGCCAACCCCGTGCCGAAGCTGCGGTCCGTGGCTCGGTCCGCACTCCCGGATGCCTCCTGGATCCACTCCAGCGCGAGCGCCTCCTCCGAGACGAAGAGCACGGCCGGGACACGGATCTCCTGGGGAGCCACCGCCCGCAGCTTCTCCAGTGCGGCCGCCTCCAGGGGAAGCACGCCGGGTGCCGGGTGGGGCATGGTCTTGGCGAACACCGCACCCCGCGGGGTCTCCAGCCGGAAGGCGTTGGCGCTGTCCCCGCCGCTGAGACCGCGGGCCGCGCTCACCTCCAGCTCACTCACGAGGTCCCGGGGTAGCTGGTCGAGAGATGCCATGGATCCTGTCTAGCACCGGCCACGAACAGGCACCACTCATGACTCAAATCGCGCGCACGAGAACCGGAGACAAGTGACTGCCATACACTCGAGCAATGGGAGTCTCGTCCGGTCAGTCAACGCACAACACGGTTCCGGACATGTCGCCGGCGGGTCGCGACAGCACCCTGGTCACGTATATCTACACCTTCACCTGGCCCCCGAAACACGGCGTCCCAGAGGCCGAATGCACCTCGGCGCTTGAAACCGATCTGGACCTAGGGCGGTTCAACGTCCACCTGGGCGGCAATACCGCGGCTTCCCAGAGGATCTTGAGAACAGGAAAGCTGCGGTCGGACGACATCGCGATTGAGGGTCGCCCCATCCCCCACCTTCCCGCTGATTACCGTTACCGCATTGCCTGGGACGGGCAGTTGTCGATCCAGCTGCATCTCTTGGGGGAAACCCTCGCACACGACTCGGACGTCAACTACGAGCTCAACGTCTTGTGCCACCGCCGGGAAGATGTCCGGTTCGAGGGCGAGCACATCCCCCAGTGGGCCGCGTGGCAGCTTGGTCTGAGCAGCCCCCTGCAGTGGGATCAGGATGTGCTGCAGATCGTGGATTGTGGACGAGCCCACCTGCGGTCCCTGCCCGCGGATCCCGAGGCCAAGGAACTGGCAATTGCCCGAACAGTGCTACGCGATCACGCACAGCACTACAACTTCATTCCGGAGACCGTCCGAAGACCGCGGATGCTCAACATTTCCGATGAGCACGTGGGCGCGCACGGCCGGGGCGTGATCCTCGTGGGCGGCCATCCCCCAGCCACTGCGAACGCCATATACCTCACGTCCAGCACGTTGCTGGCGGCTTTCTCCAGGTTGCGCGCCTTGCGTTCCAAAATTCACCAGCACTTTGAGAGCTTGCAGAGCCGGACGGGCGTGTCAGAATCCCCACCGGCCTCCGACTACCACATGATCCAGAACATCGCGGTTCTCACCCGTCGGCTGCAACTCGATCTGTCCATCGGTGTCGAGGCATACATTGATGACATCGAATTCCCCGACATGGTGATCGACGAATTCCGTCGAAGTTTCGCGGACGCGCTCGGGGTCGAGACGTCCCTGCAACGGACGCGCGGGATGCTGGATTCGCTCTCGAAGGTCTCAGAAACCTACCTGGTGGAGCTGCGCGCGCAAGCGGATTCCGCCGAAGCAACCCGCAAGGAGAGATTGCAGTTCGCTGCCATGATCGCCACTGGCCTGGTGTTCCCTTTCGGGTGCTGTTCTCCTTCTTCGGTGCGACCACCGAAGCCGACGTCCCCAGCACGACATCCATCTTGGACTTGGGGGACTACGGCCTGGCATGGACCCTGGCGATCGCCGCCAGCGTCTTTATCCTGGTCTACTCTTTGATCTTCGCCGTCCACAACGGAATCTTCAGGAGAACACCGTGACCGAAACACCCATGATCTCCGCACACCGCAGCGGCGCCGAGAACGACCTCGCACGGGAGAACAAGCTCGAGACCCTCCATCGGGCGGCCGAGCTGGGATGCGATTTCATCGAATTCGACGTCCATGCCACAGCGGACGGGCACTTCGTGCTGAACCATGACGAGTTCATCCGCGAGGGCGCGCTCACCCACCAGCTGCGGGAAATGACGCTGTCACGCATTCGGGAGCTGCTTCCTGACGTCACCACGCTCGCCGAGTGCCTGGATGCGATCAAGGGCCATGCCAAGGCTCACGTGGATCTCAAGTTCACGTCACCGGAGGACGCCTACCACCACCCCGAGAGCACCTTGGAAGTACGCGCCACCGAGGTCGTTCTCCAGGAGATGGGAGCGGACGGGTGCATTATCACGACGCTGGAGGACCGTTCCGTCCTTGCCGTTCGTGACTGGGCCGACAGCATGGGCATCAACCTGCTGGTGGGTCTCTCCCTCGGCCGAGACCTGTCAGGGGCCGGAGCTGTCCAGAAGTTGAAAGTGAGGCTCTCGGAGCTGTTTCCCGCCCAGCGAATTCGCAACTGCCGTGCGAATCTCCTGGTGGCCAACAAGGATCTCGCCCGGCTGACCCTGCATCGTTTTGCTGCCCGCCGTGGTATCCCGCTTCTGGTCTGGACTGTTGACGAGGAAGCCGATCTGACGTTCTGGCTGGGCAAACCGGACACCTGGCTGGTCACCACCAACTTCCCGAAGCGCGCTCTCCGCCTTCGTCACGAGGCGGCCGGCGGCTAGAGCCCTCCGCCGGTCTCTCCGCTGGGTTTTACCGCCTCGTGCTGAACAGTGCGTGAGAGCGGGACCGTGCACGCGAGTAGCAGCGGCCCGTGCCCGAGTGGCGCCATGCAGACCCCTTCAGACCCGGGGAACACGCCAGACCCGTGGTTTGCTTTCGCCAGTTCCACATCACCTGCTACCGTCTCTCCCACCAAAGGATCATGAGACCCGGCGAAAAGCTCTGGCTGGCCGGGCGGCAACCCTCCTGCTGTAGTGGGGTGCCCCAGATGACGATCCGGCCGCCACGCAACCGCGTGGCTGGCAAGTACGGCGCACGGAACTCGACCTCCGGCGTCCTACCGCCGGAGGTTTTCTCACATGCCCGTCACGTCGTCCACCGCCCGCGCTGAGGGCAGACCCACTCTCGGAGCGGCAGCCCGCCCCTCCGACACAGCCACACCTGTGGGCCTCAGCCTCGCAGGCACACCCGCGGGTCAGCCGTCCACCCCGGGCTCCCCCGCGGCCGAGGTGCCCACGGGCACGTCCTGGCTGGTGCGCCCCCCCCGCCGGTCCACGCTCGTCTCCTTCGAGGTGTTTCCGCCGCGCCCCACCGCGGACCCGGACACCGTGTGGCGCAGCATCGACGCCATGGCCCAGGCCGGACCCGACTTCTTCTCCGTCACACACGGCCACTCGGGTGGTCGTGGTGTCTCCCGGGAGGCGCTGCGCCATCTGCGCCGCACCACCAGGACCCCCGTGATGGCCCACTTCACGTGCGGCGGCACGGACCGCGCGGGGCTGGAGCGTTCGGTGGAGCAGCTGCTGGACGACGGCGTCCGCGACCTCCTCGCGCTGCGCGGGGACCCGCCCCTGGGCGCCGGGCAGTGGCGGACCCCGCCCGGTGGGATCGGCCGGGCCTCGGAGCTGGTGCGGCTCATCCGGGACGTCGAGCGGCGTCGTTTCGGGGACGGGTTCCGCCCCGGGACTCGGCCGCTGTCCGTGTCGGTGGCGTGCTACCCGTCCCCCGCCCGGGGGCGTGACCCCGAGGCGGATCTCGCGTCCCTGTGGGAGAAGCAGGAGGCAGGGGCGGACTACGCGATCACGCAGGTGCTCTACGAGCCCGAGGACTACGCGTCGTTCCTGGAGCGGGCGCGCTCCGAGGGGATCCACATCCCGGTGGTCGCGGGTCTCATGCCCCTGACCAACCCGAAACGGTTGCAGCGGATGACGGAGATCACCGGAGTGCCCGTTCCCGAGCGGCTCACCCGGTTCCTCACCGCGGACTCCCCCGAGGAGCTGCGGCACCGGGGCACCGCGGCCACGCTGTCACTGATCGACGACCTCCTGGACCTGGGCTGCGCCGGCTTCCACCTGTACACGTTCAACCGCCCGGACGCGGCGCTCACCATCCTGGAGCACCTGCGCGTGCGGGACGCGGCCCGCGAGTACCGGGGCCGCAGCCCCGCGGCCTGACCGTGCGGCGTCGTGCGCCCCGCCCGCCGCGGAGCCGCACGCACGGCTCTGCCCACGCGCACTGGAGCACGTGCCCCGGTACGCCCGCCGCACCAGTCACGCCCAGTGACCCCGTGCAGCACCGTCGCCGGCCCACCCGCGACGCGGCTGCCTCACACCCTTTTTCCATCCCGGACCGACCCTCGCAAGGAGAGATCATGACCATCACGAATTCCACCCCCCTGCCCAGCGCCACGATCCTGGGCTACCCGCGCATCGGCCCGGACCGGGAGCTCAAGCGGGCCCTCGAGGCCCACTGGGCGGATCCCGCACGGCACCCGGCCGGCACCGTCCTGGGCACCCTCGGCGACCTCCGGGAGCGCACGACCCTCAGGCTGCGCGAGCTGGGGCTCACGCAGGACTGCGCGGTGCCGTCCGAGGGCTTCGCCGTGGACCACGTCCTGGACACGGCGCTCGCCCTGGGTGCCGTGCCGGCCCGGTTCCGGGCGGAGGGCCTCCCCCCCGCCGCGCCGGACACCGAGCGCGGGATCGAGCTGATCACGGCCCTGTCCCGCGGGACGGACGATCTGGAGCCGCTGGAGCTGACCAAGTGGTTCGACACCAACTACCACTACTACGTCCCGGAGATCGACCCCGGCACCGCGCTGCGGGCGCACCCGGAGAGCCTGGTCTCCCGGTACCGGGACACCCAGCGGCGCACCGGCGTGCGGACCCGCCCCGTGCTGGTGGGCCCCGTGACCTTCCTGCTGCTCTCGCGCCCGGAAACCCCCGTGGCCCACGGCGCTCGGGTTGACCCCCTGGCCGGGCTCGACGACGTCCTGGCCCAGTACGTCTCGATCCTCAGCTCCCTGCACGCGGCCGGTGTGCCGTGGGTGCAGCTGGACGAATCCGCTCTCGCCGCGGACGGCTGGGGCGCGTCCCGCGAGCGGATCCTCTCCGCGGTGACCACCGCGTACAGGCGGCTGACCGCCCTGTCCGACCACCCCTCGGTGCTGGTGACCGTGGGCTACGGGGACGCCGGCCAGGACGCCCACCTGGCGCTGGCCCGCACGGGCGTGGACGCCCTCGCCGTGGACCTCGACCGCGGGGACGTCCCCTCGGCCACCGCCCTCGAGGCGTGGGGCGGGCGTCCGGTGGTGGGCGGCGTCGTGGGCGGACGCACCGTGTGGCGCACGAACCTGGCGGGCGCCACGGACACCCTGGACCGGTTGCGTGCCGCGGCCCGCGGCCCCGTGGCGGTGGGCACGGCGACGCCGCTGCTGCACGTCCCGCACGACGTCACCCGGGAGACCGAACTGGACCCGGACGTGCGCAGCTGGGTGGCGTTCGCGGACCAGAAGGTGAGCGAGGTCGTCGAGCTGGCGCGCGGCGTCGAGCACGGATGGAAGGAGATCAGCGAGGCCCTGGAGACCGACATCCGCATCCGCGAGGCCCGGGCCGCCCACCCCGCGACGCGCCGCCCCGAGATCCGCGAGCGCACCGCGGCCGTCTCCCCGGAGGACCGACGGCGCCCCTCAGCGGCCGAACGCCGGGCGGCGCAGCAGGAGCGGCTGAAGCTGCCGCTGCTGCCCACCACGACCATCGGCTCCTTTCCGCAGACCGCCGAGATCCGGGCGGCCCGCGCCGCCCACCGGGCGGGTCGCCTGGACGGCGCCGCCTACTGGGAGGCCATCCGGTCGGAGATCGCCCGCACGGTGCGCGCCCAGGAGGAGCTGGGGCTGGACGTGCTGGTGCACGGAGAGGCGGAGCGCAACGACATGGTCCAGTACTTCGCGGAGTCCCTGGAGGGCTTCGCGACCACCCGCCACGGCTGGGTGCAGTCCTACGGCTCGCGGTGCACACGCCCGTCCATCCTGTTCGGGGACGTCTCCCGGCGCGTGCCCATCACCGTGGACTGGACGCGCTACGCGGCGTCGCTCACCGACCGTCCTGTGAAGGGCATGCTCACGGGTCCTGTCACGATCCTCGCGTGGTCCTTCGTGCGCGACGACGTCCCCGCGGCCGAGGTGGCCGATCAGGTGGCACTGGCGCTGCGGGACGAGATCACCGACCTCGAAGCCGCCGGCACCGCCGTGGTGCAGGTGGACGAGCCTGCCCTGCGGGAGCTGCTGCCGCTGCGCGAGGCGGACCGTCCGGCCTACCTGGAGTGGTCCGTGGGCGCGTTCCGGCTGGCCACCGGCGCCGCCGCCACGGACACGCAGATTCACACCCACCTCTGCTACTCCGAGTTCGAGACCGTGCTGGATGCGATCGAGGGCCTGGACGCGGACGTCACCACCCTGGAGGCCTCCCGCTCCGGCTCGGGCATCGTGGACGGGCTGGCCGCCGCGGACTTCCCGAGGGACGTGGGACCCGGTGTGTGGGACATCCACTCCCCGCGCGTGCCCTCCTTCGAGGAGGTGGCTCGTAGGGTGCGCCATGCCGCCCACGCCATCGGCGCGGAGCGCGTGTGGGTCAACCCGGACTGCGGGCTGAAGACCCGTGGCCGGCCCGAGACGGAGGCAGCACTCGACCGTCTCGTGGCCGCCGCGGTGTCCGTGCGCACGGAGCTCGAGCGGGAGGACCACGACGCCCGCGTCGGCGCGGGGCCCGTCCTTAGTTCAGCGGGCGCCGCCTGAGCCAGGAGACGGTGATTCCGGAACCACGGACCGCCCACGCCGCGCAAAACGCACGGCGCGGGCGGTCCGGCATGTTCGGGGCGGCGCATTCGGGCTCCGTGACGAGCCGTGGCATCCTCTGTCCGCCGGTCCTCACGGCGCGGCACCCGCCAGCCCGCAGACCGTCAACCCGTCAGACTGCCAGCCAGTCAGCCCGTGGGCGGCAGGGCCTCCGCCGGGACGGCCCGCTGGCGCACCAGCGCGGAGAGGTCGATGATCCGGTCCACGTCCTCCTCCTCGAACAGCACCTCCGGCCCGGACCAGGCGATGTCCGTGAAGGGCGGTTCGTAGAGCCGCTCCGGCTCCATGGCCCCGTTGCGGGTGAGCTCGTCGATCACCCGTTCGATGAACCGGATCTGCTCCACGGTGTGGGTGGAGCGGTTGAGGTACTCCGCGAACAGCGTGGACACCTCAGCCCGTTCCATGCCCACGAGCTTGCGGATGAGCAGGCCCATGCCCTGGTTCCGCTCGGCGGCGTCCCGCAGGGCGTCCCGGTCCCCCACCCCGTGCTCGATCATCATCTCCTCGAGGCTCTTGAGGTCCGCGGCCGTGAGCGGCTTGTTGCGGCGCAGCCGCTCGATGGCCACGTGGTCCAGGTGCTGGGTGAGGAACGCCCGGGCCTTCTGCTCGAAACGTGCCAGATCCGTGCCGGGAGCACGGGGGTGCAGCTCCACATCCCGGATCTCCTCCAGGGTGTCCTGGAAGTCGGTGTACACGGGATTGCGCCGGGTCTTCTCGATCAGCGCCACCAGCCCGCGGACGCGCTGGCGCAGCACGTCCAGCATGGGCAGGGTGACGTCCTGCCACCACTCGTCCCCGGCAGCGGCCTCGAGGATCTCGAGCTGCTTCTGGACGGCCGGGATCTTGTCCTTGCCCCGCAGCTGCTCCGCGATCTCCTGGATCCTGGCCCGGTAGCCCTCCCCCGCGGCGTCGTCCCCGTCCAGCAGCGCCACCTGGTGGCGCAGCACCAGCAGGTCGAAGCTCTTGGCGTCCACGTCCGGGTCCTGCTCGCTGGACGGCAACCCTGCGAGGTTGTCCATGACGTCCTGGGCGGAGGACTCGTCCAGCGCCTGCCACGCCTCGGGCCGGGCAAAGCGTTCCACGAGCCGCAGGTGCGGGCGTACCAGCACGTTCTCGCGGTTCATGCCCAGCACGTACCGCTGCACCGACGACGCCGTGTCCTCCCGCAGCTGCCGCACGTCACCGGCCAGGTTGCCGCGCTTGGCCTGCGCGTCGATCCCGCAGATCATCCGCACGCGGTGCTCCACGATGCGCTGGCTCAGGGACTTGGGCACGGAGCCCTTGGGCTCTGGGAGGTCCTGGTTGAAGAAGTCCAGGTTCCCGCAGCAGTCGAAGACCAGGAAGTCCTCCTTGTCCCGCCCCGGGCCGAAGAGGTCCGGGCGCAGCCGGGTGCCGCGGCCGATCATCTGCCAGAACTTGGTCTTGGAGCGCACCGGTTTGAAGAACACCAGGTTCACCACGTCCGGGACGTCCACGCCGGTGTCCAGCATGTCCACGGAGATGGCGATGTGCGGTTCCTTCTCCGGGTCGCTGAAGTCGTCGATCAGGGACTGCGCATGGCGGCTGCCGTGGGTGATCGCGCTGGCGAAGCGGCCTCCGTAGCCGGGGTACTGGGCGTCGAAGCGTTCCTGGATGAAATCCGCGTGGCGCTGGTTGCGGGCGAAGATGATCGTCTTGCCCAGCCGGTCCCCGTTGGCCACCCGGTGCCCGGACTCCATGACCGCGGCCAGCACCTTGTCCACGGTGTCCGTGTTGAAGAGCACCCGGTTGATCTCCTCCGAGGAGACCTCGTCCGGGATCTCGCCCTCGCCCCAGTCGAGCTCGTCCCAGCGCTCCCGTTCTTCCTCGGTGCGCTCGTGGTAGCGCATGCCGCGGCGGATGAACCCGGTGCCGATCTCCTTGCCGCGCGGTGGCACGAGCTTGCCGTCCGCCACGGCCTCCTCCAGGGTGTACGCGTCCGTGGGGACGCCGTCCTCCAGGGCGAAGAGTTGATAGGTGTTGTGGTCGATGTCGTCCTTGGGCGTGGCGGTGAGGCCCAGCAGCAGGGAGTCGAAGTGCTCGAAGATGGCCCGGTACTTCTGGTACACGGAGCGGTGCGCCTCGTCCACGATCACCAGGTCGAAGAACCCCGGACCGAAGCGCCGCACCCCACCCTCGTTCTCGTGGATCAGGTTCAGCATGGTGGGGTACGTGGAGAGGTACACGCGCCCGGCGCCGGGGCGTTCGTCCACCAGGTTCACGGACGCGGTGTCCGTGAGCAGCTCCGCGAAGGCACGCTTGGCCTGGCGCACCAGGGCGGTGCGGTCCGCGAGGAACAGCACGTTCTTCGCCCAGTTATGCTCCTGCAGCTGCTTCACCAGGGCAATGGCCGTGCGGGTCTTGCCGGAGCCCGTGGCCATGACCAGCAGGGCCGCGCGCTGCTTCCGGTCGAAGGCATCGTCCACCGCGCGGATCGCTCGGGTCTGGTAGGGGCGCTCGAAGCCCGCGATGCTCTCGTCGATCGGCGCCTGCGCCAGGGCCGCGCGGGTGCCCCGCCGCTGGATGGCAAGTTCCAGCTCGTCCCGGGTGTAGAAGCCCTGGACGCGGCGCGGCGGGTAGCCGGCGGCGTCGTCCCAGATCTCGTGCTCGTAGCCGTTGGACAGGAAGATCACCGGACGACGCCCGTGCTCGCATTCCAGGGCGTCCGCGTAGAGCTTGGCCTGGTGCTGGCCGTCGCGCAGGCTCACGTGGCTGGCCTTGGCCTCCACAATGGCCAGGGGGCGGCCGTCCGTGCCCCACAGCACGTAGTCCACGCGGCCCGTACCGGAAGCGGTGGGCATCCCGGACACGGTGAACTCCCGGTCCCGGGGATCGGAGAGCTCCCACCCGGCCTCGAAGAGCAGGGTGTCGATGTTGGTCGCGCGGGTCTCGGCCTCGTTCAGGTCGCGGTCGTCGCGTGCAACAGGGACCTCCCTCCCGGCGCGAACGGCGGCCTGCAGCTCCGCGATGGTGGCCTGCTGCTGGGCGGCGAGGTCGTCCCGCTCCTTGAGCAGTTTTTGGTACTTGGCGTCCTGGTCCTTGAACTTCTGCGCAAGCTGCACCACCTGCTCGCGGGTCAGGGGCGCGGCCTGTGCGGCCACCTGAGGGTCGAACACCGCGTGCGGGTCCACGGTGTCCGGGTGGCGGGTGTAGCGCAGCGCCGCCCAGATCATCACGTGGTGCAGTTCCTTGAGGACCGGCAACGACTGCTGCCGAGAAATCGGCCCGGTCCGGTGCACAGCGGTATTGCCGTTCTTGCGGATCAGGTTCAGCTTGGCCTGGATCGCCGGGCCCGTGACGGCCACGAAGGCGGAGTCGTTCGTGCGGGCCGCCAGGTCCGAGGCGTAGGCCTCCCGCAGGTTCTCCATGTCGAACAGGAACCCCACGAGCACCTCAATGGCGCGGCGGCTGTAAAAGCACGCGGACCGCGGGTCGCTCATCACGTAGGACTCCGCCCGCGCGCAGTCCTCGTAGAGCTCCGGCCACTCGGCCCTCAAGAAATCGAAGTTGCCCACGCGCCCTCCCCGGCTCTATGCGTTTGGAACGACCCTACAGTTCGCCCGAGAACGCCCGCGACTGCAAGGACGCGAACAGCTCCTCGTCCTTCTCCAGCGCCCGCTCCACGAGAGCGCGCTGCGCGTTGATCTGCTCGACGCGGGCGGCGAACTCCTGCTGGACGGCGAGAGGCGGGATCGGAAGAGAAACGTCCCCAAGGATTTTCTGGTTAATCTTAAAAGTACCGTTCGTCGTTCTCGCACCCGCTTCTATCTGTTGCCGGACTACTCGCTGACCCCACAGTGCCGCCAAGTAAGGTGGACGAATTTTGTCAGCATCTAAACGGCAGGCAATCATGGTGTCCGGGAAGACGACCTGATCGTCGTCCGACTGGGGGAACACCCCCTGGCCCACCAGGTCGATATTCCCATTCCCCCGACATACCAAGAAGTCTTGCTTTCGCACACGAACATTCTCCTCGGGTATTCGGTCGAACATCGCTGCCCGTCGTGATGTAGGGTCGAACCTCCCATGTGTAATTGCACCAAGAGTCAGCACCTGCGCCCCAAATTCACCGCTGTTCGAAGGGGACAAACCATTGCGGAAGTTTTGGACGAGATCGCCGAATCGCATTTTCTGCGGTTCCGAGGAGACTGATAAATCGAGAAAAACTGACTGAGTAAGTTCATCAAGGAGAGCGAGGGAGGCACGGCGCTTCGTGCGGATCGCGTCAGCCTGATCCAGGATCCCCGCGATCCTCCGCTGCTCATCTAGTGGGGGTACAGGTATCATCAAAGAGGCAACGACGTTCCGAGTAATTCCTTTAATCGTCGCGCCCCGCGCCTGATCCGCGAGCGACCGAGCCGACAATTTCAAAAAATGGCGGATATAATTGGGGGAGATCCCGGTATGGGGTATGACTCCAGTAAGGTCCTGGCTGATTGCGGTTGCTCGATCCAATAACGCAACCTTCCCAACCGACGTCCTGGTTACCAGTACTAGTGCGCCCGCCTCAACAATGTTAGTTGCAGACTTCTGCACTGCTTCAGTCGTTATCCAAAACCGGGAAGAGATATCCCCCGAATCGTCGATGTCCGCACCTGTAATCCAAGGTATATGTCCGCCGTAATACTCGGCCACGGAACGGCTGGGCGTTCCTCCCGACACGAACGTAGCAACATCTCCCAGCTTCATACGTATCATCGAAGATCCGCCTTCAATGACGCCAGCGAGTGCTCAATCATCTGATTGAGACGCTCGATATCATCAACGATCTCCGTAGGGCTACGGTGTTCTACTTCCTCCTGTACCACTTCGCGGTACCGGTTCAACGACAGGTCGTACCCCTGCTCCGCGATCTCCTCCTTGGGGACCACGAAGGACTGCTCTGTGCGCGCGACCCAGCTCGGCGGCGTTGCCCGACACGAACAAGCGGTAGTGCTCGCGAACGTCCGGGAGGTCATTCGCGTCCACAGGGGTGCGCTTGTCGTCCAGGGAGTAACCGTCCGCGCGGACGTCGTAGAACCACACGTTGTCGGTGCCGCCACTGTCCGTCTTGGTGAACAGCAGGATGGCCGTGGACACCCCCGCGTAGGGCTTGAAGACGCCCGAGGGGAGCTTGATCACCGCGTCCAGCTTCTGCTCCTCCACGAGCATGCGGCGCAGGTCCTTGTGCGCCTTGGAGGAACCGAACAGCACCCCGTCCGGAACGATCACGGCAGCACGCCCGCCGGTCTCCAGCATCTCCAGGAACAGGGCCAGGAAGAGCAGCTCGGTCTTCTTGGTCTTGATGGTCTTCAGCAGCGTCTGGGAGGTGGCCCCGTAGTCCAGGGAGCCCGCGAACGGCGGGTTGGCCAGGATCAGGCTGTACGTGGCGTCGTTGCGGGAAACCTCCGCCAGGGAGTCCCGGTACCGGATGTCCGCAGAACCGATGCCGTGCATCAGCATGTTCATGCTCGCAATGCGCAGCATGGTGGAGTCGAAGTCGTAGCCATGGAACATGCCCGAGCCGTAGTGAGCCCGCTTCTTCGGGTCGGAAAACAGGGTCTCGTCGTGCTCCCGCAGGTACTCGGACGCGGACACCAGGAACCCCGCCGTGCCGCACGCGGGGTCGCAGATGGTGTCCTCCGCGTTCGGCTCGGTGAGATCCACCATGAGGTCGATGATGTGCCGGGGCGTGCGGAACTGCCCATTCACACCGGCCGAGGCCAGCTTGGACAGCAGATATTCGTAGAGGTCCCCGTTGGTGTCCTGGCGCAGGTCCAACTGGTCCAGCAGGTCGATGACCTTGTGCAGCAGAGCCGGCGTGGGGATGGTGAACCGGGCGTCCCGCATGTGCTCCGTGTAGGCGCTCTCGCCACCCAGACGCCGGAGTAAGGGGAACACCCCGCGGTCCATCAACTCGTAAGCGGTGGCCGGGTCCTGGTTCTTGAGATGACTCCACCGCAGCTTCTGCTCATCCCCGGGGCCGAAGATGGGGTCCTCCGGGGTGCGCCCGGTACGGCTGGCCTTACGGTCGATGAGCTCCTGCTCCTGGTCCAGGCGCTTGATGTAGAGCAGGTAGGTGATCTGCTCGATCACCTCCAGCGGATTGGAGATGCCACCCGTCCAGAACGTGTTCCACACTCGGTCGATCTTCGACTTGAACTCACCCGTAATCACTCCGTCAGGCTACCCGGAGGAATGGGCAAGCACATGGGGAGACGCGCACTCGGAGACATTGCGTGCGAACTGGCACGCCCAGAAAAGACGATGGACCTCACGGGCTCCGCTGCCAGCGCCGGCCTCCCGGGGGAGCAGACCGGAAATGGTGTGTTAAATGCGGGGAGGCCCCACCTGGCCCACTCTGTTCGAGTGGTCCTGGTGGGGCCTCAACCCTTCCTACGTTAATTCCGGCGGTGACTTACTCTCCCACACCCTACCGAGTGCAGTACCATCAGCGCTGTGGGTCTTAGCTACCGGGTTCGGGATGGGACCGGGCGTTTCCCCCACGCTATAACCACCGGAAACCTGCACCACCCCGAACCCGGGGCGGAAACCTGGTTTCCCGTTGCCTACGGGAACAATATTCTGTTACCAACCACACCACCCGCACCCCACACGGGGGGTTGGGGTTGTTGGTGGTCAACCACATAGTGAACGCGAACACCACACTTGATGACTGTTTGTGTGTGTATAAGTCTTCGGTGTATTAGTACCAGTCAGCTCCACGCCTTGCAACGCTTCCACACCTGGCC
>NZ_RCOM01000066.1 GCF_003667225.1 Kocuria rhizophila
GAGGGAGGGTGGCGGCACCCCGTGTCACTGGTGGTCAGTGTAGACGGAGCCGCTCAGCCTCATGGCAGCCGCCCCGGGTGCGCCGCCCAAATGCACCCTGCTACCCTTGATGGCTGGTGTGCCGGGAAGTCTGGTCGGCGGTAATGAGCGTGATGCCCGTCGACATTGGAGTACTCCATGCCCCTGCACCACACGACCACCCCTGCCCACCGTGAGCCCGGATCACCGGAGCCCGTGGCGCAGGAAGAATCCTCCGGCTTCGTTTCGGAGCCCGGTTTCTTCAACCATCCTGAGCCTCCGTGCGAGCCCGACCACCCCTCGGGTGGCGTCCTCTCCCGGCTCCAGGACGTCCTGCGCTGCGAGACCGTGGCCGGCATCCTCCTCGTGGTTGCCGCTGTCATCGCCCTCGTCTGGGCCAACTCGCCCTTTGCGGAGAGCTACTTCGCCCTCCGTGACCTCGAGGTCGGCTACGAGCCGTGGCACCTGAAGCTCAGCCTCGGCACCTGGGCCGCGGACGGGCTGCTCGCCGTATTCTTCTTCCTCGTGGGCCTGGA
Organism: Kocuria rhizophila; assembly: GCF_003667225.1. Taxonomy (GTDB): domain Bacteria; phylum Actinomycetota; class Actinomycetes; order Actinomycetales; family Micrococcaceae; genus Kocuria; species Kocuria rhizophila. The sequence goes on from NZ_RCOM01000066.1 coordinate 555, forward strand.
GCTCAAACGCGAGTTCGTCGCGGGTGATCTGCGGGACCTCAGCAAAGCGGCGGTGCCGATCGCGGCGGCCGTGGGCGGCGTCGTCGTACCCGCGCTGATCTACGCGGCGGTGAACCTGACGAACCCCGAGACCCTGGGCGGCTGGGCGATCCCCACCGCCACGGACATCGCGTTCGCCGTGGCGGTGCTGGCGATCGTGGGCTCGCACCTGCCCAGCGCGCTCCGCCTGTTCCTGCTGACCCTGGCGGTGGTGGACGACCTGCTGGCCATCACGATCATCGCGATCTTCTACACCGACGAGGTGCACGCGCTCCCGCTGCTCCTCGCACTCGTTCCGATGGCCGTGTTCGGGTCCCTGGCGCACCGCTTCCCCCGCTTCTTTGCGCACCGCACGTGGGCCGCGTGGGTGATCCTGGTGCCGCTGGCCGTGATCACGTGGGCCCTGGTCCACGAGGCCGGGATCCACGCCACGGTCGCGGGCGTGCTGCTCGGCTTCGCCGTTCCCGTCATGGGCGCTAAGGCCTCCGGGCAGCCCGTGGAGCTCGCCGAGCACCTGGAGCACCGCGTGCGGCCCCTCTCCGCCGGGTTCGCGGTGCCGGTCTTCGCGTTCTTCTCCGCGGGCGTCGCGGTGGGCGGCTGGGACGGATTGACGACGGCGCTCGCCGCCCCCGTCACGCTCGGCATCATCGCGGGCCTCGTCCTGGGCAAGCCGCTGGGCATCATTGCCGCCACGTGGCTCACCACCGTGCTCACCGGGCGGAAGCTGGACCCGTCCTACAAGTGGATCGACCTGGTGGGGATCGCGCTGCTGGCCGGGATCGGGTTCACGGTGTCCCTGCTGATCGCGGAGCTCAGCTTCGACCCGTCCGCGGCCGCCGGGGACCAGGCCAAGGTGGCCGTGCTGACCGCCTCGGTGCTGGCAGCGGTGCTGGCCGGGCTGCTGCTGGCGGCTCGCAATCACGGCTATCGGCGCAGCCGTGAAGCCACCGCTGCGCAGACCGTGTCCTGACCCCGGCGCCCGGCGACTCCCCGGCGCGGGGTTCTCGCTCGTCCCCGCCCCGGGGTGACCCACCGCCCCCTGCCGCTCGCACGGGCCGCGTGGAGGTGGAACCGCGCCGGGCGCCGGAGCCGAGGACGGCGCAGGGGCCCACTCGTGAACGAGTGAGCCCCTGGCCGCAGTCCCGGATCTGGGGAACTGCCAAGCGGAGTGATGGTCAGCGACCGGTGCGGTCGGTGCCGTCCCCATTGGTGTTGCCCGCGTTGGGGGTGCGGTCCGTGGAACCCGCGGTGTGCGTGCGGTCGGTGGTCCCAACGTTGTGGGTGCGGTCGGTGGTGCCCACGTTGTGGTTGCGCTCCACCGGAACGGTCTTGTTCTTCTTCAGCAGGCCACCCAGGCCGGCGAGACCGAGCAGGCCCCACAGGCCGGCGTTGCCGTGGCCTTCGTCCTCCTGCTGGGTGGAGGCGGGAGCGGGGCTCTCCGTGGCGGCCATGGCCGGGGCGGACACGCCGGACAGAATGGCCAGGGACAGAGCGGCAGCAGCTGCGGTCTTACGCATAGCGGGTTCTCCTTTACTGGGGAACGTCATCTATTGATGACTCATCAATCAGCGTACTTGCTATTGGGGGGTTCCGGCGATTCGCTTCCCCGGGGAAGACCTGCTCCGGCACGAGCGGGGTGCTCCTCCCGCCACCACCCGTCCGCCGGCGTGACCGGCACGGTGCGCTTGTGGCGGGAACGCAGGAAGATCTGCTCCAGCTTCTCCGCGACCTCCACGGGGACGTCCTTGCCCTCGAGGTAGTCGTCGATGTCCTCGTACGTGAGGCCCAGCTCGTCCTCGTCCGTGCGCCCGGGGTTGTCGTTGAGCAGGTCCGCGGTGGGGACCTTCCCGACCAGCCGCTCCGAGGCCCCCAGGTACTCCAGCAGCTGCCGGTTCTGCCGCTTGTCCAGCCCGGCCAGCGGTAGGAGGTCCGCTCCGCCGTCCCCGAACTTGGTGAAGAACCCGGTGATGGACTCTGCCGCGTGGTCCGTGCCGATCACCAGCAGGTTGTGGTCCCCGCCCACCGCGTACTGCGCGGTCATGCGCACGCGGGCCTTGGTGTTGCCGCGCGTGAAGTCGGTGAGCTGCTCGCCGGTGGCCGCGGCGTAGGCGGCCTCGAACCCGTCGACGGCCGGAGCGACGTCGTACGTGACCACCCGGTCCGGCTCGATGAAGGCGAGCGCGGCCTGCGCGTCGTCCTCGTCCTGCTGGGTGCGGTAGGGCAGGCGCATGGCCACGAACTCGGCGGGGATCTCGTCCTCGCGCAGCTTCTCCACGGCCAGCTGCGCGAGCCGCCCCGCGAGCGTGGAGTCCACGCCGCCGCTGATGCCCAGCACGAAGCCCCTGGTGTGCGTCGCCCGGAGGTAGTCGCACAGGAAGTCGACGCGCCGCGCCGCCTCCGTCTCCGGGTCGATCCGCGGGGCCACCCCGAGCTCGGCGATGATCTGTGCCTGCAATTCACGCATGCCGCCATGCTAGCGACCGCGTGTTTCAGGGGTGTGACGGACCCCCGGTCCACGACGCCGCTGGGTCGCCTCGGCGAGTCCCTCACCGTCACCCCGCACCTGGCCAGGATGGCAGGGGCGCATCATGTGCGGCATCTGTCGTGTCAACAGAGGGGCAGCGTTCCGGGCCGAATGCGGTGGCGGACCGTCACCCGTGCGTGTGAGGCGGGGCGCGGCGGCGTCGTGAGATGCTGGCCACATGACTGAGAACACCTACGAAACCATCCTGGTCCGCCGCGAGGGACGCGTGGGCGTGATCACGCTGAACCGTCCCAAGGCGCTGAACGCGCTGAACGTGCAGACCATGACCGAGCTCGTGGCGGCCGCCACCGACCTGGACCGCGATCCGGAGATCGGTGCGATCGTCCTGACCGGCTCCGAGAAGGCGTTCGCCGCGGGCGCCGACATCAAGGAGATGGGTTCCAAGACCGGTTCGGACATGTACCGCGAGGACTTCTTCTCCGCGTGGGACACCTTCGCCCGGCTGCGCACGCCGAAGATCGCGGCGGTCGCGGGCTACGCCCTGGGCGGTGGCTGCGAGGCGGCCATGATGTGCGACATGATCATCGCCGCGGACACCGCCAAGTTCGGGCAGCCGGAGATCACTCTGGGCGTCATCCCGGGCATGGGCGGCACCCAGCGGCTGACCCGCGCAGTGGGCAAGGCCAAGGCGATGGACCTCATCCTCACCGGCCGCCAGATGGACGCCGAGGAGGCCGAGCGCTCCGGACTCGTTTCCCGTGTGGTCCCCGCCGACTCCCTCATGGACACCGCGCTGGAGGTTGCCGCGAAGATCGGTTCCATGTCCAAGCCGGTGGCCCAGCACGCCGTGGAGACCGTCAACACCGCGTACGAGACCACCCTGGCCGCGGGACTGCAGTACGAGCGCCGCGTGTTCCACGGGCTGTTCTCCACCGCGGACCAGAAGGAGGGCATGGCGGCCTTCACGGAGAAGCGGAAGCCGAACTTCTCCCACGAGTGAGCCCCGGCTCCGTCCTGTGGCGCAGATGATGTGCTGACAGGGCACGCGCAGACGACGCCGCTCCCCGGAAGGTGGGGAGCGGCGTCGTCGTTCCCCCGGGGGGTGCTCCTGGGGTGGCCTGCGCGCCCCGGGGCGGTCTGCATTAGCGGAGCAAACGCAGAAATGCGGCTGCGGATCTGCTTTTACTCCACTAGGCAGCACCAGCGGCCAGCTGTCCACCGGCGCGGCACCATCTGGGTCCGCATCTGCGGGTCCTTCTGCCCCGGGGGCCCGCATCTGCGGATAACATGCGCTCATGACCTTTCTCCGTGTGGCTCAGGCCGCCTCGTTCATGGGTGTCAGCGACGACACCGTCCGGCGGTGGATCGACCAGGGTGCCCTTCCCGGGCAGAAGGACGGCACGGGGCACCTGGTGGTGGACGGTGCGGACCTCGCCGAGCTGGCGCGTCGCACCGCGGTGAGCCCCGAGGATCCCGCGCGCGTGAGCAGCTCGGCCCGCAACCGGCTGGTGGGGCTGGTGACCGCGGTGAAGTCCGACCCCGTGATGTCCCAGGTGGAGCTGCAGTGCGGTCCGCACCGCATCGTGTCGCTCATGAGCACGGAGGCGGTGGAGGACCTCGGGCTCGCACTCGGTTCCGTGGCCACGGCCGTGGTGAAGTCCACGGCGGTCATCGTGGAGACGGAGGGGCGCAAATGATGGCGTGCGCAGAGCAGAAGACACCGGGCACCGCGGGTAAACGCCGCCTCACCGCCCTCGTGGCCGCTGTGGGTCTGGGCACCCTGGTGCTCACCGGCTGCGGTGGGCAGAGCGGGGGAAGCAATGCAGCGGCGTCGTCCTCGGAGGCCGGGGGCGGGGACAAGACCCTGCGGGTGTCCGCGGCGGCCTCCCTGACCCAGTCCTTCGACCAGCTGGCGGAGGAGTTCGAGAGGGACCACCCCGGCGTGGACGTGAACGTGAACTACGGCGGGTCCTCGGGGCTCGTGCAGCAGCTCACCGAGGGCGCACCCGCGGACGTGTTCGCCTCCGCGGACCAGAAGAACATGAAGAAGCTGACGGACGCGGACCTCGCCCAGGGGGAGCCGAAGATCTTCGCGACCAACGTGCTGACCCTCGTGGTGCCCAAGGACAACCCGGCGGGGATCACGAGCGTGCAGAACGTGCTGAACAAGAAGGTCAAGCTCGTCACGTGCGCGCCCGAGGTGCCGTGCGGTGCCGCCACCCAGAAGGTGGAGAAGGCCAACGGTGTGGAGCTCACGCCCGTGAGCCAGGAGAACGCCGTGACGGACGTGCTCGGCAAGGTCACCAGCGGTCAGGCGGACGCCGGGATCGTGTACGTCACGGATGCGAAGGCGGCCGGGGACAAGGTCACCACCATCGAGATCCCCAAGACGGACGAGGCGATCAACAGGTACCCGATCGTGGCCCTGAAGGACTCCGAGCAGCCGGAGCTTGCCGCGCAGTTCGTGGACCTCGTCACGGGTGAGCAAGGGCAGAAGGTGCTGCGGGACGCGGGCTTCGGCGCCCCGTGACGTGCCGGTTCTCCGCCACCCCGCGGTGGGTGCTGCTCCCGGCGGCCGCAGGTGCCCTGCTCATCCTGCTGCCCCTGGTGGGGATGCTCCTGCGCATCGACTGGGCGCACCTGGGGGAGCTGCTCACGAGTGAGTCGTCGCTTGCCGCGCTGTGGCTGAGCCTGCGCACGGCAGTGGTCTCCACCGCGCTGTGCGTGGTCCTGGGCTGTCCGCTGGCCCTGGTGCTGGCGCGCTCCACGGCCCGGGGCCTCACCGTGTTCCGCTCGCTGGTGCTGCTGCCGCTCGTGCTGCCCCCGGTGGTGGGCGGCATTGCGCTGCTGTACACGTTCGGGCGCACGGGCTTCCTGGGCGCGCCGCTCGCGGCACTGGGCGTGGACATCGCGTTCTCCACCACGGCGGTGGTGCTCGCGCAGACGTTCGTGGCCCTGCCGTTCCTGGTGGTTTCGCTGGAGGGCGCGCTGCGCACCACGGGCACCCGCTACGAGCAGATCGCCGCGGGCCTGGGTGCCTCCCCCACGCGCACGCTCTTCCGCGTGACTTTGCCGGTCCCCCTGCCCGCCGTGCTCTCCGGCGCCGCGCTGTCCTTCGCGCGCTGCCTGGGCGAGTTCGGCGCCACCCTCACGTTCGCGGGCAGCCTGGAGGGCGTCACGCGCACGCTCCCGCTGGAGATCTACCTGCAGCGCGAAACCGACCCCGACGCCGCCGTGGCCCTCTCCCTGCTCCTCGTCCTGGTCGCGCTGCTGGTCGTCAGCCTCACCACCCCCGCACGACGACGCCGCGGCGCCGGCTTCCGCGCGAACCTCACCCGGTGGGTGGGGCGGGGTGGCGCCGGTGGACCGGGCGGTCAGGCCGATCCGGAGTCGCGTGCGGATGCCGCCGCCCCGGGTGGGGGCGGGGAAGCGCCTCCCGATCCGACCGCGTCAGAGGAGTTCCGGTCCATGGGCGGGCGTTCCCCGTCCGCGTCGCTGCCGCGGAAACAGGAAACCCACGATGCGCCGTCGGCCACGCCCACGGTCTCAGCTGGCAGTCCGGCGCAGGGGTCCCACCACCCCATCGGGCTGCGGGTGGACGTCACTCACGAACCACGAGGTGTGGCCGCCGAGTTCAGCGTGGAGCCGGGCACCACCGTGGCGCTGCTCGGGCCCAACGGGGTGGGGAAGTCCACGGTGTTCGGCGTGGTCGCCGGCCTGGTGGCACCGGATCGCGGCGCGGTCCAGGTGGGGGAGCGGTGTGTGGTCCGGGCGGACACCGGAGACCGGCCCGTGTGGGTCCCCGCGCACCGTAGGGGAGTGGCCCTCATGGCCCAGGAACCCCTGCTGTTCCCCCACCTGAGCGTGCTGGACAACGTGGCGTTCGGGCCGCGGGCGAGCGGGGCAGGGAGGGCGGAAGGGCGGCGTCGTGCCCGGGCATGGCTGCGGGAGGTGGGCGCGGAGGAGTTCGTGCAGCGGCGCCCGGATGAGCTCTCGGGAGGGCAGGCGCAGCGGGTCGCGATCGCGCGCGTGCTGGCCGCGGATCCGCGCGTGATCTTGCTGGACGAGCCCATGAGCGCACTGGACGTGGCGGCCCGGCCCCGCATGAGACAGGTGCTGAAACGCGTGCTGGCCGGGCGCACCGCGGTGGTCATCACGCACGACGACGCGGACGTCGCCGAGCTCGCGGACACCGTCGTGCGCCTGGAACGGGCGGAACCCGCCAGGCGCCGCTGACTGTCCAGGGAGACCTCGAGAAACGGGCAGCCCCAGCACAGAGGACCGGTCCTCACCCAGGGCAGGGTGGGGACCGGCCCTCGTGTCCGGAAGAGGAACGCCGAGCGGCGCGCCTACTTCACCTCGCGCGTGAGCACCCGCCAGATGCCGATCAGCAGCGGCACCCCGATCCACAGCAGCGAGGACGTTCCCAGCTGACCCCACTCTGTGGCAGTGAGGTCCACTCCCTCCATGAGCGGGGTGGAGGCCGCGGTCATGTTCACCCACGCCCCGAGATCTTGCAGAGAAGGGACCATCAGAGCGGCTGCCGAGTACAGGGTGGGCAGGACGAAGTAGGCCACGATGGCCAGCGGCACGGACAGCAGCGCCAGCCCGAATGCCACACCCTGCAGGAGGGCGAGCATCTGGGTGAGCCACTGGCCCGCCAGCTGCCCGGGATCGAGGTCGATGCTCACGGGGCTGCCGGAGAGCCCGGCAGAGATCAGGTGTGCGAGCAGTGCCAGGACCCACGCCGCCGCGAAGGCGATCGTCCCCAGGACGAGTGCTGCGAGCAGCTTGGCGAGCACCACCCGGATCCTGCGGGGTTCCTGCGTGAACGTGATCAGGGCGGTGCGCTGGCTCCACTCGTTGCACGCCGTGATGATCCCCAGCACGGGCAGCAGCAACCCCTGCGGCGTCATTGTTACGACGAACAGACCGGCGAGGTCCGCACCCTCCTCACGGGTCAGCCACACGGTGAGCCCCAGCGCGAGGGCGGTGAGCACGCCGATCGCGATCAGCAGACCGCGCCCGGCGCGCGTGTCCACCTGCTTGCGCAGCTCCACGCGCAGCAGGGTGAGGAACGACAGCCCGCGGCCCGTCGGTTCTGCATGGCCCCAGGGGGCCGTGGTGGTGGTTGCGGTGCTCATGCGGTGGGCTCCTCTCGGGCGGGCATTCCCTGGGCGGGTGACGGCTGCGCGGGCGGTGTGGCGCCGGACGACGCCGCCGCGCCGGGTGGGGTGCCGCCCCGCCCCTGCTCGTCGCGGGCGGTGTCCGCGGTGAGCTGCAGGAACATGTCCTCCAGCCGGGTGCCGTCCGCGGGGCGCAGCAGGGTCAGGGGCACACCGGCGTCGAGCGCTACGCGACCCACGCGGGCGGCGTCGGCCTCGATCTCGGCGGCACCGTCCGCGCGCCCGGAGAAGGTGATGCCCGCGGTGCTCAGCGCGGTGGCGAAGGCCGCCTGGTCCTCGGCGTCGGCCACGCAGCCGGGGCGGGTGGCGAGCAGGTCCGTCATGCGGCCCTGGGCGACGATCCGGCCGTGGCCGATCATCACGAGGTCGTCCGCGACCTGCTCCACCTCGTGCAGCAGGTGCGAACTCAGCAGCACGGTGCCGCCCCGGTCCGCGAAGTCCCGGAGCAGACCGCGCATCCAGCGGATGCCCGCGGGGTCCAGGCCGTTGGCGGGTTCGTCCAGTACAAGCACCTGGGGTGAGCCCATTAGCGCGCCCGCGAGACCGAGGCGCTGACGCATGCCCAGGGAGTAGTTCTTCACACGGCGGCACGCCTCGGAGGGCTCCAGCCCCACGAGTTCCAGCATCTCGTCCACCCGTGCCCTGCCCGCACCCGTGATGGTGGCGGCGAGCTGCAGCACCTCGCGGCCGGTGCGACCGGGATGCTGTGCGGCGGCGTCGAGCATCACGCCCACATGCCGGCTGGGGTTGGGCAGCTCGGCGTAGCGGTGGCCCAGCACGAGCGCCTCACCCGAGCTGGCCGGGGTGAGACCGGTGAGCATCCGCAGCGCCGTGGACTTCCCGGCGCCGTTGGGCCCCAGGAAGCCGGTGACCCGGCCGGGCTGTGCCACGAACGAGATGTCGTCCACCGCGGTGAATCCGCCGTAGCGCTTGGTGAGGTGCTCGATGCGAATCATGCTCTCCATACTGAGGGCAGGGGAGGAGGATCCTGAAAAGATGGTGAACTTGGGCGCGTCCCCCGGGCCGTACGGTGGGGTTGACCGGCGCCCACCCGCGGGCCGATAGCATGAGCGGGCCGGTGACCGTCCGGCGTCGTCGTCGAGAAGGGACACCCCATGGCTTTCGTCTGCAGCGCCACCTGGACCGCCAAGCCCGGCGAGGAGGCGACCGTGCGCGCCGCGCTTGCCGAGCTCTCGCCCGCCTCCCGCGAGGAGCCCGGCAATCTCTACTACCAGGCGTACCAGAGCCCGGAGGAGCCCGCGGTGTTCCGCATCTTCGAGGTCTACCAGGACAAGGCCGCGTTCAAGGCCCACGTGGGCTCCGAGCACTTCGCGCAGTTCGGCGTGGGGCAGGCGATCCCCGCGCTGGCGAACAACGAGCACGAGACGTACGAGACGCTCGATTTCTGATCTGCGCCCGTGAGCAGCCACGACGGGCCGACGACGCCGCCGCGCCCGGACCCTGCCGACGTCTCCCCGTCTGACGATCCCGGCGCTCCCAGCCGGCGAGCGCGGTCCGGCCCCTCGATCCCGCCGGCCGCACCTCCGCACGACGCCGCCGGGCCAGCGCGCGATGACGGCTCTCCGTCTGCGGACCCCGCCTGGGCCGTCGTCCTCTCCGAGGTGTTCCAGGCCCCGCTCGTGCTGGCGGCGTTGCTGGTCGTCATCCCGTGGAGCGCACACGGCACCCTCGCCTTCCTCGCGTGGGGCGTGGCGGTGGCGCTGTCCGTGTGCGGGGTCTCGCTGGCCACCGTCACCGTGCTGTCGCGCCGGGGTGTTCTCACCGACCACCACGTGAGCGTCAAGGAGCACCGGCGTCCGGTGATGATCGGGACGTTCCTTCTGGTGGCGGCGTTCCTCGGCGTGACTCTCGCGTTCCACGGGCCCGTGGAGATCACGGGCCTGCTGACTGCCACGCTCGCCGCCAGCGCGGTGGTGGCCTTGGTCAGCCCGTGGTGGAAGATCTCGGTGCACGGGATGATGATGGGCGGCACCGCCGTGATCCTGCCCGTCGCGTGGGGGCCGTGGGGTCTGCTGTTCGTGCCGGTGGCGCTCGCGGTGTGCGTGAGCCGCCGCGTGCTGGGCGCACACACGTGGGCGCAGCTGGTGGCGGGCTCCGCCTATGGGGTGGTGTTCCTGGGCGGGATCTACTGGCTGATTGCGGTCTGACCCGTCGCGCCGGTGCATCTCCCGGGGTGACGACGCTGCCCCCGCACCCGGCTGCTTTCCCGCGATCCTGAGCTGCGTGCCGTGGCTCAGCCCAGTGGCAGTCGGTGGCGTCGTGGTGGTCCGGAAGCGAGGGTGATCAGGGGCCGGGCGCTGGAGGTGCGGCGTCGGCGCCTTTCTTGGCGGCGAGGACTATGGGAACCAAACCCAGGACCAGCACGATCGAGGGGATTATTCCCAGCCAGGGGACGAGCCATGTGGGCCCGAAGAACAGCAGGACCAGGCGCAGCAGGTCCACGGCTAGGGCCACCAGGAGAATGATGCGGGAGACGGGCAGGGCCGCGGCATGTCCGGCGTGCCACGCCTCATCGCTGCGATGGGTGGCTTTGATGTGGATGCCGATGAACCCGTTGTGATCCACAGGTCCCGATGCCTCCGCTCGAATGACCGCGTAGACGAAGCCCAGCACCGCGGCGGACATCAAGATGCCGATGAGAGCGCCCACGCTGGATTCATCCATGCGAATGAAGATATCCGAGGGAACTGGTGGCGGTCACCCACGACTGGGGATGCCGACGTCATGAACCCTTCAGAGGCCACCTGGAGATTGCCGGGATCATAAATTCGACCCATGACGACCTCAATTGCCCTCCGGCCCCTGCGCGTGACAGATGCCACTGAGATGGCGGCAGTCCTGGCCGATCCAGAGCTGTACCGGTACACGGGCGGCGAGCCTCCGAGCGTTGAGGGCCTGGGGAGGCAGTACGCCGTGCAGACCCGCGGCCACTCTTCGGACGGAAGCGAGCTGTGGCTCAACCGCATTGTGGTGGTGGGGCCGGAGGAACAGGCGGTGGGCTACGTGCAGGCCACCGTTCCGCTGGACGGCTCGCCTGCGGAGATCGCCTGGGTCGTCGGCGCCCCCTGGCAGGGCCGGGGTTACGCCGCTCGGGCAGCCGCCCTCCTGATCGAAGAACTCCGGCGGAAGGGGGTGTCCCGGGTCCTGGCTCACATCCACCCTGAGCACGAGGCGTCCCAGCGGATCGCCCGCCATCTGGGGATGGAACCCACCGACACCGTGGTGGACGGGGAAGTGCGCTGGGCAGGCAACCTGTCCTGACACACCACGCCGCCGGGCCGACCCCACCGGGCTCTCTGATCGTACGGAGACAGGTGTGCTCTCACTCCCACGCGGCGGAGGCGGGGTCGATCCCGTGGGCGCGAGCAGCGGCGTCGATGGCTCGCCGCAGCCACGACGAAAGCCCAGGGTGCGATGCCTCGTAGTGTGCAGCGAATCCGGGGTCTGACTCGTAGAGCCGCCCCAGACAGATCTGCATCTGCCGGGTGAGGGGGAAGTACCGGCTGAACAGCGTGCGGTGCCGCTCCACGAGGTCGTTCGCATCGGGGTCGCCCGGGAGGGTGCCTTTGCGGAACGCGCAGGCGAGATCGCGGTCGAGATCCTCGGTGGCGCGCGTCAGCTCAGCCCACTCGGCCGGATCTCGGGAAGCTGCCCGTTCGGCGTACTGACGCCACTGGGCTGTGTCTCCCCACCGGGCCCGAGCCTGGGCGGGCCACTCGGGGTTCCAATCCCCGCTCATGACCTTGGCTTGAAGCCCGGGTTCCAGGACGGTTCCCCGTTCCTGCGCCTCGATCATGGTCTGCACGCTTTTGTGGAGCTGCTGCAGCCCGTGAACTCGCGCCTCCAGTTGCATGTTCTGCTCGCGCAGGGCTGCCACGACGTCCACGGCCGGGTCGTCGAGAAGATCCCGGACGGCGTCGAGCCCAAAGCCCAGCTCCCGGTAGACCACCACGCGTTCCAAGCGGTCCAGGTCTGCCTGGGTGTAGAGGCGGTACCCGGTGCCGGAACGTTCGGACGGGGACGCCAAGCCCTCGGCGTCCCAGTGGTGCAGCGTCCGCACGGTGACACCGAGGCGCTCTGCGACCTGCCCCACGGTCAACAGCATCCGGTCATCGGTCATGTGGCTCATTGTGGTCGACGTCGTGTGCCGGGGGAGTGATGCCCGCCGCCCTCAGATTCGCGGCCTCCTGGGTGGTGGGGTCGTACGGTTTCGCCGCCGTGAGGACCACCCGGATTCGTTCAGGGGTCACCACCTCCACCTCGCGGCTGTTCCAGGGGGTGTCCCGCGGGCCGGACACGACGACGCCGTCGGCACCCTTGCACGCGGCGGTGATCTGTTTGATCTGGGTCAGAACGCACGCGAAGTTCACCACCGGGGAGGATGTGCCCGTCTGCGGTGGTGCGCCGGGAACCAGGAGCACGTCCTGGAAAGCCCAACGACGGAGGTGTACCAGCTGCCCTGGGATCTCGAAGAGGGTGAAGAACCCCAGCGCCCCGGTCCAGAACGCCACGGATGCGGCCATGTCCGAGGTGGGGACGGTGACGAAGGACGGCATGCCGTAGATCCCGTGGAAGTTCTCGGGGGCTACGGCATCCCATGCCGGAGCGGGAACGGGGCTGATGTGGAAAGCGGTGCTGTGAGTGCTCATGAAAAAAACTGTGCTGCCTCACGCAGCGTGAGAGTCAAAGACAGCGGACCGCACCTTCACACGGCCATGAGGCCCCTCCCATCGGGCTCTCCGTGGGGGAAGTTTCCTCGCAGCTCCTCCATGAAGCCCGTGGGGGTCAGGCCGTCCCAGTAGGGGCTGCCACTCTGCGGCTCGACAGTCGGGTCGAAGGGAATGACCTCCAGAGCCACATGTCTGCGCTCCACGGGGGTGATCTCGCGCCGGTACTCACGCTGCGACGTGCCGTCCGAGACGACCAGGTGCCCGTATCCCTCCTGCAGACGGGCCGAGACGACCCGCAGGCCCGGATACAGGTCATCGAGCATCGCGGGGGTCAGCGACAGGTCGTAGAGGAACCCCGCCCAGTTGCACCGCAGGTTCTCCGGGAACTCGCCGTACTCCAGTGCCACCCGTCCGTCCTCCGCCACGGTGATACCCACGATGTCCTCCCCGGCGGCAACGTCGCATGCCCGGTGGTAGAAGCTGTGCGTCTTTCCCATGGATGATTCTCCGTGCTACGAGTGAGAGGCCGGGCGGTACGGTCGGGTCTTGGGCTCGTCGAGAAGTGCCTCACCGATGGGGCCTCACGATCCCTGAAGGAGTGTCCCATGAACCACCAAGACCTCTCGCCGGTCCGACCTCTGTCGAGTCGGGACGGCGACGCTCTGCGTGAGGCCACCTTGGGCAACATGAACTGGTGCGGAGAGCGCTTCTCCAGCGAGGACGTTCTTGCCGATCCCGCAATCGTCCACTACACGGAGTTCGAACCCGAGCGCGGAGACTTCGGCTTCATCATGGTGGACCCTTCGAGCGTCGTCGGCGTGGCTTGGGCGCAGTTCCTGGGCACGGAAAATCCCGGGTACGGGTTCGTTTCCGCTGACGTTCCAGAAGCCAGTCTGTGGGTGGCCCCCGAGCGCCGGGGTGCCGGGCACGGGCGTCGGCTGCTCCGACGGCTTCTCGCGGAGAGTGCCGCCCGCGGGCACAACCGCGTCAGCCTCTCCGTGGAGGACGGCAACCGTGCGAGAGACCTTTATGAGTCCGAAGGGTTCCTGGCGGTCCCCGGGCGAGAGTGTGACGGGGTCATGGTGTGGAAGGCGGGGTGACGCGGACCGGTCGCCCCACGGGAGCACTGCAGGGAGTCACCAGCAGCGACCTCGGAGATCGATACGGCCATTGGGCCAGGTGTCCACATCCCGCGTTCCAGAACACACCATCACCGGGGCGCCTGTTTCTTCCACCGTGTGACCGGAACCGCCACGGGAACGGAACCGCTCGGTGACCTCAAGGCGCTTGTACCCACACGACTCGTAGAACGGGACCACCTCCTCTCGACAACCGAGGTATCCGTAGTCGGCCGGCGCAGTGGATCGGGCGGCGTCCTGAGCTTCAGCGAGCAGTTGCACACCAAGGCCCTGGCCTCGATGCGAGGGGGAGACCAGCACTCCGCCGGTGCCCGCAACCAGCACGTCGTGGTCACCCACGACAATCATCCGTCGCTGGGTGCCCACGTGACCCACGACCCTCCCGCCGAACTGCACGTCATGGCAGTGG
>NZ_RCOM01000067.1 GCF_003667225.1 Kocuria rhizophila
GCGGGACGGTGCCGGGGCGGCGTCGTCCGGCGGGGGCGCGGACGGTCAGGCGCCGGAGCCGACGCCGCGCGCCACCGTCTCGCGCAGGGCGGCGCCCTTGCGGTGCGCCGCCTCGGACAGCTCGCTGGCGAATTCCTGCAGCCGCCCGCGCAGCTCGGTCCCGGAGAGATCGGGGGAGGAGGCAAGGACGCGGGCCGCAAGCAGACCCGCGTTGCGCGCGCCGTCCACGGACACCGTGGCCACGGGAACGCCCGCGGGCATCTGCACGATGGAGAGCAGCGAGTCCATGCCGTCGAGGTTCTTGAGGGAGACCGGCACACCGATCACGGGCAGCGGCGTGACGGACGCGAGCATGCCCGGCAGGTGGGCCGCCCCGCCCGCGCCGGCGATGACCACACGCAGTCCGCGCTCGTGCGCGGTGCGCCCGTACTCGAGCATCTCGGTGGGCATGCGGTGCGCGGAGACCACGTCCGCCTCGTAGGGGATCCCGAGCTCCTCGAGCGCCTGCGCCGCGGCGGACATCGTGGCCCAGTCCGAGTCCGAGCCCATGACGAGACCCACGATCGGGGCCTCGGCCTGCGTTGCGGGAACGGCACCCCACGTGGTGGTGCGCCGGGGATTCACCGTCTCGGAGCCGTCGGCCTGCTCGCCGTCGCGGACGATCGCGGCGGCACGGGTGGCGACGGCGCGCAGCCGCTCGACCTCGTGGGTGCCTCCCACGGCGTTGACGTGCCCGATCTTGCGGCCGGGGCGCACGGACTTGCCGTACGTGTGGATCTTGGCGCGCGGCTCCGCGGCCATGGCGGCGGGGTAGGCCGAGAACAGGTCCTGGTTGCTCCCACCCAGCACGTTCTTCATGACAGCGGCGCCCGCCACGGGATCCGTGGCTCCCAGCGGCCAGTCCAGCACGGCGCGCAGGTGCTGCTCGAACTGGCCGGTCACGGCGCCGTCCATGCTCCAGTGCCCGGAGTTGTGCGGGCGCATGGCCAGCTCGTTGACGGCGAAGCCGGCGTCCGTGCCGGGCGTCTCGAACAGCTCCACGGCCATCACGCCGGTGACGCCGAGCTCGCGGGCCAGCAGCAGGGCCGCCTCCTGCGCGGCGGCGGCGACGCGCGGGTCCAGACCCGGAGCCGGGGCGATCACCTCGTTGCACACGCCGTCCACCTGGATGGACTCCACCACGGGCCACGCGCGGGTCTCGCCGGAGGGACGCCGGGCGACCATCGCGGAGAGCTCCCGGGAAAAGGGGACGGCCTCCTCCGCGAGCAGCCCCGCGCCGTCGGCCGCGCGGGCGCTGCGCTCGAACCACTCGGCGGCCGTTCCACGGGCGGCGGCCTCCGGGCCGTCCACGAGGAGCACCCCCTTGCCGTCGTAGCCGCCGCGCGGGGTCTTGAGCACCACGGGCCAGCCCGTGCTCTCGCCGAAGGCCACGAGGTCCTCGGACGTGTGGACCTCCGCCCAGCGCGGATTGGGAAGACCCAGCCGTTGCACGGCCTGGCGCATCACGAGCTTGTCCTGTGCGTGCACGAGCGCATCCGGGCCGGGACGCACGGCCACGCCCTCGGACTCGAGGGTGCGCAGGTGCTCGGTGGGCACGTGCTCGTGGTCGAAGGTGAGGACGTCCACGTCCGCCGCGAAGCGACGCAAAGACTCCAGATCGGTGTGGTCACCTGTGGGTGCACAGTGCACGGCAAGCACGGCGCTCGCGTCCGAGGACTCTGCGAGGACCCGCAGCTGCACTCCGAGAGCGGTGGCGGCGGGGGCCATCATGCGGGCCAGCTGACCGCCGCCCACGACGCCGATGACGGGACCGGTAACGGGAGAATTCACCGGCCCAGGATACCGTCACACGCCGCGCCCAGTCATGTCGGAGTAGGATGCAGACATTTACCGCAGAACGCCGAACGACCCCGTCCGGGGCCCGGCGGGTCCGTGGCGGCGCCCCCAAGGGGTAGCCGGGGCCAGGACCGTCCACCTTCCCCGAGTAGCAGATTGAGATCGAATCCTTGAACAACCTGGCTGACCGCGCTCACGCGCTGTGGGAACTGTTCGTCAAAGAGCTCACCAAGTTCGGACTGGTGGGTGCCGCGGCCTTCGGCATCAACGCCAGCCTGGTGTGGCTGCTCATGCACACGCCGCAGTTCTCCGACAGCCACATCAAGGCCAAGGTGGTGGCCACGGTGGTGGCCATCATCTTCTCGTGGGTGGCCAACCGGATGTGGACGTTCCGGGAGAAGCGCCAGGACGACAAGAAGAAGGAGCTCGTGCAGTTCCTCGTGGCCAACGGGATCGGCATGGCCATCGAGCTGGGCTGCCTCGGGGTGAGCTACTACGTCCTGGGGCTGACCTCCGCCACCGCGTCCTTCATCTCCGGCACGGTCATCGGCACCATCCTGGGCACGATCTTCCGCTACTTCGCCTACCGCTTCTGGGTCTTCCGCACGGAGCTGGACCAGGATCCGGACTTCGCGGACAGTGCGGACGAGGAGTTCGCGTTCATCACGAGCCAGATGCCCTTGGTCCACGACCACGGCACCCAGGGGCGCCGTGCGGACACCGCCCGCCGCGGGGACACGCCGGACGACGCCGCCGGGACGTCCCCGGCCTCCGGCTCCACGACCGAGCGCCCCACCCCCACACCCTCCGACGACGACATCCGTCGCGCGTCCTAGAGAGACACGGCGCGTTCCTGGTCCAGGACGTCAGCGGTCGCGTCCTCCGGGCGGGCCGTGATCAGCACGGAACCCCCCAGCACCACCGTGCCGAGCAGCGTGAGCAGCTCCGTGTCGCCCCACCCGTCGGCCAGGGGCAGGTGCACCGTTGCCGGGTGCTCGGCCATTCCGGACGGGGTGGCCGCGAGGGCCCGCGCCACGAGGTCGCCGTGCAGCACTGCGGATCCCAGGGCCTCGGCCGAGGGATCCGGGGCCTCGAACCCCGTGTAGACGTCCGGCATGGCGCGCACCTCGTCCGCGAAGTCCACGGCACCGTCCGGCAGGGGAGCGGCGCACGAGAAGGCCAGCGCGGGACCGGCCACCACGAGCAGCAGCTGCGCGGCGGCGTCATCGTCCGGGGCCGACTCCAGGTGGGCATGGACCACGGAGTCCGGTTCCGGCCGGTGCGTGAACTGCACTCGGGCCCCGGCGCGCAGGGCGGCGAGCGCGATCACCACGAGCCGCCAGTGCGGAACGGGGGAGACCGTGACCACGTCCGATGCGACCACGTCCAGCTCGTCCACGAGGAGGCCCGCGGCCTTCTCCACCCAGTTGACCAGCACGCGGCCCGACAGCTCGACGCGTTCGGGGCCGTCACGCCAGACCAGAGCGGGAGTGGGGCGCTCGGAGACCGTCATGAGCGCCTGGGCGAGGTCTCTCGGTGTGCGTCCCACGAAGAAACTCCTTAGGGTAAGTGACGGCGCCCCGGGTTCCCGGGCGGCGCGCCGGAAGAACCGGTCACCTCAGGGTACTCGGCTTGACCCCCCGGACTTACACGCGTGTAATTAGGGGGTCCACCCGGCCCCCGTGGGTGAACCCGATCACGGCGCACGGGCCGGGACAACCGGGCTGGTTGAGGGCACGAGACAGCGAACGCGTGGGACGGAAGGACTGACATGGGAGAGGCCGCACGCCGCCAGATCGACGGTCGCGAGGACTCCGGAACCGATGCGAGCGGGGGCACCGTCCCCGTGGACTGGTTCGTCGATCCCGTGGATCAGGCCCGTGGTGCCGCCGGGGTGACCACCCTGGACGACCTGGCCTCCGCCTTCCTGGCAGCCCACCCCGAGGCCGCCGGCGACGTGCTGCTGCGCTCCGACCGCAAGAAGCCCCGCGACGCCGAACCCCCCGCACCCGCTCCCCAGGACTTCAGCGGCATGGAGGTCCACGACGTCCAGAGCGTGGACGCCTCCGTGTGGCAGGCCGTGGCCGGTCTCTACTCCGTGAGCGAGGGCGATGCCGAGGGCGAGCTCGCGTGGCAGACGGACGCGCTGTGCGCCCAGACGGACCCCGAGGCGTTCTTCCCCGAGAAGGGCGGGTCCACCCGGGACGCCAAGCGCGTGTGCGAGGCGTGCCCCGTGAGCGGGCAGTGCCTCGACTACGCCATGACGAACGACGAGAAGTTCGGCATCTGGGGTGGGCTGTCCGAGCGAGAGCGGCGCCGGCTGCGCCGCCGGGGACGCTGAGTCCCGTGCCGGACGCCGCCGCACCTCGCCGCAGCTGCTCCAAGCTGACGTGCAACCGCGAAGCCGTGTGCACCCTCACCTACGTGTACTCCGACTCCACCGCCGTGATCGGGGCGCTCTCGGCGCGCCGCGAGCCCCACGCCTACGACCTCTGCCCCGCCCACGCCGACGCCCTGACCGCGCCCCGCGGCTGGCGCATCGTGCGCCTCGAGGCCCCGGGTGGCTGGAGCCGCGACGACCTCGACGACGTGGTCCAGGCCGTCAGCACCGACGAGCTCCCGCCCGCCCGCCGAGCGCCCGGCCGGGGCACCTCCCTCGGAGCGGCCCGACCAGCCCGGGGTGCCCGCGCGCTGCGGGACGTCTCCTACCGGGTCCCGCCGGCGCAGGACGCACCGGACGGCGCCCCCGGCACCTCGGCGGCCGACCGGGACGGGACCGAGGACGCGGGCCGCATCCGGTCCGCTCCCGGCAGCAGGTCCAGGGAGTATCCTGAACCGACGCAATCAGTTGCGAAGGCACATTCCCACCCTGCACCGCCCCGCTCCGTCGCGATGCCCGACGAGCTGCGCACGCCGCACTGGCGCCGTCCCTGACCGTTCGGCGCCCACCCGCGGCGCACGTGGGCCGGTGGATCCCCCTGTGAGGTTCTCCATGACGTCCTCGTCACCACGCCGCCCGTCCCCGGAGCAGGCCGGGCTCCGCGTCCGCGGGTCCCGCTCGTCCCGCGCTCTCGCCCTGTCCGCCCTGGGTCTCGTGGCGCTGCTGGGTCTCACCGCGTGCGGCGCGGGATCGGGGGACGACGCCGCCGCGCCCGGTTCATCGACGAGCGGCACCACGGCCTCGCAGCACGCGTCGGCCGCTCCCGAGGTCAGCGTGACCCCGGCGGCGGACACCGCGATGGTCAACCCCGTGGACCCGGTGGTCGTGACGGCGTCCGGTGGGGAGCTCACGGACGTGACCGTGACCGCGGCGGGCACCGGAGAGACCGCGAAGGGTTCCCTGGACGAGAACCACGGGGAGTGGCGCTCCACGGAGCCCCTGGCGTTCAACGAGAGCTACACCGTGTCCTACACCGCCCGCAACGGCGACCAGCAGCGCACGGGGCAGAGCGCCTTCACCACGGTGGACTCCGCGCACGAGGCGGACGTGAGCATGAACGTGAGGGACGGCGAGACCTACGGGGTGTGGCAGGTTCCCGAGTTCACCTTCTCCGAGCCGGTCACCAACAAGGCGGCCGTGGAGAAGGCCATCACCGTGGAGGGGGCCCACCAGAAGGGCCAGTTCCGCTGGTACTCGGACCAGAAGCTGCGCTTCCGTCCGGACAAGCCCTGGGCGCCCCACTCCACCGTGAAGGTCTCGGCGGACATCCTGGGCACGGACCTGGGCAACGGCATGATCGGCAACGGGAACAAGACCGTGACCTTCACCACCGGGGCCGAGCAGCGGGCCTACGTGGACAACACCACCAAGACCCTCGTGTCCTACGTGGACGGCAAGCAGACCGGCAGCTGGCCCGTGACCCTGGGCAACCCGGACTGGCCCTCCACCACGGGCAAGAAGGTCATCATCGAGCAGGCCAAGTCCTACGAGTTCAAGGCCTCCTCCCTGGACCTGAACCCCGGCGACCCGCACTACTACCCGCCGTTCGACGCCTCCAACGTGTCCCGGCTGACGTGGAGCGGGGAGTTCATCCACCAGGCCCTGCCCTCCGCGCTGCCGGTGCTCGGCGTGGCGAACGTCTCCCACGGCTGCGTGGGCATGCCCCCGGAGGGTGCGTCCTACATCTACGACGTCTTCCGGCCGGGGGACATGGTGGAGGTGGTCAACACCGAGTACCCGCAGGCGGACCCGGACGACGGCTACGGTGACTGGAACATCCCGTTCGAGCACTACGCGGACGAGAACTGGCACGGCAACTGGTGAGCGCGCCCGGTTCTTCCGCGGCCCCGGCCCGAGCACCCCGCCCCACGCCGCTGCAGCGCGTGCTCCAGGTGTTCCTGGGGCTCTCCCTGCCCGTCCTGTGGCTCGCGGTGGGCGTCCGCCTGGTGGCCACGCCCGCGTTCCTGTGGCTGGAGTACCACCGCCCGGGCTTCCCCGCCGACCCGTGGGGGATGGGTCTCAACGAGCGCATGACCTTCGGCTCGTACGGGCTGGACTACATCATGAACCTCGCGCCGTCCGAGTACCTGGGTGGCCTGGTGAGCCCCGAGGGCGGTCTGGCGTTCACCCCGTCCGAGGTCTCCCACATGACGGACGTGCAGCACGTCATGCAGTGGGGACTGCTGCTGGCCGCCGTGCTGCTGGTGCTCAGCGCGCTCGCGGGCTGGTACCTGCACCGCACGGCGCCGGGCACCGCCTCCGCCGCGTGGTTCTGGGGGGCCTGGCTCACCGTGGCCCTGCTCGTGGTTGCCGCGGCCACCGCTCTGCTGGGCTGGGAGCAGTTCTTCACGGCGTTCCACTCGCTGTTCTTCAGCTCCGGGACGTGGACGTTCAGCGTCACGGACACGCTGATCCGGCTCTACCCCACCCAGTTCTGGGTGGACGCCGCCGTGACCGTGGCCATCGTGGCCCTGGTGGGAGCGTTCACCACCGTGCTGGTCACCCGCCGCCGGGCCCTCAGATCCAGGAGCTGAACCACATCCGCCAGCGCCAGTGCTCGTAGGGGATGGTCTGGGCGGTCCACACGGGCCAGAAGAACACGAACAGCGCGGCCACCACGAGCAGGTAGACGAGTGTCACGGTGCGCCACCTGCGGGCCCACACGGGGGAGACCACCCGTTCCCGCTCCGCAGCCACCTCGGAGCCCGCCACCGCGCCGCCCCGTGGCACGCCCAGCCTGCCGGTGAGCACCCCCACCGCGCCGGCGATCAGCAGCGCCATGGCCGGGAAGTAGGACAGGGCGTAGAAGAAGAACATGGTGCGCTCGGGGTATAGGAACCACGGCAGGTAGCCGGCCGCGTAGACCCCCACGAGGGCCCCGAAGCGCCAGTCTCGGCGCACGATCCACAGCCACACCCCGAGCAGCACGGCGGCGATCCCCACCCACCAGATGGCGGGGTTGCCCACATTGAGGATCGCCTGGCTGCACGCGTCCACGGTGCAGCCGTCCGTGCCCGCGCCCGGTGACTCGTAGTAATAGGACGTGGGACGTCCCATGAACGGCCAGGTGGCCGGGCCCGCCATGTAGGTGTGCGGGGAGTCCAGGCCGGTGTGGAACGAGTACGCGGACACGTGGTACTCCCACAGGGAGCGCAGGGCCGGGGGCAGCCACTGCGGGCCCTCCCCGGGGTGCAGCTCGGCCCAGTGCCGGTCGTAGCCCGAGTCCGTGAGCAGCCACCCGGACCAGGTGACCACGTACGTCACGAGCCCCACGCCGATCATCGTGAGGAAGCCCCACGGGCCGTCCTTGAGCACCGCTCCCGTGAACCAGTGCCGGGCCCCGGCCACGCGGCGGGCGTTCATGTCCCACAGCACCACCAGGATCCCCAGGGCGGCAATGCTGAACAGGGCGTTCCACTTCACGGCGGCCGCCGCACCGCACGCCACGCCCGCGGCCACCCGCCACCAGCGCACCCCCAGCCACGGGCCCAGGGCGGAGCCGTTCCAGCGGGCGACCAGGCGGCGTCGGCCGTCGTCCCGGTCCAGCAGGGCGAAGACGAACGCGAGCAGCAGGAAGAACATGAGGAAGATGTCCAGCAGCGCCAGCCGGGACTCCACGAGGTGCAGCCCGTCCAGGGCCGTCACGAGCCCCGCGATCGTGGCCAGGGACACCGAGCGGAACAGCAGCCAGCCCGCCCACCAGACCAGGGCGATGGTCAGCGTGCCGAACAGCGCGGCGGAGAACCGCCAGCCGAACGGGTCGTCCGCGCCGAACAGCCACAGCCCGATCGCGATGAGCCACTTGCCCAGTGGCGGGTGCACCACGAAGGACGGCTGGTCCTCCACCGCGGGGATCATCCCCGAGACGAAGCCCTCGTCCGCGTTCTCCGGCCACTGCTGCTCCGTGCCGTGCAGCAGCAGCGAGTAGGCGTCCTTGAGGTAGTAGGTCTCGTCGAAGACCACGGCGTGCGGGGAGGACAGGCCCAAGAAGCGGACCACACCGCCCAGGACCGTGACAAGCAGCAGGGGAACCCACCACAGGTGCGGCAGCCGGGTCACGGCGGGCAGCAGCAGCTCGCCCAGCGAACGGTCGGAGCCGCGGACGGCCGGGGGGCCTGCGGGGGAGAGGGCAGTCGAGGGCACGCACCCCATGGTAGGGCGCGGACCCCGAGGGACCGCGCGGTGCGGCCGCGGCTGCGCGGACGGGGCGCCTGCGCGCCGCGACTGGACGGGGTTCGTAGAGTGGGACTGTGAATTCGCACGTATCGACCCCGTCACCCGGCAGCGACGAGCAGGCACCGACCGAGGACGGCCCCCGAGGGGGCGGCCCCGGCGCCGTGGTCGTCGTGGGCACCCCCATCGGCAACCTCTCGGACGCCTCCCAGCGACTGAAGGACGTGCTGCGCACCGCGGACGTCCTCGCCGTGGAGGACACCCGCACCCTGCACCGTCTCGCCACGGGGCTCGGCGTCACGGTGTCCGGGCGGATTGTCACGCACCACGAGCACAACGAGAACTCCCGCGCCGGCGAGCTGCTGGACGAGGTCCGGGCGGGGCGCACGGTCGCGGTGCTCTCGGACGCGGGCATGCCCACCGTCTCGGACCCGGGTTTCCCACTGGTCCGCGCCGCGGCGGAGGCGGAGCTGCCCGTCTCGGTGCTGCCCGGCCCGTCCGCCGTGCTCGCGGCGCTCGCCGTCTCCGGCCTGCCCACGGACCGCTTCACCTTCGAGGGGTTCCTGCCGCGCAAGACCGGGGAGCGCGCGGCCCACCTGTCCGCGCTCGCGCAGGAGCCCCGCACCATGGTCTTCTACGAGTCCCCGCACCGGCTCGCGGAGATGCTCACGGCGGTGCGCGACGCCCTCGGTGGGGACCGCCGCGCCGCGGTGTGCCGGGAGCTGACCAAGCTCCACGAGGAGGTGCTGCGGGACGACCTCGACGGGCTCGTCGCGTGGGCCATCGGGAACCAGGTGCGCGGCGAGATCGTGGTGGTGGTCCACGGTGCCGCGCCCGTGCCCGCGCCGGAGCCCGAGGACCTGGTGGGGGAGGTCGAGGCGCTCGTGGCCTCGCACGAGATCAAGCTCAAGGCCGCCGCGCGCCAGGTGGCCACGGACCGCGGCGTGAGCACCCGCCGGTTGTACGACGCCGTGATCGCCGCCCGGGGTCGCGCCTGAAACCCGCGGGAGCCCTCGCTCGCCGTCGGTTCTGAACCGCCGCAGACGTCCCGCCCGCGGTTGGGCCCGGGACGGGCCGGACGCTCCGCGCTGATGGACGACGCCGCCCGCCCGCTCCGGCGCGCGGGCGGCGTCGTGCGGTGTCAGCGGCGAGAGCCGCCGAACAGGGAGGGCGGCCACCACGTGGCCCGGAACCGCTGCCCGCGGGAGGCCCGGTGGCGGAACTCGTCCCGGATCCTCGCAAGGTCCTCCGGGGTGGCCCGGGGGCTCCACGAGGGGTCCGGTGCGCCGTAGCTCGCGCTCTCCAGGTCCGCCACCACGCGGTCCACGGACGGCTGCGCCGCGGGGATCCCCGCCGCGAGCCGGCCGGCCCGCGCCCGCGGGGTGTCCGAGACCCGGGAGGCCGCGCCGTGGTCCACGGCGAGTGCCCGGAACTCGTCCCACGCGGCGTTCGCCCGGCGCTGCGGGGTCAGCGAGGTGTCCTGCATCGCCCGGACCCGTGCCCGCCGACGCCGCCCGCGCAGCCACCGGGGCAGCGCCGCGAGCACGAGCAGCAGCGGGACCGCGATCGCGGCCGCGACGGCCCACCACGGCAGCGGCAGCCCTGCCGGCTGCTGCTCCCGCGGGGCGGGCTCGTCCGTGGCGCCGCTCTGATCGGGCTGCGGTGAGGCGGGCCCACTGGGCTGGTCGCTGGGAGCCTCGCTCGTGCTGGGCTCGGGCTGCGACGCGTCCGGCGCGGGGGAGGTGGCGGCGTCGCCCTGGTCCTGGGGGGTCTCCGGTGCCCAGCCGGGTGTGCTCGGGACGCCGGGGGTCGGCTCGAAGCGCACCCACCCCACGTTCTCGAAGTACAGCTCGGGCCAGGCGTGGGCGTCCCCGGTGCCCACCGCGAACGAGGTGCCGCCGTCCGCGGTGGCGGCCGTGGGGAGATAGCCCACGGCCACCCGGGCGGGGATTCCGACCTCGCGGGCCATCAGGGCCATGGCGGGAGCGAAGTGCCCCGAGTAGCCCGTGCGGGTGGACATGAACGTGTCCATGGAGCTCATCCCGCCGGCGTCGTAGCCCTGGGCCAGGGGAGCGTTGACGTCGTGCTGGAAGTCCCGGCGCAGGTGGTTCTGCAGCGCCAGGGCGCGGTCGTAGTCCGTGCCCGCTCCCTCCGTGAACTGCCGGGCGGCGTCCGAGAGGGACTGCGGACGGTCCGAGGGCAGCTTGAGGTACTCGGTCATCGTGGGGTCCGCAGACGCCGGTGGTGCCTGGCGCAGGGTCTCGGGGGTGGGCCGCGGCTGCACCGAGGTCACGGTGCAGCTCGCACCGGACATCCCGGTGGCCGCGCTGTGCACGGTGAGGTCCTGCGGGTTCCACGCCCATCCGTCCTCGCCCAGCCCGGCGATCTCTGCCGGGGCGTAGGGGGCGGGCAGCCAGTGCTCGTCGTAGTCCTCGAACGTGACCTTGGTGGTCACCTCCGTGCCGCCGGGCACGGCCTCGCGAGCCGCGCCGCCGAGCGCGGAGAGGTTCTCGTCCAGGCCGTCCGTGTCCGGGAACCACTCGTCCTGGGAGAAGTCCGAGAGGGTCAGCAGGCGCATGTACTGCGCCTGGCCGTCCGAGGTGGTGTAGCTGAAGCGCTGGGCGTCCTCCGCCGAGCGCAGGTCCTGGCCCACGGCGCGCAGCGGCCCCACGCCCGACGCGCGCCCGGACGTCAGCGAGCTGCCCTGGGGGAACGCCCCGTTGAAGAACCCCGGCATCACCGAGGGCACGAGCAGCACGACCGCGAGCACCCCCGCGACCACGAGCAGGGCGCGCGGCAGGCCACCCGGTGCCGGGGCGATCCGGCGGTCGCGGGTGGCACCCCAGATCCGGGATCCGGCCAGCAGGGCGAGCGCGGCGAGGGCGGCGGCCGCCAGGCCGAGCGTGCTGACACTGCCGGGCAGGGTCAGGGCGGGCACCAGCTGCAGCGTGAGGATTCCCACGCACGCCAGCCCCGCCATGCGCAGGCCCACCAGAACGGTCTCCATGAACACCGTGACCAGGCCCACCAGGGCGCACAGCACGAAGGACAGCCCCGGATCCTCGCCGTAGGGGGCGGCGTCGCGGGCCACGAAGTCACCCGAGGACTGCCAGAGCGAGGACGCCGCGGAGAAGGTCTCCCCGGTGGGCACGAACCCCAGCAGCGCGTGCTCGCCCAGGTGCACCACGGTCAGGGCGAGCAGCAGGGCCGCGAGGCCCAGCACGGTGACGAGCACCGAGGGCAGCCGCAGCCAGCGGGCGGCACCGGTCACCAGCAGCACGGTGACCACGGTGGCCGCCACGGGCAGCACCCACCACGTGCCGCTCAGGGCGTCGGCAAGGCCCACGCACCCCAGGGCGGTGCTCACGAGCAGCAGCAGCGACAGCTCCGGCACCCGCAGCCGGGGCGTCGCGCCCGGCCCACCGGTCGAGGTGGTGCGGGCCCCGCCAGCACGACGACTCCGCGGAGCGCCCCCCGCAGGGCCGGTACCGGCGCGGGCGTCGTCGTGGCGTGGTGCCCCGGCTGCGCCGTGCGGGGTGGGCGCACCGGGTGCGTTGTCCGCCGGGTGCGGCGTGCGGTCCCACGGCGTGCGGCGGGACGAAGGATCGGGGGAGCTCATGCGGTGGTCCTTCGGGGGGTGCGGCGCATCATCTCGTCCATGCCCAGCTGGGTGGTTCCCGGGGCGGGAGGACGGGGGGCCATCAGGGTGCCGCCGCCGCGCAGGGCCAGCCAGGCGGCGTCGACGTCGGTCCAGCAGCTCACGAGGACCACGGACCAGCCCGCGGCCTCGAACACGGCCGCGCCGGCGGGTCGGTTCAGCGGCGGGTCCACCACCATGACCACCGAGTTCGCCGGGCAGCCCGCGGTGGCCTGCACGTAGCGGCGGGCGGCCGCCTCGGACAGCCGGCCCGTGAAGAGCATCACGGGGTGGCTGAGTCCCTCGCGGTCGAGGCGCGCGGTCAAGGGGTCGTGCGCCGCCTCCGGCTCGGGGCGGGGCACGGGCGCCACCCGTGCCAGCCCGTGGACCACCTCGGTGGCCGTGGTGTCCGTGACCGCGGTGTCCCGCAGCTCGGCGCTCTCCGCGTCACCGCGCGGCAGGGCGCGGCCCTGGTCGTCCAGGGCGTGGACCACGGTCTCGCGGCGGGTCAGGTGCTCCAGCACGGAGGCGGTCGCGCGCACGGCCCACTCGAACTCCTCGGTGGACTCCAGGACCCCGGCCCGCACCGTGGCGCCGGGCCAGTGCGGCGCCACGCAGTCCAGGACCAGGACAGCCCGGCGCGTGCTGCGCGGATCCTCCTGGCGCACCATCAGCTCACCGTGCCTGGCCGACGCCGCCCAGTGCACCCGGCGCATCGGGTCACCGTGGCGGTACTCGCGCGTGGTCACGTTGTCCGGCCCCGGCTGGGGCTGCGCGCGGCGGGACGGATCGTTGCCCGTTTCCGGGACGATGGAGGCCCCGTGCTCGCTGAGGGGCTCGGGATCGGGCGCCACGTGCAGGGACGTGCGCTCGGCGACGTCCAGCAGCTCGGTCACCACCCCGAACGGATCGCTCACGCGCACCGTGGCGGGGCCCAGCTCGTGAACCCCCCGACGTCGCGGGCGCACCGTGTACGTCACGGGCGCGCCGGACACCGGGACCGAGAAGTCCTGGTCCGCGCCCAGCAGCGGGTCCACCGTCTCGTGGACGTCCACGGCGGCGCGCTCCGAGGAGGTGGACCCCGGGGTGCGCGCACGGGAGCCGAAGGCGGAGCGGCGTCGGATCCTCAGGGCCACCAGGGCGGCGTCGCCGAGCGTGACCAGGGCAGGGTCCACCGAGCGCTTGAGCAGCACCCGGGGCTTGACGAGCCACATGGCGAGCGAGGCCAGCAGCGGGACGCCGCCCAGGAAGAGGGACAGCGCCAGCACGTCCTTGCGTCCGAGCCACGTGGCCGCCGCGAGGCACAGCACCGCCGCGACCAGGAAGCACCACCCGCGCGGCGTGAACTTGGCGCGCGAGTCCACGCGAGAGGTGGTGGCCCTCATCGGGTCTGCGGGGCGTCTTCGGTGGGGACGCGGACGTCGTCGAGGATGCCGCGAACGATCTCCTGGGTGCTGTCCGCACCCGAGCGGCGCTCCAGGATGAGGCGGTGGGCGAGAACCGGAACCGTCACGTCCTTGACGTCGTCCGGCAGCACGTGGTTCCGACCCGCCAGGGCGGCGTGCGCGCGGGCGGCCGCCTGCAGCTGCAGGGCGGCGCGGGGGCTCGCCCCCAGGCGCAGGTGGGGGTGGGAGCGTGTGGCCTGGCACAGCGCCACGATGTAGCGGCGCACCGCGGTGGACACGTGCAGGGACGCCACGTGCTGCACGAGCAGGCGGGCTTGGTCCACGTCCAGCACGGGCTCCAGCCCGGCCAGGGGAGAGCCGGCACCGTGGTCCGAGAGCATGGCGACCTCCGCGTCCGCGTCCGGGTAGCCCATGGAGATCCGCGCCGTGAAACGGTCCCGCTGGGCCTCCGGCAGCGGGAACGTGCCGTCCATCTCCACGGGGTTCTGCGTGGCCACCACCATGAACGGGGACTGCAGCCGGTACGTGGTGCCGTCCGCGGTGACCTGACCCTCCGCCATGGCCTCCAGCAGGGCGGACTGGGTCTTGGCGGAGGCGCGGTTGATCTCGTCCCCGATCACGATGTTCGCGAACACCGGGCCCGGCTTGAACTCGAACTCCCGGCGCACCTGGTCGTAGACCGACACGCCGGTGATGTCCGTGGGCAGCAGGTCGGGTGTGAACTGGATGCGGCTCACCGAACCGCCGATCGCCCCCGCCAGCGTGCGCGCGAGCATGGTCTTGCCCACGCCCGGAACGTCCTCCACCAGCAGGTGGCCCCCGGCCAGCAGCACCGTCAGTGCGGTGCGGGTCTCGGCGGGCTTGCCGTCGATGACCGCGTTCATGCGGTCCAGGACGGCCTGGGTGTGGGCGGCGAAGTGTTCCATGTGTCCTCGTCTCACGGGCATGGGGGGCGGGGG
>NZ_RCOM01000068.1 GCF_003667225.1 Kocuria rhizophila
CCGCAACCTGACCTACCCCGCCCCCGCAACCTGGCCTGCACGCGAGAGAGCCGCCCTCGTCCGGTGACGTGGGCGGCTCTCCAGGTTCCGGCCCGGGGCCGGGAACGGCTGGGCGTCAGGAGTGGCCGTTGAAGAGGCTCGTGACCGAGCCGTCCTCGAAGACCTCCTGGATGGCGCGGGCGATCAGCGGCGCGATCGAGAGCACCTTGAGGTTCTCGAACTGGTGCTCGGGCGGCACGGGCAGGGTGTCGGTGACGACCACCTCGTCCGCTCCGCACGAGGACAGCCGCTCCACGGCCGGTCCGGAGAACACGGCGTGGGTCGCGGCGATGATCACGTTCTTGGCGCCCTGGTCCTTGAGCACCTGCACGGCGCCGGCAATGGTTCCGCCGGTGTCGATCATGTCGTCGATCAGCACGCAGGTGCGCCCGGAGATGTTGCCCACGACCTCCTTGGAGACCGCCTGGTTGGGCACGGTGATGTCCCGGGTCTTGTGCACGAACGCGAGCGGCGCACCGCCCAGGCGCTCGGCCCACTGCTCGGCCACGCGCACGCGCCCGGTGTCCGGGGACACCACGGTGACGTTGTCCACGTCCACCACGGAGCGCACGTAGTCGCTCAGCAGCGGGATGGCCATGAGGTGGTCCACGGGGCCGTCGAAGAAGCCCTGGATCTGCGCGGTGTGCAGGTCCACGGACATCAGCCGGTCCGCGCCCGCGGTCTTGTAGAGGTCCGCGATCAGGCGCGCGGAGATGGGCTCGCGGCCGCGGTGCTTCTTGTCCTGCCGCGCGTATGGGTAGAACGGGCTCACCACGGTGATGGACTTGGCGGACGCCCGCTTGAGGGAGTCCAGCATGATGAGCTGCTCCATGAGCCACTGGTTGATGGGTGCCGGGTGGGACTGGATGAGGAAGGCGTCCGCGCCGCGCACCGACTCGCCGAAGCGCACGTACGTCTCGCCGTTGGCGAAGTCGTAGGCGTCCGTGGGGACCAGTTCGGTGCCCAGTTCACGCGCGATGTTCTCCGCGAGCTCGGGGTGCGCCCGACCCGAGAGCAGAACCATCCGGTTCGAACCCGTGTTGGTGATGCCGGTCATGTGAACTCGCTTTCTCTGAATTCCTCGTGGTTCCTGCTCGCGTGGCGCGCCCTGTCAGGCGCGGTCCTCGCGCTCAGACTGCTGGGCGGCTTCCGCCGCGCGGGCTGCGGCCGTGCCGGGACGGTGCTGCTGCACCCATCCCTCCACAATGACCTGCTTGCCCTCGGTGAGCACCAGGGCGCCCGCGGGGACGTCCTTGCGCACAGTGGTCCCGGCTCCGGAGTAGGCGCCGTCGCCCACGGTCACGGGTGCCACGTACATGTTGTCGGAGCCCATGCGGACGTCGTTGCCGATCACGGTGCGGTGCTTGTTCACACCGTCGTAGTTCACGAACACGGAGGCAGCGCCGATGTTGGAGTTCTCCCCGATGGTGGCGTCCCCCACGTAGGAGAGGTGCGGGATCTTGGAGCCGCGCCCGATGGTGGACTTCTTGGTCTCCACGAACGTGCCGATCTTCCCGTCCTCGCCCAGCACCGTGCCGGGGCGGAGGTAGGCGAACGGGCCCACGGTGGCGCCCGCGCGCAGCTCGGAGTCGCTGCCGTGGGTGCGCACCACGGTGGCGCCACGGCCCACGGTCACGTTGGTGAGGGTGGTGTCCGGGCCCACGACGGCGTCCTCCGCCACCCGCGTGCTGCCGTGCAGCTGGGTGCCGGGCAGCACGGTGGAGTCGGCCTCGAGCTCCACGGTGTCGTCGATCCACGTGGTGGCGGGGTCCACCACAGACACCCCGTTGCGCATGTGCCGCTCCAGCGTGCGCTGGTTCAGGTAGTGGCCCAGGGCGGCCAGCTGAACGCGGTCGTTGGCGCCCTCCAGCTCCATGTAGTCCGCCATCTTCAGGGCGTCCACGCGGTGCCCGGCCTCGCGTGCCAGGCGGGGGACGTCCGTGAGGTACTTCTCGGCCTGGGCGTTGTCCGTGTCCACTCGGGAGAGGGCGTCGCGCAGCACCGCGGCGTCGAACGCGAAGATCCCGGAGTTGACCTCGGTGACCGCGCGCTCGTCCTCCGTGGCGTCCTTGAACTCCTTGATCTCCGTGAACCGCCCCTGGGCGTCCCGCAGGATGCGGCCGTACTTGCCCGGTTCGGGGTGGTCCGCGGTGAGCACCGTGACGGCGTTGCCGTGCTCGGTGTGGTGCGCCACGAAGGCACGCAGGGTCTCGGCCGTGAGCAGGGGGACGTCCCCGTAGGTCACCAGCACGGTGCCGCTCACGGGGGCTGCTGCATCGAGCACTTCGAGGCCCGCGTCCACTGCGGAGCCCGTCCCGGGAACGTCCGACTGGTCCGCGGTGAGCACGCCCGGTGCCACGTCCGCGATGTGCTCGGCCACGAGATCACGCTGGTGCCGGATCACCGCCACGATGCGCTGCGGCTCCAGCTCACCCGCCACCTTGAGCGCGTGCGCGAGCATGGAACGCCCGCCGATCTCGTGCAGGATCTTGGGCTTCTTGGACTTCATCCGGGTTCCCTTGCCGGCGGCGAGAACGATGATCGCGGCGGGGTTCTCCCCGGTCGTGGCGTTCGGAGGGGTGCTCACGGGCCAGACTCCTCTGGGTGCTCGTGAGGCGGTGGGGGCCATCTGCGCCTCGATGTGTCGTGCGTTCCGCCACTAGGACTCGAACCTAGACTCACGGCTCCAAAGGCCGGTGTGCTGCCAATTACACCATGGCGGAGCGTTGTCACCCGTGGGCGCCAACAAAGGGACGTGCGCCCGCGGGCACACGAAAATTCACTGTAGCACCTGGGTTCCGCGGCTCAGCACGGTCAGGATCCGCCCCGCGG
Organism: Kocuria rhizophila; assembly: GCF_003667225.1. Classification (GTDB taxonomy): domain Bacteria; phylum Actinomycetota; class Actinomycetes; order Actinomycetales; family Micrococcaceae; genus Kocuria; species Kocuria rhizophila. The sequence continues at coordinate 2,872 of NZ_RCOM01000068.1, forward strand.
CGCGCTCCTCGCGGAAGCCCGGCAGGGTGCGCGCGAGGGTCACGGCGTCCTCCGGAGTGATCCCCCGGACGACCACCTGCGCCCGGGTGGCCGCGCGCCGCACGCAGTGCCAGGCGTCGTCGTTGGACTGCCCGGCGGCCCGGGAGCGGGAGACGTCCCACGCCATGGAGGTGACGTCCGCGGAGCTCACGTCCAGGCTCCCCTGCTCGAACTCGCGGTCGAGCAGCGCGAGCAGCATGACCACCTCCTCCACCGCGGTGGCGTTCTGGACCATGAGGCGGACCTCCTGGTGTGAGGCGGCCTCGGCGAGCGCCGCGAGCATCGAGTAGAGCCGCTGCCGCTGGCGTCCGCGGTGCGAGACCCCGCCGAGGGCGAGCACGAGCATCCCGGCGCCCACCCCGCGGCACACGCCCAGGGCGTCGTCGACCTCCGCGAGCACGCCCTCGTCCGGCATGTCCTCGTCCACGGCCACGGGCGCCCGCAGCAGCAGCGGGTCCGCCCCGGCCTCGCGCAGCTGCTGGGCGGCCTGGCGGCGCACCCTGGAGCCCATGTGGGATCCCACCGGGCGGTCCGCCCCGATGGTGATCTCGACCGGCCCGGGGTGCTCCCGCACACGGGCCACGGCCGCCGCGAGGTCCTGGGGCTCGTCCAGCACGGTTCCCGCGAGCTCTTCCCCGCCCTGAGATGACTGCATGGCACTCAGTCTCCCACGCCCGGGTGGGAGCGGTGGACGCGGGCGCCCGGGTGCGCGTTCCGCGGTCAGCGGCCCGCGCGACGACGCCGCCGGCCGGCGCCCCGGGACGGGCGGGGCCCTGGCCGTTCGCCACCAGGCCGTGCGGCGTCGTCGTTCGCCGGTGGGCCCCACGCACGGGTCACGACGGCGCCCGGGGAGCCCGCCGCCCGCTTGTATCCTTGGCGGGTGGCTCATCTGATCGGCGGAGAAAACCTGCACCTCGAGTACCCCACCAAGACCGTGTTCGACGCGGTGAGCGTGGGGATCGACGAGGGTGACCGGATCGGCATCGTCGGTCGCAACGGGGACGGCAAGTCCACCCTCATGCGGCTGCTGGCCGGGCGAATCGCGCCCGACTCCGGGCGCGTGACCGTGCGCTCCGGGACCACGGTGGGCATGCTGGACCAGGCAGACACGCTGGACCCGGACCAGACCGTGGGCCACGCCGTGGTCGGGGACGTCCCCGACTACGTGTGGGCCGCGGACCCCAAGGTGCGCGACGTGGTGTCCGGACTGGTCTCGGACGTGGACTGGGACACCCCCGTGGGCCAGCTCTCCGGAGGTCAGCGGCGCCGGGTGGCGCTCGCGAGCCTGCTCACCGGGGACTGGGACGTGATCTTCCTGGACGAGCCCACCAACCACCTGGACGTGGACGGCATCACGTGGCTCGCCAAGCACCTGAACAGCCGGTGGTCACGCAACTCCGGCGCCCTGGCCGTGGTGACCCACGACCGCTGGTTCCTGGACGCGGTCTGCACGGACACCTGGGAGGTGCACGACCGCGTCGTCGAACCCTTCGAGGGCGGGTACGCCGCGTACGTGCTGCAGCGCGTGGAGCGGGACCGCCAGGCCGCCGTGGTGGAGCAGAAGCGGCAGAACCTCATGCGCAAGGAGCTCGCGTGGCTGCGCCGCGGAGCACCGGCGCGCACGTCCAAGCCGAAGTTCCGCATCGAGGCCGCGAACACCCTGATCGAGGACGTGCCGCCGCCCCGGGACACCGTCTCCCTGTCCCGGATGGCCGTGTCCCGGCTGGGCAAGGACGTGGTGGACATCGAGGGCGTCTCGGTCTTCTTCCCCGCCCCGGACGGCTCCGGCACCACCCGCGTGCTCGAGGACGTCACGTGGCTCATCGCCCCCGGCGAGCGCACGGGCATCCTGGGCGTCAACGGGGCGGGCAAGTCCACCCTGCTGGGCCTGGTCACCGGGGACGTGCAGCCCACCACGGGACGGGTCAAGCGGGGGAAGACCGTCAAGATCGCCACGCTCACGCAGCAGCTGGACGAGCTGAAGGACGTCGCGGACGACCGCGTCTCGGACGTGGTGGCCCAGAAGAAGACCTCGTACGTGACCGGCGGCAAGGAGATGACGCCCACGCAGCTGCTCGAACGGCTGGGCTTCACCTCCGCGCAGCTCAAGACCCCGGTCAAGGACCTCTCCGGTGGGCAGAAGCGGCGCCTGCAGCTGCTGCTCATCCTGCTGGACGAGCCCAACGTGCTGATCCTGGACGAGCCCTCCAACGACCTGGACACCGACATGCTCGCCGCCATGGAGGACCTCCTGGACACGTGGCCCGGCACGCTGCTGGTGGTCTCGCACGACCGCTACCTGCTGGAGCGCGTCACCGACCAGCAGTACGCGGTGGTGGACGGCCGCTTCCGGCACCTGCCCGGCGGGGTGGACGAGTACCTGAAGCTGTCCTCCGCGGCGGCCTCGGGCTCCGCCGCGGGGTCCTCGGGCGCCTCCAACCCGCTCGCCGCCGGACCGTCCTCCACCGCCGCCGTGGACGACGCCGCCGCGTCCCGGCCCACGGGCAAACCCGCCCTGGGCGGCGCCGAGGCGAGGGCCGCGCAGAAGGAGCTGGGCGCCGTCGAGCGCAAGCTGCAGAAGCTGCAGAGCGAGGTGGCGGCGCTGGACGACACGATGGCCGCGGCGGACCCCTCCGACTTCGAGGGCCTGGGCAGGCTCGCGGCGCAGAAGTCGCAGCTGCAGGAGCAGGTCGACGAGCTCGAGCTGCGGTGGCTCGAACTCGGCGAGGCCCTCGAGTAGCCGGCGAGCAGCCCGCCGGGACCGTCAGCCCGAGCGGTCGCTCAGGGTGGGCCAGACCGGGAAGGGGTCCTCGAACGCGGCCCACGCACCGGGACCGGCCGCGAGCTCCTCGTCCGTGAGGGCGGCGTCGTCCAGCGCCTCGCGCAGGGCCGGGACGTCCAGGTCCAGTCCGATGATCCCGAGGTCCTGACCGAGGGCGAGCGGCTCCTCTCCCTCCGCCACGTGCGCGTCGCTCGCCAGGGGCGACAGGCAGATCATCCGGCCCACGTGGTTCCACCGCGCGATCACGTGCGATCGCGTGGCCAGACGGCAGAACCCCGCCGAGCGCACCACCGTGCCGAACTCCCCCGACTCGATCCGCCGGTCCAGCAGCCGGGCGAGACGCCCGGGGTGCAGCGGCCGGACGTTCTCGTAGTGCAGCGCCGTGACCCGCGGGTCCGTCATGTACGGATTGTGCTCGCGGTTGAGCAGGGTCACCCACCCGGAGCGCTCCTGGGTGACGTCGTAGCGCGTGGCGGACGCGGCGATCTCCCGCAGCCACGGATCCCGCTCGCCGTGGTGCAGGCGCAGGCGGGCTCGCGGGCCCAGGTGGTTCACGAGCGCCATCACCGTGGAGAGCTCCGGCGTGGTCAGCGGTTCCCAGTTGACCATCACCACCGCGGAGGCGAACTCCACGCACATGACACTGAGCAGGGCGCGGGCGGTGTGGCGCGGGCGCGTGCGGGGCAGGGCGGGGTGGATCACGCAGTCCTCCCGGTGCAGGTCCGCGAGCAGGTGGGCGGCGTCCACCACGCACAGCACCCCGGTGAGCACCACACCGGAGTCCGCGGCGGCGCTCGCGCCGATCACCTCCGTCACGTCCGTGCACTCGGGGAACTCCACGACCGCCCCCTGGGGTCGGGAGCACCACGGGAGCAGGGACATGGCCTCCGCCACCGGTTCCGGAGACGCGCCCACCCGCTGGGCGGGCACGAGCATGCGTCCGGTGCGCCGGGCGGTCTCCCGCGCGAACCGCGCCCGTTCCGGGGCGCACGCGCCCACCACTGCCATCACGTCGACGGGGTCCACGCTCGCCTCCCTCTTAGTTTTGCGGCGAGGCTGCCCGGATCCGTGGCCCACGGCGGCCGTGCACCTGCGGACGACGGCGGGCACCCCACCGCTTCCTGATAATGGTTCTCATTATGGCGCACGAGGGGTGCACAGCGAAATGCGGCCCCGACCGGGTGTCCGGTCGGGGCCGCACGGGCGGAGAGCGTGGCGGTCTCACTCGCTCCAGTCGTTGGTCCTGATGATCTCCACGAAGTCGTCGCGCTCGAACGAGGGGTCGAAGTGCGCCAGGACATCGGCGTTCATGGTGCCGAACGTGGAGCCAGGGCGGTGCTCCATCCCGTGGTGGAACGCCGTGAGGATGCGGTTCTTGAAGTCCGGGCGGGGGTGGGCCTCCACCACTGCCCGGCGCTGCGCGTCCGAGACCTGGTCGAAGTGCATGCCCAGCACGTCCGTCTCCACGCCGGCGCTCACCAGCGCCACCTCGGGCGCCATGAACTCGGGGATCCCCGGGGTGGTGTGCAGCGAGATGCCCAGCCACGCGGTGTGCGCGCGCTCCCGGGACGCTCCGCGCTCCATGAGGAACTCGAAGACCTCGTTGGCTCCGTCCACCTCGAAGCGCAGGGTGGAGTCCTTGTGGTCCTCGGTGAGACCGCGGTCGTGGAACATGGCGCCCGCGTACAGCAGCTCGTGGTCCACGCTCAGCTCCTGGGCCTGTCCGAGCAGCGCCCCGAAGAAGTAGACGCGGCGGGAGTGGTGGTAGAGCAGGTCGTCCTCGGTGTCCCGGATGTACTCGGTCACGTCACGGGTCAGGGCGGTGTCCGGAACGGCGATCCCGGCGACGGTGTCGGTCATGGAGTGCTCCTCGGTTGGAAGTGGGTGGCGGTGGCGGAATGTCGCTCCGGTCCGGGGCAGGCTCAGCCCTCGGCGTTCAGGTCCACGACCTCGAACTCGAGCAGAGAGGCGCCGGTGGCCACGGGCTTGCGGGCGCCGCCCGGACCGCCCGCGTGGGCGGCCTTCGCGTTGCCGTCCCGCCATGCCTCGAAGTCCTCCTGGGTGGCCCACGTGGTCACCACGAAGTAGCGGTTCTCCCCCGCCACGGGGCGCAGCAGCTGGAAGCCCTCGAACCCGGGTTCCCCGTCCACCGAGTGCTTCCGCGCGGCGAAGCGGGCCTCCAGCTCCGGCCCGGAACCCTCGGGAACCTCGATGGCGTTGATCTTCACGACGGACATGTCAGCCTCCTGGTGCGTTGTGCGGTCCCTCCCACTGTAGGCCCGGGGTGTGACGGATCAGCGGGAGGCGGAACCCGTCACCGGTTCGAACTCGCTGCGCCCGGCCGCCACGTCCGCGCTGAGCAGTCGCACCCGGATCTCGCTGCCCAGGCGCAGACCGGGAGCCTTGAGGCTCGCTTCCACGGCCGGTTCCCGGATCACGATGGTCCCGCGCGAACCGTCCTCCTTGAGGTCCACCACGGTGGCCGTGAACTCCTGGCCCACGTAGGCTGAGAGCACGAGGGTCTCCACCATGTTCACGATCCCGCGCTCGTACGCGGAGGCCCTGCGCCCGGAGGTCTCCATCTCGGTGGGCAGCTGCGGCAGTGCCCCCAGCACCCAGTCCGGCACCGGGCGGCCCGCCGCGACCGCCAGGCACACCTCGCTGCCGTAGCGGTCCACGAGCCGGCGCAGGGGCGCGGTGACGTGGGCGTAGGGAGTGGCCAGTGCCGAGTGCTCGCTGTTCTCGGGCGGCTGCCCCTCGAACGCCTCGTAGCCCGCACCCCGGAAGAGCAGCGTGCACGCGTGGAGCATGGCCGCGTGGGTTCCCCGCTCCGGGTCCAGACCCCGCACGAACTCCGGGTAGGACGTCTCCTGGGGCCACGGGATCTGCAGGGCGGATGCCACCGCCCGGAGCCTGGGGATGGCGGAGTCCGTGGCGGGCGGCAGCACCCGCAGCAGCCCCACGCCGGCATCGAGCATGAGGCGGGCGGCCGCGATCCCGGTCAGCAGTGAGATCTGGGCGTTCCAGCCCTCCACCGGCAGTGCGCTGCGGTGCACCACACGCCACTCGTCCTGCTCAACCACCACCTCCTGCTCCGGGATGCGGAGGCTGACACCGCCACGCTCGCGTTCGACGGCCTCCCGCAGCTGCCCCACGGTCCGCAGCAGCTGCAGGGCCTCCGGGGCGGTGCCCGCGTCCAGCTGCTCCTGCACCTCGCGGTAGCTCAGCTGCGCCCGGCTGCGCACGAGAGCACGCTGCACACCGGTGCTGACGAGTCCACCGCGGGCGTCCAGGCCCAGCCGCCACAGCACCGCGGGGCGCACCCCGTCCGGCAGCAGGCTCGCGGCGTCCTCCGAGAGCTCGGGCGGGTGCAGCGGGGTGCGCTGGTGCGGTGCGTACAGTGTCTGCCCACGCCGGTGGGCCTCCTCGTCCACGGGATCCCCGGGGCTCACGAACGCCGCGACGTCCGCGATCGCGTACCAGACCGTGAACCCGTCCCCGGCGGCCTCGATGAACACCGCCTGGTCCAGGTCACGCGACCCCTCGGGGTCGATGGTCACGAGGTCCAGGTCCGTGCGGTCGGTCTCCGGAAGGCGGGGTGCGCCGGCGGCCGCCCTGGCGGCGTCGTGCACCTCCGGCGGGAAGTCGTCCGGGATGGCGAGCTCGCGGCGCAGGGACTCGAGCGCCGCCACGAGCGGCTGGGGAACGGGGTGGACCTGCTGCGGACGGATGGCCATGCTGACTCCTCACCCGGCTGCGGCGCCCGGGCCGTTCCGGCCGGACGCGCCCGCCGGTCCGGTCGAACCGCGCTGACGCACGTGTGCTGACCCGATTGTGCCCCGGGGCGTCCCCGGGGCCGGGTTCATCCGCGCGCGTCCACCCGCGCGCCGGGCACCGGGGCCGCCGTGGCCAGCGCGCGGCGCCCCTCGTGGGAGAAGGCGCGCACGAGCTGCTCCGCGGCGTCGGCGGAGCGCGCGAGGAAGCACACCGTGGGCCCCGAGCCGGACACCCAGCCGGTGAGCGCCCCGAGCTCCACGCCGTGGTCGAGGACGCCGGCGAGCGCCGGGAGCAGGTCCACGGCCGGCGGCTGGAGGTCGTTGCGGACCAGCGTGGCGAGCGCCTCGGGGTCCGCCGGGTCCAGCGCGGCGAGCGCCTGCGCGGGAACCGGGTCCGGTGCGCCGTGGGCCGTGAGGTCGTACGCCGCGTCCCACCGGCGGTACACCGCGGGAGTGGAGAGTCCCCGGTCCTGCGGGACGAAGACCAGGTGCAGCTGGGCGCTGGTGGGGACCGGTTCCAGCTCGGTGCCCGTGCCGCGCCCGAGTGCCGCGCCACCGAGGAGCATGAAGGGGACGTCCGCGCCCAGACGGGCGCCGAGCCGGGAGAGCTCGCCCGGTGTCAGCGGAGCGGTCCCGAGGTGCGCCGCCAGGAGCTCGTTGACCGCCACGAGCGCGGCGGCCGCATCCGCGGACCCTCCGCCCATGCCGCCGGCCACGGGTACGGCCTTGCGCACGTGCAGGGCGAGTGCCGGAACGGGGACGTCCACGGCGTCGCACACCGCCAGCGCGGCACCCACCGCCAGGTTCCGCTCGTCCAGCGGGATGTCGGACAGCGCGACCGCATCCTGCTGGACCATGCGCGCGTACTCGCTGCCCGGAGCCGGCTCCACCGTGACCGAGACAGCCGCCCCGGCGGAGGCCGGATCCAGGGTGGCCGTGACCGTCTCCCGCAGGTCCACCGCCACGAACAGGGTCTCGAGCGGGTGATAGCCGTCCGGGGTGGGGCTGCCCACGTGGAGCAGCAGGTTGGTCTTGGCCGGGGCGCTCGCGGTGACCCGCCGGAGTGCCGAGGTCATGCCGGGTCCCCCGGGGACTCGTCCCGTCCCACCACGGGGGTGGCCTCGGCCAGGGAGGTGGGCGGGGCGTCGTCGGCGGCCAGGGCGTTGGCGGCCTCCGCGATGCGCGCGAAGTCGGCGACCCCGAGCTTCTCCCCGCGCTCGGCGGGGTCGACGCCCGCGGCACGCAGGATCTCCTCCGCGCGCGCACCGGAGCCGGCCCAGCCGCTCAGCGCCGCCCGCAGCGTCTTGCGCCGCTGGGCGAACGCGGCGTCGACCACGGCGAACGTGGGCACCCGCAGGCGCTCCTCGGCGGGCGGCTCACGGCGATCGAGCCGCACCAGGCCCGAGGCGATCTTGGGCGCCGGCCAGAACACGTTCTTCCCGATCACCCCGGCCTTGCCGACCTCCGCGTACCACGTGGCCTTCACCGACGGGACGCCGTACACGCGCGAGCCCGGGCCGGCGGCCAGGCGGTCCGCGACCTCGTCCTGGACCATCACGAGCCCGTGCCGGATGCTCGGGAAGGTCTCCAGGATGTGCAGCAGCACGGGCACGGCCACGTTGTACGGCAGGTTGGCCACGAGCGCCGTGGGCTCGGCGCCGCCGGGCAGCTCACGCACGCGGGCGGCGTCGGCCTGCACCACGCTCAGCCGCGGTGCGGCGTCCGGGAAGAAGCGGGCCACGGTCTCCGGCAGCTGCCGTGCGAGCGGCGGGTCGGTCTCCCCCGCCGTGACCGCCGACGACGCCGCCAGCAGCCCCAGCGTCAACGACCCCAGCCCGGGCCCCACCTCCAGGACGTGCTCCTCCGGCGTGAGGTGCGCGGCGGCCACGATGCGGCGGATGGTGTTGGGGTCGATCACGAAGTTCTGACCCAGGGTCTTGGTGGGGCGGATGCCCGCCCGATCGGCGAGTTCCCTGATCTCCGCGGGGCCCAGCAGGGGCCCGGCTGCGCTGTGCTCGGTCACCGGACAATCCTACGGGGCGGGCAGGACGGGGCACCTCCGCTCCCCCGGATGTGGTCTGAGGAGAGGATCTGCCCCGGATTTCTGCAAACTTCGGGGTAGAACTTCTCCCTGGACGCTGCGCCCCCGGGGCGGCCGGTCGCTCCACATCCTGCTCCGCTCCCTTTCTGCCCGGAAGTGGCGTGGCTAGCGTGCCGTCGTGGCCACCGATCCGACACGCAACCAGCCCCTGCCCCGGCTCCTCACGACCGCCCGCGCCGGAGGTCGGAGCGACCGGCTGCGCGCGGCACCCCGTGCCCACAGGCTCGCGCAGGGAGTGTGGTGCCTCTCCGAATCCCCGCCCACCGCTGTGCAGCGCGCGGTGCTGCTGCGTGAGCACCTCTCCTCCGCCAGGTCCCCGCTCAGGCTGACCGGGTTCACGGCACTGCAGCTGCTCGGGCTTCCGGTTCCCGCGGGCCACAGCTGGGTGCGTACCGTGCTGCGGGGCCGACGACCGCCGCACGGTCACGACCTCAGGCACCATCTGACGTCCACGGTGCATCTCGCGTGGGACGTCACGAGGTTCCACTCCCACCTGCCGGACGTGCGGATCAGCAGGTCGCTCGGGACCCCCACGGTGCTCGGTCCATATGGTGCACCCCTCGTGGACCCGGTCGAAGCCCTCGTGGCAGCGGCGCCCATGATGGAGAGCTGGGCCATCACCGCCACGCTGGACGCGCTCCTCAGCGCGGGATCCGTGACCCGGGTGCTCCCCGCTGCCCAGGAGCAACCGGCACCGGGTCTCCCTGTTCACGGGCGCTCCACCCCGCAGGGAGCGCCGATGTCTTCCGCCCCACCGCGCTCGGAGAAGCGGGGCGCCGCTCCCATCACGCCAGGATCCCAGAGCGTGTGGACCCCGGAGGGCTGCTCCGAGCCGCCGTGGTTCCAACCCGTGACCTGCACCCCGGACGTCCTCCGCCGCGCACTGGACCTGATGCCTCCGCACTCCGGCGGCGTGCGGGCCGTGCGAGTGGCCCTGGGGCGCACCGCGGCGAACACGTGGTCCCCCATGGAGACGCTGCTGCGGCTGATCGTGGTCGCCTCGGGTCTGCCAGCCCCGGAGATGAACGTGGAGGTCCGTACCCCGTACGGGACGCGCTACCTGGACACCGCGTGGCGCGAGCCGAAGCTCGCCCTCGAGTTCAACGGCCGGGTGCACACCACGGACTTCGCGGCGTACAAGGACGAGATGCACCGGCTCGAGGTGCTCCGGGACCTGGGCTGGGCCGTGAGGGTCCTCGTGTACGACGACCTCCGGGACCCCCGACGACGCGCCGCCTGGTTGCAGTGGCTGGAACGCGGGCTCGGGCGGACTCACGGGCCCACCGGCCACCCGCGCGGGCTCGGCGCCTGAGGAGAGGTTCTGCCCCGGATTGCTGCGACAACCACGGCAGAACCTCTCCCCACGCGTCACCGGGCGCGGGCCGCTCCTCAGAACTGCCCGTACACCGTCCGCGCGTTGTCCCAGATCCGGCGGCACAGGGTCTCCAGCTCCGCGTCCAGCAGCTGCGACATCCCGCGCACCGTGTGGTTCACCATGTACGGCGCGTTGGGCCGGCCCCGGAACGGGTGGGGTGTGAGGAACGGGGCGTCCGTCTCGCACAGCACGAGCGCGGGATCCGCGACCCGCAGGGCCTCTTGCAGCGCCTTGGCGTTCTTGAACGTCACGGTCCCGGCGAAGGACATGTACCAGCCGTTCTGGTTGCACACCCGCGCGAGCTCCGCGTCCCCGGAGAAGCAGTGGAACACCGTGCGTTCCGGGGCCCCGGCGTCCTGCAGGATGCGCAGGACGTCCTCGTGGGCCTCGCGGTCGTGGATCTGCATCGCCAGGTTGTGGCGTTTCGCCAGCTCGATGTGGGCGCGGAACGACTCCTCCTGCGCCGCCAGCCCCTCCTCCGGGGTGTGCACCCGGTCCATCCCGGTCTCCCCGACCGCGCTCACCCGGTCCTGCGCCGCGAGCGCGTCGATCTCCCGCAGCGCCGCCTCCAGCTCACCGCGGCGCGCCAGCTGAGGTGCCTCGTTGGGGTGCAGCGCCACGGCCGCGAGCACACCGGGCACCGCCTGGGCCGCCGCCGCCGCGAACCGCGAGGACTTCACGTCGCACCCGGCCTGCACCACGCCGGCCACGGAGGCGTCCCGCGCGGTGGCCACGGCGTCCGCCACGGACACGCGCACCAGCCCGTCCTGCATGTCCAGGTGGGTGTGGTTGTCCACCACGGGGTGCGGCAGGGGCTCCGGCAGCGCAGGGAATCGGAGGTTGCGCTTCTGCCCGTGGCCGTCGGTGTCCGCACGCCGCTCGGTGCCCTCCCCGTTCGGGGCGCCGGCCGC
>NZ_RCOM01000069.1 GCF_003667225.1 Kocuria rhizophila
CCCACGGCCCGCCCCCTCGCCACGGACACCGCCGCGCACGACGCCGCTCCCACCGCGGGTGCCCCCCGCACCTCGGGCGCGGACGTGTTCTCGGGACTCTCCGCGGCACCCACGGCGCTCATGGTCAGGAACCCGGGCGCAGCGGCGTCGTCGAAACTGAAGGACCTGGGGGACGGCTACTGGGCCCTGGACTCGCTCGGGGCGGTGTGCCCGTTCCCGCTGATCGAGGCCAAGGACGTGATGCAGACCCTGCAGAGCGGTGACCACCTGGTGATCGACTTCGACTGCACCCAGGCCACCGAGGCCATCCCGCAGTGGGCGGCCACGGACGGGCACGAGGTCACCGACTTCGTGGAGAAGGGCGACGCCAGCTGGCAGATCACCCTCCGCAAGGGCTGACCCCCCGCCCTGGAGGGGGGGGACGAGCCCCGCGCACGAGGGGCGGCCGCGGGATCGACCACGGTGGGCGCCCACACCGGCACCACGAACCCCGCGCGAGGGCTGGCCGCTCCGTCGCGAGAACCGCGCACGTACCCGCTGCCGGTGGTAGCGGGTACGTGCGTTGTCAGCAAGGTGTCCAACACCACGGGGCCGGGTGCGGCCGCGTTTTTGGCACGGAGCCCCGGTGGGGATCATCCTGGGGGAATGACAGTTGAACTGGTGATCCTGGGCCTGGTGGTCGTGACCGCGCTGGCCTTCGACTTCACCAACGGATTCCACGACACCGGCAACGCCATGGCCACGTCCATCGCCACCGGAGCGCTCAAGCCCCGCACGGCCGTGACGCTGTCCGCGGTGCTGAACCTGGTGGGCGCGTTCCTCTCCGTGGAGGTGGCCACCACGGTCACCAAGGACGTGCTGCTCATCCAGACCCCGGACGGCGGGCTCGTCTCCGGGCTGGACCCCACGATCGCACTGACCCTCATCTTCTCGGGGCTCATCGGCGGCATCCTCTGGAACCTGGCCACGTGGTTGTTCGGCCTGCCCTCCAGCTCGTCCCACGCGCTGTTCGGCGGGCTCATCGGCGCGGGTCTCGCCTCGCTCGGGGTGGCCGGGGTGAACTGGGCCGGAGTGGTGCAGAAGATCCTGGTGCCCGCCGCGCTGGCCCCGTTCATCGCCGGGTGCGTGGCCGCTGTGGGAACCGCGCTCGTGTACCTCATCGCCCGCGGGGCGGACCGTCGCCACCGGGACCAGGGGTTCCGCTGGGGACAGGTGGGAACGGCGTCGCTGGTGTCCCTGGCCCACGGCACCGGTGACGCGCAGAAGACCATGGGCGTGATCGCCCTGGCCCTGATCGCGCACGGCAGCCTGAGCGTGCAGGGCATCGAGGAGGACGGTCTGCCCCCGTGGATCATCGTCTCGTGCGCGGTGGCCATCGCCCTGGGCACGTACCTGGGCGGCTGGCGCGTGATCCGCACGCTCGGCAAGGGCCTCGTGGAGATCGAGCCGCCGCAGGGGATGGCGGCCGAGGCGTCGTCGGCGGCCATCATCCTGACCTCCAGCCACTTCGGCATGGCGCTGTCCACCACGCACGTGGCCACCGGCTCCATCCTCGGATCCGGGGTGGGCAAGCCCGGCGCCACGGTGCGCTGGGGCGTGGCCGGGCGCATGGTGGTGGGCTGGCTGCTCACGCTGCCCGCCGCGGCCGTGGTGGGTGCGGCGTGCTTCGTGGTCGCCCACGCGATCGGGGGACTGGCCGGCGCCGTGGCCATCTTCCTGTTCATGGTGGTCACGTCAGCCCTGATCTTCATGCGCTCCCGCCACCAGAAGGTGGACCGCCACAACGTCAACGACGACTGGGACGAGGGCACCACCCCCGCACCCGGCGACTCCCTCCGCTCCGGTACCCAGGAGGTCACCCGCTCATGATTGCCGAGATGGCGAGATCCGCCCTGGCCGTGCTCGTGGCCGGCCTGTGCTTCGGCGCCGGCCTGCCCGCGCTGTTCACCGTGGGCATCACCCTGTGGAGCCGCGCCACCCCGGACCCCGGCCCCGACGGCACGGCCCGCAGGAACCCCGTGGCGCTCGCCGGGGCGGTACTCTGCTTTGCGATCGTGCTCGCCGCGGTGCTGATCGGGGTCCTCTGGATCACCCGCAAGAGCTTGGAGCACTACCTAGAGATCACGGTGTTCGGATGATGACTTTCGACGCGGCTCTCGAGCACATTCGGGCCGCCTACCCGCAGGGCGTCCCGCCCGAGCAGCACGCCGCGCTCGCGGAGCTGCTGGCTCGCACGGTGGGCCCGCACCGCACCGAGCGCCTGCTCGAGGCGCTGGACGTTCCGGCGGGAGACCTCCTGGGCCCCGCCACGTCCTCCGAGGCCCAGCAGCACGACGTCGCCGCGGAGCTCGCGCGCGCCGGGTGGCCCCTGGTGGGCGCCAGCCAGGACGAACCACCCCGCCAGCCCGGCTACGTGGCGCGGGTGATGAACTGGCTGCGGGCTGACTACCCCAACGGGGTCCCCGCCCAGGACTACCTCCCGGTGCTCGCGGTGCTTCGCCCCCAGCTGGACGACGCGGACATGGCCGCGATCGCGGACCAGCTGGCCCAGGACGCCCGGGAACAGGGGGTGGCACCCTCCGAGGCCGATGCCCGCGACGCCATCCAGCGCGCCACGGAGGACGAGCCCAAGCCCGAGGAAATCGCACGCATCCGCGCGATGCTCGCGGCGCACGGGTGGCCGTTCGAGGGGGAGTAGGGCGCGGCGGGGCGCCACGCGTGGGGCGGGCGATGTCCCGTGGGTGGCCCGACGCGCAGGGAGAGGTTCTGCCCCCTGAAACGCACTTTCCGGGGGCAGAACCTCTCCTCAGACGCTGTGCGCCTAAGGCCATGGGTGTCTCAGTCCCGTTCGTGGAGCAGTCGGGAGGCTTCCCGCCCCGAGCGTGTTGACGGGCCCGGCTGCACGGGTGGTCCCCCACCTGGGGGGCGCACAATGGCCCCATGTTCGAGAACTTCGAGACCCACCGCATTCCGGTCCCCGGGGCCACCATCCACGCGCGGACCGGCGGGCAGGGCGAGCCGCTCCTGCTGCTGCACGGCTTCCCGCAGACCCACGCCATGTGGCACCGACTGGGCCCTGCCCTCGCGCGGGACCACCGCGTGGTGGTCGCGGATTTGCGCGGCTACGGGAACTCCACGGCGCACAGCGAGGAGTTCAGTTTCCGGGCCATGGCGGCGGACATGGTGGCCGTGATGCGCCACCTGGGCCACGAGAGTTTCGACGTGGTGGCCCACGACCGCGGCGCGCGCACCGCCCACCGCATGACCCTGGACTTCCCGGACGCGGTGCGCTCCGTGGCGCTGCTGGACATCCTCCCCACCCCCACCGTGTGGGAGCTCATGGACGACTGGCTGGCCACCCGGTACTACCACTGGCTGTTCCTGGCCCAGCCAGCACCCATGCCGCAGCGGCTCATCAGCGCCGAGCCCCTCACCTTCCTGCACGCGGCCCTCGGGGGACTGGGTGGCACTCCCGGTTCCCTGGACACGTTCGACCCCGAGGCGCTCGCGGCTTACGAGGCCGCCGCCCAGAACCCGTCCGTCGTGGCCGCGTGGTGCGCGGACTACGCCGCGGCCGCCGGTGTGGACCGGGAGCACGACGACGCCGACCGCGGCACCTCTCGCAACCTCCCCGCCCTGCTGCTCTGGGGCAGCAACGGCGTGGTGGGTGCCCAGACGGACCCGCTGGAGGCGTGGCGGCCGTGGCTGCCACGCATCACCGGCCGGGCGGTTCCCACCGGGCACTTCATGGTGGAGGAGCGCCCGGACGAGGTGCTGGCGGAGATCCAGGAGCACCTGGCGGCCGCCGCACGGGATTGAGAGGACCGCCCGTCAGACATGCGAGTGCACTTCCATCCTTGGAAACCGCGGTTCCTGGGGCGGAAGTGCACTCACCTGCGAGAGGCGGCCCCGCGGCGTCGTCCGCGCGGGGCCGTGGCGGGATCAGCCCGGGTTCATCGCCCGCGGCGCCCCCATGCCCGGGTCCACCTGGGTGGGACCGCTGGCGGAGGGGCGGATGTCCACGTCGAAGATCTCGGTGGGCAGGTACACCGTGGCGCACGAGTTGGGGATGTCCACCACCCCGGAGAAGCGGCCCTCGATGGGGGCGGCGCCCAGCAGCAGGTACGCCTGCTCCTTGGACCAGCCGAACTTGGCGAGGTAGTCGATGGCGTGCAGGATCGCGCGCTGGTAGGACAGGTGCGAGTCCAGGTAGCGCTGCTCGCCGTCGAGCGTCACGGACGTGCCCGAGAACGCCAGCCACTCCGAGTACACGGGACCGTTGCGTCCGGGCATGAAGATGGCGTTCTCGCTCACGCCGTAGGTGTCCATGCCGCCCTTGATCACGTCCACATGGATGTCGATGAAACCGCCCATCTCGATGCCGCCGCAGAACGTGATCTCGCCGTCCCCCTGGGAGAAGTGCAGGTCACCCATGGAGAGGTTCGCCCCGGACACGTACACCGGGTAGAACACGCGCGAGCCCTTGGTGAAGTTCTTGATGTCCTGGTTGCCGCCGTTCTCGCGCGGGGGAGCGGTGCGGGCGCCCTCGCCGGCCACGCGGTCGTAGTCCGCGCCGGTCAGCGAGCCGAGGATCGCGGAGTCCGGCTCCGGCGGCAAGGCCAGCGGGGGCACGCGGTTCGGTTCGGTGGCGATCAGGTCGCCCTCGCGCTTGTTCCACGTCTTCAGCAGCTCCGCGGACGGCGCAGTGCCCATGAGGCCGGGGTGGACCATGCCCGTGAACTTCACGCCGGGGATGTGCCGGGACGTGCACTCGCCGCCGCGGAAGTCCCACACCGCCTTGTACGCGTCCGGGAACTGGTCCACCAGGAAGCTGCCGCCGTTCTTCTGCGCGAAGATTCCCGTGTAGCCCCAGCCCTGTCCGGCCAGCGGGCCCTCCTCCTGGGGGATGGGACCCACGTCCAGGATGTCCACGATCAGCAGGTCGCCGGGCTCCGCACCCTCGATGCGGAAGGGCCCGGACAGCGCGTGCACCCGGTTCAGTGGGGCGTCCCGGATGTCGTCCGCGGAGTCGTCGTTCTTGATGGCGCCGTCGAACCACTCGCGGCAGTCGATGCGGTAGCTCTCCCCGCGCTTGAGCGTGGCCACGGGCGGGATGTCGGGGTGCCAGCGGTTGTGGCCGGTCAGCTTCTGCTCGGTGAAGGGCTTGGTGGAGTCCAGCGGGAAAATCACTTCTGGCATGGTCCGTGACCTTTCTGGAGAGCCCCGCGGGCGGTTCCCGCGCGGCAGTGCGGGGAAGCTAGGGCCGCGGCAGCTTCGCGTGCCGGGGGTCCCGGGTCACGGCAGGGGCCGCTCCGGGGGCGCCGGGCTGGCGGGGCAGGGAGTGGACGACGTCGGGCGCGTCAGCCGTGCGGGCCGCGCGGTCGATCGCGCGTGCCCGGGGAGAGTTCGCGCGGGACAGCCCCACCGCGGAGAACACGCGCCGCGCGTCCGCACCGCACGCGGGGCAGTCCTGGGAGCGTGGCACCTGGGCCATGGCGTGGTGGGCGTCGAACGGCCCGCAGGCCTCGCACCGGAACTCGTAGACGGGCATGGACGCTCCCTTCGCGCGTGTGAGCCACGATACAACTCGGTCTGCGGAGGGGACAGGTCCGAACGCTGACCCGCGTTCGCCTCAACGCGCAGGGAGAGGTTCTGCCCCCGGAAACGCACTTTCCGGCGGCAGAACCTCTCCTCAGACGCGGCCCCCGGCCCCATGCGTACAGGCCGTGCGCGGGGGACGCACGCGGGCGACGTCGTGCCCCGCCCCCGCGCGTGCCGGTCAGTTCAGCGGGCCCACCGCGGACTCGACCGTGCGCACCAGGCGTCCCGAGGCCACGTACTCCTCGGCCGCCTCGATCTCCGGCGCCATGAAGCGGTCCTCGCCGGGCGCGCCCACGCGGCCGTCCAGGTCCGCGATGACCGCCGACGCCGCCGCGCCCGGTTCCAGGGGCGCGCGCAGAGCGATCGCGCGGGTGGCGGAGAGCAGCTCGATGGCGAGCACGCGGCGCAGGTTCAGCACGGCCTGGCGCAGCTTGCGGGCGGCGTGCCAGCCCATGGACACGTGGTCCTCCTGCATGGCGGAGCTGGGGATCGAGTCCACGGACGCCGGGGCGGCCAGGCGCTTCATGTCCGAGACCAGCCCGGCCTGGGTGTACTGCGCGATCATCAGCCCGGAGTCCGTGCCCGGGTCCTCCGCGAGGAACGGGGGCAGGCCGTTGGAGCGGGCCGGGTCCAGCATGCGGTCGGTGCGGCGCTCGGACATGGACGCCAGGTCCGCAATCGGGATGGCCATGAAGTCGAGCACGTAGGCCACGGGCGCGCCGTGGAAGTTGCCGTTGGAGCTCACGGTGCCGTCGTCCAGGACCACGGGGTTGTCCACGGCCGCGGCGAGCTCCTGCTGCGCGACGGTCAGGGCGTACGCCGCGGTGTCCCGGCTGCCGCCCGCCACCTGGGGGGCGCAGCGCAGGGAGTAGGCGTCCTGCACGCGGTCGTCGCCCACGCGGTGGGAGGCCACGATGCCGGAGCCCTCCAACACCTTGAGCATGTTCGCAGCGGCATACTTCTGGCCCGGGTGGGGGCGCAGCGGCTCGTGCAGCTCGGGGACGAACACGCGGTCCGTGCCCAGCAGACCCTCCACGGAGAACGCGGCGGTGATGTCCGCGGCGGTGAGGAGGTTCTGTAGGTCCGCCAGCGCCATGATGAGCTGGCCCAGCATGCCGTCCGTGCCGTTGATGAGCGCCAGGCCCTCCTTCTCGGCGAGGGTCACGGGCTCGATCCCGGCCTCGGCGAGCAGCTCGGGCACGGGACGCTCGGTGCCGTCCGGTCCGACGGCGCGGCCCTCACCCATGAGCACGAGCGCGCAGTGGGCGAGCGGTGCCAGGTCACCCGAGCAGCCCAGTGAGCCGAACTCGTGCACCACCGGGGTGATGCCCGCGTTGAGCACGGCGAGCATGGTCTCCAGGGTCTCCACCCGGATGCCCGTGTGCCCCGAGGCCAGGGTCTTGGCACGCAGGAACATGAGCGCCCGCACCACCTCCCGCTCCACGGTGGGCCCGGTGCCCGCGGCGTGGGAGCGCACCAGGGACTTCTGCAGCCGGGTGCGCTTCTCCAGGGGGATGTGCTTGTTGGCCAGCGCGCCGAATCCGGTGGAGATCCCGTACGCGGGCACATCCGACGCCGCCAGCTCATCGATGTTCCGGCGCACCCTCGCGACGTGCTCGCGGGCCTCGTCGGTCAGCTCCACGCGGGCGTCGTGGCGGGCGACGGCGATCACGTCACCCACCGTGACGCCGGAGGAGCCCAGCTGCACGGTGGTGGGGAGGTCGGTGTCGAAGAGGGGCATGGGGAAGGGTCCTTCCGGTCGGGAGCGGTTCGGGAGAAGTGTGTCAGGGCGGTGCCGTGCATGTGCGCCGCGGGTGCTGCGCACTAGGTGAGCAGCCGCACCAGCGGAGTGGCGATGAGGATGGTGAGGGCCACGCGCTCGAACCAGATGACCACCAGCGATCGGATGGAGACCGGGATCTCGGTGGCCAGGATGGACGGCACGAGGGCGGAGAAGAAGATGATCGCCGAGACGCAGACGATCGCGATCACCAGGCGCAGGACGAGCGACTCCTGCCCGGCCACCAGGGTGGCGGGGAGGAACATCTCCGCGATGCCCGTGGCCGACGCCTTGCCCGCGAGCAGTGGCTCCGGCAGCCCCACGATCCACGCGAAGGGAACGAAGAGGTACCCCAGCCAGTCGAAGATCGGGGTGTAGCGGGCCAGCACCAGTCCGATCAGACCGATCGAGAGGATCGAGGGGAGGATGGACATGGCCATGCGGAGGCCGTCCCGGAGGTTGTCCCACACGTTGCGGCCCAGGCTCGGGGCGGTGTGCAGGGCTTCCCGCGCCTCGGCCCACGCGTGGTGGAAACGCCTGCCGGTGACCAGCTTCTCCGGCTGGTGCTCCACACCGGGGTAGGGCTCGTCCGGGATGCGGCTCAGCGGCGGGATCCGCACGGTGATGGCGGTGACCAGGAAGGTGACCACCAGGGCCAGCCAGAAGTAGAGCAGCCAGTGGTCCATGAGGTCCAGGGCCTTGGCCACGATCACCATGAAGCTCGCGGACACGGTGGAGAAGCCCGTGGCGATGATGGCCGCTTCCCGTGCCGTGTAGCGACCCTCCCGGTAGACGCGGTCGGTGAGCAGCAGCGCCAGGGAGTAGCTGCCCACGAAGGACGCCACCGCGTCGATGGCCGAACGGCCCGGGGTGCGCCACACCGGGCGCATGACCGGCTGCAGGAACACCCCGATGAACTCCATGAGTCCGTACCCGATCAGCAGGGCCAGGAACACGGCGCCGATGGGCACGATCAGTCCCACCGGGATCACCAGGGAGTTGAACAGGAACGGGCCCATGTCCTTGGCCATGAGCCAGTCCGGGCCCACGCCGAACACCAGGGCGCATCCGACCACCAGACCCAGGATGTTCAGGAACGCGAACACCATCTTCACCGGGGAGGCCCGCCAGGAACCCGTGACGAACGGGAACACCGTGCCGGCCAGAATCACCGCCAGCGCGTAGTACGGCACGGCGGCACCCACGTTCTCCCGGAGCCACGTGACGATGTGGTCCAACGGGATGGTGCTCTTGCCGCCGATGGTGACGGGCACGAAGAACATGAAGATGCCGATGGCGCTGTAGAGCACGAAGCGCAGCACATCGGCGCGGTTGGTGCGCGCGGGTTCCTGGAGTGTGCTCATTTCACATCCTCGTGACGGGTGAATCGTGGGTGGTGGTCATTCCGGCAGGGTCTGCGGCGAGATCCTGCGCATGGTGCCCGATTCAGAGGCCCCGCGGAACACCGCAGGGCCTCCGGCTCAGACCTCCCGGCGGCCCGCCCGCCACACGCCCCACGTGAGGGGCATGCCGGGGCGGTAGGCCAGGTGCACGGCCTGCGGGGCGTCCAGCACGTGGAGGTCCGCGCGCGTTCCCACCGCGAGGTGGCCCACGGCGGGCCGGCCCGGGGTGGAGACGTCCCGCCGCAGCGCCTTGGCGCCGCCGAGCGTGGCGGCACGGATGGCCTCGTCCACCGTGAGCTCCATCTGCAGCACCGCAGTGGCCACGCAGAAGTTCATGGACGTGGTGTAGCTGGTGCCGGGGTTGCAGTTGGAGGCGATTGCCACGGTGGCTCCCGCGTCCAGCAGCTCACGGGCCGGGGCCAGCGGGGCACGGGTGGAGAGGTCGCACGCCGGCAGCACGGTGGCCACGGTGCCCGAGCCGGCCAGCGCCGCCACGTCCTCGTCCGAGAGGAAGTTGCAGTGGTCCACGGACGCCGCCCCCAGCTCCACGGCCAGGGACACACCCTCACCGGGGCCGATCTGGTTGCCGTGCACCCGCAGCCCGAGCCCCGCGTCCCGGCAGGCCTCGAGCACGCGGCGCGACTGCTCCGGATTGAACGCCCCGCGCTCGCAGAACACGTCCGCCCACTGCACGTACGGGGTCACGGCCTCGAGCATGGGCCCGCACACCGTCTCCACGTACTCGTCCGCGTCCACGCCCTCGGGCACCAGGTGGGCACCCAGGAACGTGACCTCGTCCGCGGCGTCCGCGGCGATCTTCGCCGCGCGCAGCTCCTGCTCCACGTCCAGGCCGTAGCCCGTCTTCGTCTCCAGGTAGGTGGTGCCACCGGCCACGGCATCCCGCACGCGCCCGGCCACGAGCCCGCGCAGGGTTTCGTCGCTGGCTTCCCGGGTGGCGTTCGTGGTCACGCCGATGCCACCCGCCGCGTATGCCTCGCCGGCCATACGCGCGGCGAACTCCTCCCCGCGGTCCCCGGCGAACACCAGGTGCGTGTGCGAGTCCACCCAGCCGGGCAGCCCCGCGCGCCCCTCCACGTCCACGGCGCGGTCCGCCGCGGGCGCCTCGGAGGCGCGGCCCACCCATGCGATCAGCCCGTTCTCGACGACGACGGCCGCGTCCCGGAGCACGGAGTCCTCACCTCGCGCGGGGTCCACCGTGTGCAGCTCGCCGATGCCGGTGATGAGCTCGGACCCGCCGGCGGACGACGCCGCCCGGTGCGACCGCGCGCCCGGCTGGGCTGCGTCGCTGGTCGCCCCCGGTGCCGTCCCCGAGGAGGCGGCACCCGGGTGAGAATCGGCGCGGAGCCCGCGTGCGGCGTCGTCGTCCCCGGTGGGGGAGGTGGGGCGCCCGGTCACTGGTCCGCCTGGCGGGTGGCCGCGAGATCGTTGTGCATGGGGATGTTGACGCCGCGCTCGTCCGCCACCTGGATGGCGCGCTCGTAGCCGGCGTCCGCGTGGCGGATCACGCCCATGCCGGGGTCGTTGGTGAGCAGGCGCTCGAGCTTCTGCGCGGCGAGCTCGGTGCCGTCCGCCACGGAGACCTGGCCCGCGTGGATGGAACGGCCGATGCCCACGCCGCCGCCGTGGTGGATGGAGACCCAGGTGGCGCCGGAGGACGCGGCGGTGAGCGCGTTGAGCAGCGGCCAGTCCGCGATCGCGTCCGAACCGTCCTTCATGGACTCGGTCTCGCGGTAGGGCGAGGCCACCGAACCGGAGTCCAGATGGTCGCGGCCGATCACGATGGGCGCGGACACCTTGCCCTCGGCCACGAGCTGGTTGAACAGCAGCCCGGCCTTGTGGCGCTCGCCGTAGCCCAGCCAGCAGATGCGCGCGGGCAGGCCCTCGAACTCCACGTGCTCCTGCGCGGCGTCGATCCACTCGTGCAGGTGCTTGTTGTCCGGGAAGAGCTCCTTGATGGCGTTGTCCGTGACCTCGATGTCCTTGGGATCGCCGGAGAGCGCCACCCAGCGGAAGGGGCCGAGACCCTCGCAGAACAGCGGGCGGATGTACGCCGGGACGAAGCCCGGGAACTCGAACGCGCGGGTGTAGCCGGCGTGGCGGGCCTCGTCGCGGATGGAGTTGCCGTAGTCGAAGACCTCGGCGCCCTCGTCCTGGAACTCGACCATCGCCTGGACCTGGGCAGCCATGGCTTCCTGGGCCTTCTTGGTGAAGCCGATGGGATCGGCCTTGGCCTCGGCGTCCCACTGCTCCACGGTGAACTCGGTGGGCAGGTAGGACAGGGGATCGTGCGCGGAGGTCTGGTCGGTCACGACGTCCACGGAGATCTCGCCCGCGCGGTGGCGGCGCAGCAGCTCCGGGAACACGTCCGCGGCATTGCCCACGTACCCCACGGACAGCGCCCGGTGCTCGTTCTTGGCCGCCATGACCTTGGCGAGGGCGGTGTCCAGGTCCGTCTCCACCTCGTCCAGGTAGCGCTTGGACTGGCGGCGCTTGAGGCGCGTCTCGTCCACGTCGACGACGAGGCAGGCGCCGCCGTTCAGCGTCACGGCGAGCGGCTGGGCGCCGCCCATGCCGCCGCAGCCGCCGGTGATGGTCAGGGTGCCGGCCAGGGTGGGCTCGGGGATGCGGCCTTCCTCGTGCATCTTGCGGGCGACGGCGTAGAAGGTCTCGTAGGTGCCCTGCAAGATGCCCTGCGTAGCGATGTAGATCCAGGACCCGGCGGTCATCTGGCCGTACATCATGAGGCCCTCGTCCTCGAGCTTGCGGAACTCGGGCCACGTGGCCCAGTCGCCCACCAGGTTGGAGTTGGCGATCAGCACGCGCGGGGCCCACTTGTTGGTGCGGAAGACACCCACCGGTTTGCCGGACTGGACCAGCAGGGTCTCGTCGTCCTCGAGCTCCTTGAGGGTCTTCACGATGGCGTCGAACGCCTCCCAGCTGCGAGCCGCACGGCCGGTGCCGCCGTAGACCACCAGGTCGTCCGGACGCTCAGCGACCTCCGGGTCCAGGTTGTTCATGAGCATGCGCAGGGGCGCTTCGGTCTGCCAGCTCTTGGCGCTGATCTCGGTGCCGCGGGGTGCGCGGACGGGGCGGGCGTTGGGCAGTGCCATGAGGTGCCTCCTGGTGCGGGTCGGTCCGGGGCGCGTGAGGCCGCGGACGGGGAATGAGTCCATGGGACCACGGGCGGTGACGGGGGTCACGGGTTCTGGAGGGGGTTGTGTCTGGGATGCCAGACAGGGGGGGTCGAGTGGGGCACCACACGATGGACGTTAGGTGTGGTTGCTGACCAGGTGTCTCGCGAGGAGCATTACCTCACCGCTCCCGGTCTGTTCCCCTCACTTGCAGGTGGATCCGCCGTTGTTGGTGATTGAAGTGTTGAGCACCTGCCCGTTCGAGAGGGTGACCTCGATGGTGTTGAAGTTCGGGATGGTTCCGTCGGGACTGGGGCAACGGGCCAGAGGCGTGACACCGGTGTAGGTCACGCCGAAACGCCCGGACGGTCCGCTGACGAAGTTGGTGCACCCGTCGGTGCCACTCGAATAGGTGCCGTTGGCGCCATTGCTCCCATTCCACAGGAAGTTCAGGTCCCAGGCCGGGTATGAGGTGCCGTCCGGAAACATCACTGAGGTGTTGTTCACTGTGTTGGCGAGGCTGCCACGCCAACCCCGGCTACCCGTGGTGTAGGGCATGGCCGAGCGGTTTTCGGTACTGCGGCTCGAGGTGCGATTGCCCACCCAGAAGGCTCCCGGCCCTGACGAGTCTTGACCCTGACGGTTCATGATCCACCACTGGTAGGTGATCTTCACGACCGTCACGCCCGCGGGTAGACCGTACACGTAGGTCTCGGCCCCCACGGTCATGGTCTGCGTGGTGGTCCCACTTCCCCCTGTGCCGCCCCAGCCGTAGATCAGGCCGCCCTGGGAGGTGAGCGTCGGACTGCAGGTGCTGGACGCCGCATAGGCCGGTGCGACGGCGGCTAGCGCCAGTGTGGGGGTTGACCATGCGAGGCCGCGGGCAAGGGTGCGCCGAGACAGGACTCGCGGAGCAGGATCAGTGGGCGAGGTGTCCATTCGTCACGTCCGATCGGGGGAGGGGGGACGTCCAAGGGTACTGGGCTTAGGGATTCCTTGCCCAGGAGGTCAGAGCGTGACGAGCGAAGGGTGCTCCACCCCAGTGCACCGCCCGGATCGCATGCCGCCGCTCAACCGTCAGCTAAATCCTGACCGAAGTGGTAAGAGCCGTCCTGATATACCGTCCACACCCCGGTGGTGCCGGATCCGCCCTGGCCCGTCATGGACTTGGACTGTCCTGTGACCGTGAATGATCCATCGGGGTTTTTGTCGCTGATGTAGCAGATGTCGGGATTGAACCCGTCGACCTTGCCAATCAACTCCAGGGCTTGCTCTTCCGTGGCAATGTGGATCCCCGGGATCGGCCCTCCCGAGGATCGGCCGGTGGTCACGCCAGGAATCGGGGTCGGGGTCGCCGGATGCATGGATTTCACGGTCCCGGTGGGTTGCGCCGCGGTCGGCGTTCTTGACGTCGGAACCGCAGTCGACGCCGTGGGGGACGGCGTCACGGACGGAGTCGCGGAGGATGCGCGTGACGAGGAATGAGAGGCAGGAGCCGTGCTCGGCGCGGTTGCGTCCCGGTGGTCCACGGTGCATCCTGCGCCGAACACCACGACTACAGCAGCGGCGACGGCTAGCGATACCGGCCTGCAACGACCCGAAGATTGATGCCTCTTCATCGAGTGCTTCATGTCCCCAGTGTTACCACTGTCCAGAGTCGATATTGCCGGGCAGGTGAACTGACCTGCGATATCGGTTCAATTCCCTCCGGCCCCGGCCG
>NZ_RCOM01000006.1 GCF_003667225.1 Kocuria rhizophila
CCCCACTCCCTCCGTCGTCGGCAGCGTCAGATGTGTATAAGGGACAGGCATGAAGGCGGGGGCCACGAAGCGCGCGAGCAGCTCGATGACCACGCCCCACAGGAGGAAGACCAGGCAGGTCCAGCCGGCCGGGCGCACGCTGAAGCCCGCGGAAGCCGTGTCGGAGCCCTCACCGATGAAGGACCCGGACACCCGGAGCAGCCACATGAGCAGAAGGCCCAGCAGGAAGTAGGCCAGGGGCAGCACGGCCCAGGAGAAAGGGTTGCGGGCCACGCGCTGGTCCACGGGGCGCACATGGGCCCAGGTGAGAGCCGCGCAGACGACGGACAGCACGGCCAGGGCGATGATCAGCACCACGGCCCACACGGGCACCACGGCGTCGGTCCAGAGGTAGGCCGTGCCGGAACCCCCCGTGAAGTCTGCGAAGGAGGCCGCCTGTCCGCCCGCGAAGAGCGCGGAGAGCAGGCCCATGACGAACAACCAGCCCACGGCGAGCGGCAGCCACAGCAGGGCGGAGAAGCCGAGAACGGCGCCGCCCTTGACGAATGCGTAGATCAGCAGGCCCAGGCCAGCCAGGCTGCCGAACACCGCGAACTGCACCGCCATGGGACGAAGTACCTGCAGCAGGCCGGGAGCGGTGCGCTCGGCGCCGATCACCACGCGGCCGGGGGAGGTCTGGGTGGAGCGGGCGTTGAGCGCGGACGCAATCGTCAGCAGCCCCACCACGAACAGCACGGGGAACAGCAGGCCGCCCACGGCCGTGATGCGCACACGCACATCCGTGTAGTAGATGGAGGTGTTGGTCTGCAGCGAGGTGAGCGCGGTGACGATCAGGGCCACGAGGCCCCAGCTGATGCCGCCCAGTGCGGCCATGAGCCATTGCACCACACGGTTCTCCACGCGCAGGGACGCGGAAAGCTTGCGGGCCAGGAACCATGCGGCGGCAACGCCGCACGCCAGCGCGAAGTACTGCGGGACAGCGATGCCCCCGGACAGGCGATCGTCCTCCGAGGACATGATCAGCCGCAGGGGGGTCAGGGCAGCCATGGCCGCGAGCTGGAAGGGGGCAAAGAAGATCCATTTCCAGCTGGACGCTCCGGGGTCCACACCACTGAGGTCGTCCACCTGGTCGTTGAGCTGGTCCGCGAAACTGCCGTTGGAGTCTCCGGAGATGGCCGCACCCAGCATGCTCAGCACCAGGGCGATGGCAGCTCCGACGACCGTGCCCACGTAGCCGCCGAGACCCGCCACCAGGGGAACCCACCAGTGTCGGGAGGTCATGCTCGCCAGTGCGGCGGGGGGTGTGTAGGCGGGGGCGCCGGGCTGACCGGCGGTTGCGGTGGTGGCGGTGCCGGCGGCGGGTGCCCCGGCGCTCGCGGCGGGAGCGTGCGACGGCGCTCCCGCGGTGCCGTTCGCGGCGGCACCGTTGGTCTGGTGGGCCTCGCCCGTGCGGTCGGCGCCCTGGACGGGCGGCATCGCCCGCGTCTGCTCCGTGTCGCTCGCGGCGGAGGTGGTCTCGTCCCGGTGGTGTCCCGTGCCTTCAGCGGCGGGAACACCCCCGGTGGTATTGGGGTCCGGTTCCCGGGCCTCGCCCGCCGGATCGTGCGCCGATGAAGGCATGGTCATCTCTCCCTGGTGTCTGCAGCCGGTGCCCAGCACGTGATCCTGGGCAATTCCTGGATAACAGACTCCGGGGGCCGCCGGGGGCACGACCTACCGACAGGGGGACATGTTTATGAATAAGTCACGAAAAATTGGTCGTCCAGTGCTCGCATGCGCGCCACCCCCGGAAGGGTGGCGGCGGAGCGTGGGCTCAGGCGGTCTGCGGACCGGCGGATCCCGCCGGGTACTCCTGCAGGGGCGCGCACGTGTCGTAGGCGTGCTGGATGAGGTCGATGATCCGCCAGCCCTCCTCTGTGGCGTCCGCGCGCACGGTGAAGGTGGGGTCCCCGTCCAGGATCCAGCGCATCACGGAGCCGTACGCGGTGAGCCCGGGCTCCGGCACGCCGCTGGACAGCGTGAGGCGGTTCATCCCGCGGGAGTCGAAGGGGCTGCCCACGTTCGCCTCCAGCTGCACGTGCTCCTCCTCAAAACCCACGGTCAGGGCATTGGGGGCGATGGGGTGCGGCCAGCCCCGGTACTCGTGCGGCGGGCGGCGGAAGGTCACGCGGATGTGCTGGGCGGGGTTGCCGAGGGCCTTGCCGGAGCGCAGCGTCACGGGCACCCCGTTCCAGCGCCAGGTGTCCACCTCCAGGGTCACCTGCACGAAGGTCTCGGTCTCCCGCTCCGGGTCCACGTCCTTCTCCCGCGCGTAGTCCGGCACCTCGTGGCCGCCCACCGTTCCGGCGGTGTACCGGCCGCGCACCACCGGGGTGATCCCCGGGTGCTCGGCGGCGTGCATCGCGGACTCCTCGTCCCACAGCCGGGTGGCCCGCAGGATGTGCGCGGTGTTGGCGGGCACCTCCACGGGGTCGAAGCGGGAGGGCGGGTCCATCATGGTCAGCGCCATGACCTGCAGCAGGTGGGACTGCAGCATGTCCCGTGCGGCACCGGTGGAGTCGTAGAACTCGCCGCGGCCCTCCAGCGCCAGGGTCTCGTCGAAGACGATCTCGATGGACTCGATGTGCCGCCGGTCCCAGATGGGCTCGAACAGCCGGTTGGCGAAGCGCAGCCCCACGATGTCCAGGACGCCGGGCATGCCCAGGAAGTGGTCCACGCGGAACGTGTGCTCCTCGTCCACCAGCTGCGCCACCTGGGCGTTCAGCGCCCGCGCGGAGTCCAGGTCCGTGCCCACGGGCTTCTCCAGAGCCAGGTACAGGTCCTCGGGTAGCGAGTCCAGCTCGGCCAGGGCCGCGCACGCCTCCTTGGTGATGGCCGGGGCCAGCGCGAAGTACAGGCACACGGGGCCGACGACGCCGCCCAGCAGCGTCTCGAGGTCCGCCGCCTCGGTCACGTCGCACGAGACCCACCGCGTGTTCTCCCGGGCGTGGTCCACGGCGGGGCCGGTGGCGTCCACGGACGAGAATGCCTTGGCGACCGTCTCCTCCCAGGTCTCCGCGCGCACGTCGTCGTCCGGGCCGAGCGGACCCGGGAAGTCGTCCCTGGCGGAGCCGATGACCGTGATCTCCCGCTCGGGCTGCATGGCCAGCAACGAGCCCAGCCCCGGGAGCAGGAGGCGCGCGGTGAGGTCGCCGGAGGCGCCGAGAATCACAAGGGTCTTGATGTTGTCCATGGGATCAGGGTAGGGGGTGAGGGGGGTCGCGCTCCTTGAGCCCAGATTTTCCGGTTCAGCTGGATCCGAAAGTTCAAATCATGGCGGCGCTAATTTACCATTGGAAACCTCTAGCTGGTTCAACGTGCCCCGTTAGCTCGGGGCCTTTGACAGATCGGACTCCCATGGAAATCACGGGCGAGTACTTCCTGTTTGGAACGGAAAGTGCGGCAACGCGGGAGACCCGCGAAGCCGTCGAAGACCTTGGCTTCGAGAGAATTACTTCCGGTGTCGGCTACGCGGTCGGTCCTGGCGAGATCGCCGATGCCGTCACAGTCGCCTACTTCACGATCCAGAGCGTGAGCGCGGGTGATGTTTTCGGCGCTGCCTTGCAGGTTTTAGACCTGCTCCGGCAGTGGGCACGTGGGGAGGGGAGGCCGCAGGACGTTCGGCGGTGTGATGTCACGTTCAAAAACGGCCAGACCGGTGATGAGGTTTTCATCGACGGGTTCGAGTACAAGACTACTGATGAGCTCGTCGACCTTCTCAAGGCGCTGCGCAGCTAGCTCCATGAGCGCGTGACGGTGCACCCGCCCCCAGGCACCGGTGCTTCAATGACCCCCATGAGCACCCCCTTGGAGGACTACGCCCTGCTGGCCGATCTGCACACCGGCCCCCTGGTCTCGCGGGAGGGCAGCATCGACTGGCTGTGCTTCCCGCGCTTCGACTCTCCCGCTGTGTTCTGCGCGCTGCTGGGGGACGAGGACAACGGGCGCTGGAAGCTCAGTGCGGTGGATGGGGAGGTGGTCTCCCGCCGGTACGTCCCGGAGACGTTCATCCTGGAGACCGAGTGGCGGACCCCCACGGGCCGGGTGCTCGTCACGGACTTCCTGCCGCCCAGTGACGACCACGCAGACCTCGTGCGCCGTGTGAAATGCCTGGAGGGCACCGTGGAGGTGGAGCACGACCTGCGGATCCGCTTCGACTACGGGCGCATCACCCCGTGGGTGCGCCGCGTGGACCTGGGCAGCCACTCCAACGGGGACGACTGCGCGCACATGCAGGACTCGCCCTCCGAGCCGCACCCGGTGGGCACCACCCACGCCCCGCACGCGGCGGACGGGACGCGGGGAGCGGCGTCGTCCGCGCAGGACCCGGAGACCGGTACCCGAGAGACCGGAGCCGCAGCGGGGAACATGCCCGCCGAGGGCGCGGCGGGGGAGTCCCGCGCCACGCACTGGTACCGCCACTTCCGGGAGCGTGTGCGTCGCGCCGCGCACGAGGCGCGGTCCGGGGAGACGGACGGGAAGGGGCTGCTCGCCGTCGCCGGCCCGGACGCGCTGCTGCTCACGGGCCCGCAGCTGGAGCCCTACCAGCTTGGCCGGGACGGCAAGGACGTGGCGGTGGAGCACGACGCCGCCCACGGCCCGGGCGCGGACATCCGCGTGCTGGAGGGCCTGCGCCGGGGCCACCGCGGCACGTTCCGCATGCAGGCCGGTGAGCAGCTGGACTGGGTGCTCACGTGGAGCGAGTCCTACCGCGAGCTGCTGGTGCCCGCTGACCCCGAGCGGGCGCAGCGGGCCACGCACACGTTCTGGACGGACTGGGCCTCCGCGGTGGACTGCGACGGCGAGTACCACGAGATCATCAAGCGCTCCCTGCTGGTGCTGCGCGCCCTGACCCACTCCGAGACCGGGGGAATCGTGGCGGCGCCCACGGCCGGTCTGCCGGAGGACTTCGGGGGCGAGCGCAACTGGGACTACCGCTACACGTGGCTGCGGGACGCCGCGCTGACCATCGGTGCGCTCGTGAAGCGCGGCCACGAGTACGGCGCACTGCTGTGGCGGGACTGGCTGCTGCGCGCGGTCGCCGGGAACCCGGACCAGCTGAAGATCCTCTACGGCGTGGACGGGCGCCGCAACATCACCGAGTCCCAGCTGGAGCACCTCAGCGGCTACGAGGGCTCGCGTCCGGTGCGGATCGGCAACGGCGCGGAGGACCAGTACCAGGCGGACGTGGCCGGTGAGGTCATGATGGCCCTGGCCACTCTGCGGGACGCGGGTCAGAAGGAGAACGACTACTC
The DNA here is from genome assembly GCF_003667225.1 of Kocuria rhizophila. GTDB lineage: Bacteria > Actinomycetota > Actinomycetes > Actinomycetales > Micrococcaceae > Kocuria > Kocuria rhizophila. Next base: position 5,295 of record NZ_RCOM01000006.1, read on the forward strand.
GTGGGGCCTGCAGTGCAACCTCATGTCCTTCTGCGAGCTCCACATGGACACCCCGGACAACGGGATCTGGGAGATGCGCGGGGAGCCGCAGTTCTTCACCCACGGGCGCGTGATGATGTGGACCGCGTTCAACGAGGGCCTGCGGGCGGTGCGTGAGCACGGCCTCGCGGGGGACGTGGAGCGCTGGACCCGGCTGCGGGACAGGCTGCACACCGAGATCTGGGAGAAGGGCTACAACCAGGAGCTGGGCATCTTCACCCAGACCTACGGCGGCACCGAGGTGGACGCCTCCCTGCTGCAGCTGCCCCAGACGGGCTTCATCGCCCCGGACCACCCGGCGATGCTGCGCACCGTGGAGCGGATCGAGCGCGATCTGCAGGTGGAGCACGGGCAGCTGCGCCGGTACCGCACCTCCCCGGGCGGGCAGTCTGCGGACGGGCTCTCCGGCGAGGAGGCACCGTTCGTGATCTGCACCTTCTGGCTCGTGGAGCAGTACGCCCGCTCCGGACGGGTCCAGGACGCCGCGCAGCTCATGCGCACCACGGTGGGCTTCGCCTCGGACCTCGGTCTGCTCTCGGAGGAGTACGACGTCGCACGGGGGCGTCTCGCGGGCAACTTCCCCCAGGCTTTCAGCCACCTGGGACTCATCCGCGCCGCGGACGCGCTGGAGGAGGCGCACCGCGCGGCGGGGTGAGGTTGCTGTGGCGAGCCTTGCTGAGCCCGGGCGTGAACTTCGGGGCACGTGTCCCCCTAAGAGTGGACAGTGTCATGTAAGTGCTTATACACCTCCCGTCAGAATGACGAATGCCTAGCAGGTTACTCTGCACATGTCTACGTCGGCACCACACCCCTGCAGGGGCGATCGGGCGGATCCATCATGGGTAGAACCCTCAGCACCACCTCCCACCTCTTCCTTGTGCTGCTGCTGGCCATAGCATCTGTTCTCGGGATCGCTCCGGCCGCACAGGCCGCGGAGCAGGCCGATCTGCAGGTCAACCTGACCGGACCGGCACAGTCCTCCCCGAATGTGGATTTCACCTACACCATCGCGGTCTCCAACCTGGGGCCCTCGGCTGCTGATGGGTCCCGGGTGGACTTCACCGCCCCCGCTGGTGCAACCGGTGTGACGGTCACCTGCGGGTCCCCCACGGCGGGAGCAGTGTGTGGAACCTTCACCGTGGCCAATGGCAGGGCATTAGGAACCCTGACGAAGTTCCCCGGCAACGGTGGCGCCGTGATCACGGTCAGGGGAACGTTCGGGGCAGGGTCCTCCGCCACGGCCACTGCCACGATCACCGCTCCCACCGGTGTGACGGAGTTGGATCCCTCCTCCAACACCTCCACGCAGAACACCGCGCTGGCCCAGGCGCAGGTCAACACCACCACCACGGTCTCTCCCACCACCGTGGCCAGCGGGGGAACGGTCACGGTGACCACCACGTTCGAGAACGTGGGGCCCGTGGCTGTCGAGAACTTCGATCTCCGCGGCCTGTTCGAAGGCACATCGGGGCCGGCCGACGGCGCGAGCTACTCCTTCGAGGGAACCACCGAATGTGCGACATCCTCCGAGATTCCCTGCCCTGCTGACAGCCTGGGAAAGGTTTCGATAACGGGGGACAACCGTGCCCGCATGCCCTTCGACGGTGCAAAAGTAGACCTGGCTCCCGGGCAGAAGATCGTCTTCTCCACCACACTCACCGTCGAGCGGTCGTGCGATCTGAACCGATCATCCAGGGCGGGCACTGTGACCTCGCAGTTCTACCCCCGTCAGCAGGCCACCTCAACCGGTGCGCCGTACGAGGTGCAGGGGAACAGCTACTCGAGTGCCGAGTTCTTCGTGACCGGGGGTGGCTCGCTCTGCCCCCGTCCGCTGATCCTCTCCAAGACGGTGGACCAGCCGAGCGCCCCTTCCGGTGAGGAACGGACCTTCACCATCGCAGTTGAGAATCCCAATGACACCCCCGCGTCCGTGGGCTCACTCGTCGACACCCTCATCCACTCGGGTTACGTTAGGTTCACCGCCACCGGTGGCGTCTCCTGCGCTGCGGAATCGTCGGCACCGTGCCCGCCTGGCGTCACCGGAACGGCCGTCACGGCGGATGGTTTTGCCGTTGAAGACGTGCAGCTGCCGGCTGGGTCACGGCTGGTGCTCTCGATCCCGATGCGACTGGGCGCCACCTGCAGAGCTGGCGGTACGGGCGTCAACTCGGTCAATGCAAACAACATCCGAGTGGGTGAGCAACCCCTGACCGGAGAGAGCACCCTGGTTGACTACGTCATTGCCGACCTCCCGGACTGCGGTGAGGGAGTTCTGGATATCACTGCGGATAGAACGTCCCCGGAGGTGGTCTATTCAGGGCAGGACACCGTGGACAGGGTGGTCATCACGAACAACTCGAATACAGCTGTGACAGAGGCTGTCCTGGGCGTGTCGCCGGGTTCCAGGCCCCAGGGCTTCTCCTACTTTCTCCCCAGGGACGTGACGTGCGTTCCTGGGGAGAGCTCGGGGGACTGCTCGACGTTCCAAAGTGCTCTGGGCGGGGGTTACACCTTTGCTCTGGGACCAGGGGAAAGTCTCGTCCTCATCGCCTCCGCCCCGGTCCAGCTGGACGGTGTGTGCCCGTCAGGTGAGCCCGGCAGCTACACCACCAGCTACACGCTCAGAGCGGGGTCGGGATACTGGGCGGACGACACAGAGCAGCGTGTTGGCTGCAACGATGTTGCGGCGGAAACCGCGGTACCCACACTGACTCCGCAGGCAGGCAGTGCATTCCCCGTCACAGCTACGGTGTCGAATGAGGGCGGTGTGGCCCGGGATACGAAGTTCTCCATGGTGCTTCCTGCTAATGGGTACGTCTTCGATCCTGCCGCGGGGGACACCATCACCTGTGAGGTGGTCACCAAGACCTCGACCCAGAACGTGACCTGCCCGGAGTTCTTTTTCGACCCCGCCACCCGTGCGGTCACCGGTGTGATCCCGGTTCTCGGGACCGGGGACAGTGTGCGGATCCGGGTCAATGGTTCGGCCGGTGTGGTGGAGGGCAGGTCGTATCCGATCACCACCACGGTTGCGGCGTCCGGGGACACCGTTCCGGGGTCCAACACCTCGGTGGTGAACTTCGGGGTGGCCAACACCCTGGTGCCCACTTTCGGTGAGGTCACGGTGAACCTCCCGGCGGGTGCGTCTTTGGACCAGGATCTGGTGTTCCCCGCTCAGATGGTGTGCAAGTCCTCCGGAACCACTGATGCCGAGGTGCGGGTGGCTGCGGGCAGCACCACCGGGCGGGTGTCCTTGGATGAGACCGTGTGGCGCAACGATGATTGCGTGGTGACGTTCCAGCGCCCCGAGGCGCCGGCGGGGTTCGAGTGGGACGGGGACTTCTCGGAGAACCCGGTGAATCTGTCGGCGGTGCAGGCCGGTGCCACGGCCCGCACCGCGGTGTCGTTGCGGGCAGTGGTGCCGGTGCCGTCCCCGTCGGTGACGGAGGAACCGTCCCCGGAGCCGACGACGCCTGGGCCGTCTCCCACGGAGGAACCGTCCCCGGAGCCGACGACGCCTGGGCCGTCTCCCACGGAGGAACCGTCCCCGGAGCCGACGACGCCTGGGCCCTCTCCCACGGAGGAACCGTCCCCAAAGCCGACGAGCCCGGTGCCGTCTCCTACAGAGGAACCGTCCCCGGAGCCCACGTCTCCGGTGCCGTCTCCGTCGGTGACGGAGGAGCCGTCCCCGGAGCCGACGACGCCTGGGCCCTCTCCCACGGAGGAACCGTCGCCGGAGCCCACGTCTCCGGAACCGACTGTGGAGCCGAGTGAGCCGGTGCCCTCACCCTCGGTGACGGATGAGCCCAGCCCGGAGCCGTCTCCTACGGGCAAGCCGTCCTCGGAGCCGACTTCTCCGGCGCCGGGGGACCCGTCACCCACAGATCCCGCACCGGATTCCCCGGTGGTGCCCGGGACCCCGGGTGCTGGGCCTGTTGATGGAGCTGCGGGGCCGGGTGGTCCAGGGTCCACCCCCTCGAGTGGTGCCGGTGGGGTGGATGTGAAGACCGGCTTCGACCGTGTGGTCTCGGACTCGCGCACCTGGTGGGTGGTTGCTGCTCTGGTGGTCCTGGGTGGGGCGGCCGGTGTGAGCGCGGCAATGCTGCGTCGTCGTAGTCGCGGTCGCTGAGCCGCCCTGGCGAGAGGATGGGGCTGTGACCCCGGGGGTGCCCCGGGTCACGGCCCCACCCCGTGGGTTGGAAGGAGCGCGTGGTGGCTGAGATGTCACGAACCCGAACAGCGGTGTTCCGTCTGCTGGTGGGCGCGGCTGCCGTACTCGTGGTCTCGGCCGTGGTGATGGCGCTGCTCGGGACCGGTTCGGGTGCCCTGCGGTGGCCGTGGGCCGGGAACAACCAGATGGGTCCGTCGCAGCTGAGTGCGACGCCGACCGGCCCGCGCGTGCCACCGGGTGATGTGCAGGTCTCCGGGACTCTCGGTCCCGACTACCGCGCTGACGCGCTGGGCCGGCCCGTGAACGGCATGGCCGGGGTGGACACCTCTTCGATCTCTCCGGGCGGTGGGCTGGGACCGGACGGGCACGACTGGCGGAGCATGGGCCCCGGTCAGTTGATGGTCCCGCAGGCCAACCTGGTGATTCCCGTGGTGGACCGGGGGATCGTGACGGACGGTTCCGGCGGGCGGTCGATGGACCTGCCGGTCTCCTTCCAGGCCGGGTGGCTGCGTGAGAGCGCGAAAATCACCGCGGCCGCAGGCACCACTGTGGTAGCCGGGCACGTGAACTGGTCCGACGGCTCCTGGGCGCCCATGTCCAACCTGTACAACACTTCTGCGGGGATGGAGGTCTACCTCACGGACCGGTCCGGGAAGCTGACCTCGTGGCGTGTCACGGACAGGACGGAGATCCCGCAGTCGGAACTCGCCGACAGGGTGGCGCTGACCGACACCTCGGGGCCGCGTCGGCTGGTGCTGATCACCTGCAAGGGCCGGCAGAACGCGGACGGGTCCATCACCTTCACCGACAACTGGGCTGTCACCGCCGAACCCCTGTGACCAGGCACCGGCCGGGGTGGTCCCGGCGACGTGCACTCGAGTGCCGGGCGGGCGCCGTCGGCCAACCCGTGGGCGCCCGCAAAGACGAGTGAGCGGCCCACCCCAGGGGGTGGGCCGCTTTCGTGTGCTCAACGACAACTGGCAGTGAGGGTCAGCGAGCCCCGGTGAGTGCCGTGGTGTTCAGCATCAGGTTGGGGGAACCGTTGACGTAGTCGATGGTGTTGCGGGTGGCCGAGTTCTTCAAAGCGCGCTCCACCTCGGTCACCGAGGCGTTGGGGTGCTGCTGCAGGTACAGGGCTGCCGCGCCCGCCACGTGCGGGGTGGCCATGGACGTGCCGGAGATCGTGTTGGTGGCGTTGTCGCTCGAGGGCCAGGACGAGGTGATGTCCGTGCCCGGGGCAAGGATGTCCACGCACGAGCCCCAGTTCGAGAACTCGGAGAGCTGGTCCCAGCGGTCCGTGGAGCCCACCGTGATGGCGGCGGACGCGCGGGCCGGGGAGTAGTTGCAGGCGTTGTCGTAGTCGTTGCCCGCGGCCACCAGGGGAATCACACCGGCGCGGGTCATCCGGCTGATCGCGCTGTCCATGGCGGAGGAAATCCCGCCGCCCAGGCTCATGTTGGCCACGGACGGCCCGTTGGCATTGGAGGAGACCCAGTCCATGCCGGCCACGATGCCCGCGGTGGAGCCCGTCCCGTCGCAGCCCAGGACACGCACGGGCATGATGTTCGCGGACTTGGCTACACCGTAGGTGGAGCCGGCCACCGTGCCCGCCACGTGCGTTCCGTGGCCGGCGCAGTCGTTGCTGCCCCAGTCGTCCTCGATCGCGGTGACGCCGGGGGCCACGCGCCCACCGAACTGCGAGTGGGTGGCGCGCACGCCGGTGTCGATGATGTAGGCGGTGACACCCGCACCCGTGGCGTTGTAGGTGTAGGAGCCGTTAAGCGGCAGGTCCTGCTGGTCGGCCCGGTCCAGACCCCACGTGGCTCGGTTCTGCGTGGCGGTGGCCTTGACGGTCTTGTTCTTCTCCACCACCGCGACACCCGGGTCTGCGTCCAGGGCCTTCACCTGGGCGGGGGTCAGGTCAGCGGTGAAGCCGCCGATGCTCTTGAACTGGTGCTTGACCTTCACACCCTTGGCCTGCCACTTGTCCGCCTGCTTCTGGGTGGTGCTGGCCACGGCGGACTTGGCGGCCGCGCTCCTGGGGGCGCTGGACGCCGAGGCGGGCAGTTCCAGCATGACCACGTAGTCGCCGCCGGAGACGTCCAGGACCTTGGCCTGCTGGTTCACGGTGTTCTTCGACGGCGCCGGGGCCTGCGCCGGGGCGGCCACGGAGGGGGACACCGTGCCCAGGACGACGGCCGCCGCGGCTGCTGTTGCGAAAAAGGCGTTCTTCTTGCTCATGAGGGGAACCTTCATTCTGATCACGGGGAAATCCGAGGATTTCACGAATGACAAGGAGACGCCGGTTCCCGCGTCCACGAACGCCGGCCCGGCAGCCACCACCTGGGCACCTGCCGACGCGGATTCAACCATCACCGCAGGTCAGAGGCGGGTCAACGGGGGCTCCTACACCGTAATGCGATCGTTATCATCGGAGCAATGGTCGATTGGCCACTCTTTCCCTGGCCGATCGGCCACCCAGCACCGGGAGAACAAATTCAGACCCGGTGCTCTCCGGGCGTCATCCGCAGGCGGACGGTCCGTGTGCTCCGGTAGGGCAGGTGAACCACTGACCCGCCAGGACGGCCATGATCACTTCGTCGTGGAACTCGCCGTGGTGGAACGCGACCGCCCGACGGGTTCCCTCCTCGGTGTATCCGAGCTTGCGGTAGACGGCTCGTGCCCGCTCGTTGTAGTCAAAGACCCGCAGCTCGATCCGGTGCAGGCCCAATTCCATGAACCCGAAGTCCGTGAGCAGGCGCACGGCATCCGTCCCGTACCCCCGGTCCACGTGGTCCGCGCCGATGAGCACGGCCAGCGTGGCGGCTCGTGTGGGCAACGACGCCCCGTACAGCGTCACGTGGCCGACGAGCACGTCCGTCTCCCGGTCCACCACGCTGAATCCCACGTTGCCGGGCTTGGTGTTGGTGGACCAGCCGCGGTACATCTCCACCACCGCGTTCTCCGGCTGCGGTGTCACGGTGAGGTTCTGGAACAGCGCCATTTCCGGATTGCGCCACCACCGCACGAGGTCCGGGAGGTCGCGGTCCTGCAGTTCCCGGAAGCGCACCTTCTCTCCCTGCAGCACAGTGGAGCCGATGGCGTGGGCGTCGAACTCTCCGAACATGGTGGTGGCTCCTCCATTGGTACTGATCCACGGCCACTCTACGACCCGGGTGACGTGCCCCACACCATGTCCGGCCACCCGGCTCGCATGCTCTCCGAGGTTCCGACAAGGGGCCAGCAGCACCGTTCGCGAGTGATGGGCGTCTGCCCCGGTCCACCCCCGGGGAGGTTGCCCGCCCCAGGGGACCCACGTACCGTGGATCCGTTCCGTGCGGACCCTCCCGGGGCGCACGATCACACGACTCCCAGTGGCCCATCCGCGCCCTCGGCGGAGTCCGACAGTGGGGAGATGTGGACGTGGCACTCAGTGTTCTGGATTTGTTCTCGGTGGGAATCGGACCCTCGTCCTCCCACACCGTGGGACCCATGCGGGCCGCCCGGCTCTTCGTGGCGGGTCTGGCCGACGACGCCCTGCTGGACTCCGTGACGCGCGTCCACTCCCAGCTCTTCGGCTCCCTGGGGGCCACCGGCTGGGGCCACGGCTCGGACAAGGCCGTGATCCTGGGCCTCATGGGTGAGGACCCGGAGACCGTGGACACCGACCTCGCGGACGAGAAGGTCGCGCTCGCGGGTGAGCAGGGCGAGCTGCGCCTGGACGGCACGCACGCCATCGCGTTCGACCGCGCGCAGGACGTCATCATGCACCGCCGCAAGTCCCTGCCCACCCACCCCAACGGCATGAGCTTCACGGCGTACGACGCCGCCGGCGAGGTCATCCGCGAGAGCATCTACTACTCCGTGGGCGGCGGGTTCGTGGTGGACGACTCCAAGAGCAGCGCGGACAAGATCGTGGAGGACACCACCCCCGTCAAGTATCCGTTCAGCACCGGTGACGAGCTGCTGGCCATCTGCGAGGCCGAAAACCTGTCCATCGCCCAGGTGATGGCCGCCAACGAGCTCTCGTGGCGCCCCGCGGAGGAGACCCGCGAGCAGCTGCTGCACATCTGGTCCGTGATGCAGGAGTGCGTGGAGAACGGCTGCACCCGCGAGGAGAAGACCCTGCCCGGGGGACTGAAGGTGCGGCGTCGTGCGCCGGAGATGCGCAAGCGGCTGCTGGCCAAGGAGCCCGGCAACGACCCCCTGTACGGCATGGACTGGGTGAACCTGTACGCGCTCGCGGTGAACGAGGAGAACGCGTCCGGCGGGCGCATCGTCACCGCCCCCACGAACGGTGCGGCCGGGATCATCCCCGCGGTGCTGCACTTCTACACGCGGTTCATGGAGGACGCGTGCGACGACAAGATCGTGGACTTCCTGCTCACCGCGGCGGCCATCGGCATCGTGATCAAGGAGAACGCCTCGATCTCCGGTGCCGAGGTGGGCTGCCAGGGTGAGGTGGGCTCCGCGTGCTCCATGGCGGCGGCCGGACTGTGCGCCGTGCTGGGCGGCAGCGCCCGCCAGGTGGAGTGCGCCGCGGAGATGGGCATCGAGCACAACCTGGGGCTCACGTGCGACCCCGTGGGCGGGCTGGTGCAGATCCCGTGCATCGAGCGCAACGCGATCGCCAGCGTCAAGGCCATCAACTCCGCGCGGCTGTCCATGCAGGGGGACGGCATCCACAAGGTCTCCCTGGACCAGGTGGTCAAGACCATGCGGGAAACCGGCGCGGACATGAAGATCAAGTACAAGGAGACCTCCCGCGGCGGCCTGGCCGTGAACGTCATTGAGTGCTGAGCGCGCCGCACCACCGCTGACCCGAGGATCCCCGCCGGAGCATTCCGGCGGGGATCCGTCATGTTCGGGGTGCGGGTGGCGGTGCGTCCGGGACAATGGCGGCATGGCCACTTCACTGCTGCTGCTCGCGGACACCCACCTGCCCAAGCGCGCCAAGGACCTGCCGGCCCAGGTGTGGGAGGAGGTGGAGGCCGCGGACGTCGTCGTGCACGCCGGTGACTGGGTGGACCTGGCCACGTTCGAGGCGCTGCGCGAACGCTCCCGCCGGCTGATCTGCGTGTGGGGCAACAACGACGGCCCCGAGCTGCGCGCCGAGATGCCGGAGACCGCCCTGTGGGAACTCGAGGGCCTGCGCTGGGCCATGACCCACGAGACCGGGGCCAAGCAGGGCCGGGAGAAGCGCATGGACGCGGCGTTCCCGGACACGGACGTGCTCGTGTTCGGCCACAGCCACATCCCGTGGGACACCGAGGCGCCCTCCGGGATGCGCCTGCTGAACCCCGGATCCCCCACGGACCGGCGCCGTCAGCCGTACTGCAGCTACATGCGGGTCACGGCGGACGCGGGCGCGCTCACGGCGGTGGAGCTGGTGGAGCTGCCGCGGCGGTGACACGGCGCATGATCGGGCGTCACTCACCCTCGCCCACGGTGAAGCGGGACAGGTACGTGGCCAGGACGCACAGCAGGCCGGCCACGGTGAGCCCCGCCGTGAGGAAACAGGCCATGCCGGCACCGATGTTCGCCCCGCCCTCCGGGTTCTGGGCGTCGAGCATCAGCCATCCGTAGCTCGCCAGGAACCCGACGAGCCCCACCAGGGTCAGGGAGAGTGAGAACTTCATCGCGGATGACATGTCGGTCTCCTTCGTAGCTGGTCGGTGCTCCGCCTGTCTCCGGCGGGCTCCGGCCCGGGTCGGGCCGAGTGTCTCGGGCGGGCACGCGCAGTGGGTTCACACTAGCCAGCACCGCGCGGCCTGGACAGGGCTCCTTCCGCACTGCCCGGGCCGCCGGTGCCCGGCCTACAGTGGTTCCCATGAGGCTCTTCGCCGCCGCCCACCCTCCCCGCGCCGCCCGTGAGCACCTGGTGAACGCGCTGGCAGAGATGCGCGCCCTGACGGGTACCGCCCTGCGCTGGGGCGATCCCGAGCAGTGGCACCTGACCCTCGCGTTCTACGGGGACCAGCCGGAGGGAGCCGTGCCGGACCTCTCGGAGCACCTGCGGGAGGTTGCCCGCTCGTTCCCGCCGCTGCGCGTCAGCCTGCACGGGGCGGGCTCCTTCTCCGGGACCACTCTGTGGGTGGGCGTGGCCGGACAGACCGCCGAGCTCACGGAGCTGATGCACGCGTGCTCCCTGGACCCCGACGAGCGCGCCCGCCAGCGCGCGCACCTCACCGTGGCCCGCACCTCACGCACGGAGCGCGCACGCCAGGCGAAAGAACGACGCCGCGGCTCCCGCGTCCGCGCGCACAGCGGCCCGGAACTGGCCCACGTGGTGCACGCCCTGTCCGTCTACGAGGGCCCGGAGTGGACCGTGAACGAGATCCGTCTGGTGGCCTCGGAACTGGGGGAGGGGCGGTCAGGAGGGGCGCTGCACACCACCGTGGAACGTCATCCGCTGTCCGGCGTCTGATCCTGCCGGGCCCGGAGTGCCTACTCTGGAGCGCATGGCCCAGATTATCCGCGCACCCCGGTCCAGCACGTGGCTGTGGGTCCTCGTGGCCGCAGCGGTGCTCACCCAGTCCGGGCTGAACCTGTTCCGTCCCATTACCTCGTACAAGCTGCTGGGGCTCGGCGCGGACCCCGTGGTCGTCGGCCTCACCACCGCCGCCTACGCCCTCCTGCCCCTGGTCACCGCCCTGTGGCTGGGGCGGATGTCCGACCGGATCCCGCAGCTGCGCCTGCTGATCCTCGCGGGCGTGGGGTTCCTGGCGCTGGCCGGGGTGGGGCTCGCGCTCGCTAACTCCGTGTGGTTCGTGTTCGCCGCCAGCGCGGTGCTGGGCATGGGGCACCTGTGCTTCACGATCGGCGGGCAGACCGCGATAGCCCGCTACGCCGCGGACCGGGACCTGGACAAGGGCTTCGGCTGGTTCACCGCCGCGTTCTCCGCGGGCCAGATGATCGGCCCCGCGCTCGGCGGGTGGATCGTGGGCCACGGCTCGGACGTCACCTCCCCCGAGCGCCTCGCCGCCGTGAACGAGAGCCTGTGGATCGGCGTGCTCGTCACGGTGCTCGCCGCGCCGCTGCTGGCCTTCCGCCTGGGCCCCGCCTCGCGCCGTCCCGGTGCAGGGGCGCCCTCCGACGACGACGCCGCAGCGGCCCCCGCACCCCACGGCACCTCGGCCCCGGACCCCTCTGCGACGACGTCCGGCACCGCAGGGGACGACGCCCCGAGCGCCGCGAAGCACGAGCCCCGGGCGGACGAGCGCCCCGACGTGCTGCGCATCCTCCGGACCCCGGGGGTCATGTCCAACATGGTGGCGTCCCTGTCCCTGCTGGCCATGATCGACATCCTCACCGCGTTCCTGCCCCTGGTGGGTGAGGAGGCCGGGGTGGCCCCCTCCGTGGTGGGTGTGCTCCTGGGCGCTCGCGGGCTGGCGTCGATCGCGTCCCGCCTGCTGCTGCCGCTGCTGTCCGGGAGGTTCTCGCGCCGCGCGCTGCTGATTGCGAGCCTGCTGGCCTCCGGGCTGGCGCTGATCGTTCCCCCGCTGTTACTGGACAGCTTCTGGTGGGCCGCCCTGTTCCTGGCCGTGGGTGGTTTCTTCCTGGGACTGGGTCAGCCCCTGACCATGACCCTGATCTCCACCGCCGTTCCAGGGACGTGGCGCGGCTCGGCGCTCGCGGTGCGGCTCATGGGCAACCGGCTGGGGCAGGTGGTCCTACCTGTGGCCGCCGGTGCGGTGGCCGCCCCGTTCGGTCCGGGTGGTGCCATCTGGCTCACGTGCGCGCTGCTCGTCGCCAGCGGCGTGGAGAAAGCGGTGCGGCGCCCGCGGGAGGGGTAGGGCGGCGTCGTCGTCCGGCGATCGCTCCGGGCACGGGAGACGAGAGGGCCGGAGCGGCGCGCAGGTTGGCGTGTCCGCTCCGTCGGCCGATCCCAGGGAGGGTCGCCCCGCTGCCCGTCCCCGCCGCGTCGGCTGATCGGGGACGCGCTCCGCACGAGATGCGCGTCACACCCGGCACGTAGCATGGCCTCACGATCACCGGCGGGGTCCCGCTCCGCTCCGACGCGCCACGGGAGGCTCCCTCATGACCCAGCAGCACGGCTCCGACTTCCTGGACGCATTCGCACAGATGTCCCGCAACGGCGGGCTGGACTCCGGCGGTGTGGAGCGCCAGGCCGCCACGGAGGCGGACGGGCTGAACCGGCAGTGGTTCGCGGGCTGGCTCACCGCGCGGGGTGCCACGGTGCACTACGACGCGATCGGCAACCAGTTCGGCCTGTTCGAGCACACGCCCGGCGCGCCCTACGTGCTGGTGGGCTCGCACCTGGACTCGCAGCCGCGGGCCGGCCGGTTCGACGGCGCGTACGGCGTGCTCGCCGGGGCGCACGCGTGCGCGGAACTGTTCCGGGCGGCGTCGGCGGGGGAGGTGGAGCTGAGCCGGAACCTGTGCGTGGTGAACTGGTTCAACGAGGAGGGCTGCCGCTTCAAGCCGTCCATGATGGGCAGCTCCGTGTACACCGGCAAGCGGGACCTGGAGGAGGCGCTCGAGGTCCGGGACACCGCCGGTGTGAGCGTGCGCGAGGCGCTGGACGCCCTCGGGCAGCGCGGCGAGGGCAGTATCCCGGAGGCCACCGCGTACGTGGAGCTGCACATCCAGCAGGGCAAGTCCATGGAGGAGGACGGCTTCACCATTGGGCTGGTGGAGGCCACGTGGGGCGTGCGCAAGTACGAGCTGCTGGTGCTGGGGGAGCAAGCGCACACCGGGTCCACGCTCATCGAGGACCGCAGGGACGCGCTGCTCGGGGCGTCGCTGCTGATCTCCTCGGCGCGGAAGGTGGCGCTGGAGCACGATGTCATCACGTCCTGCGGGGAACTGCTGATCGAGCCCAACTCCCCGGTGGCCGTTGCCCGTGAGGCGCGCCTGGTGATCGACCTGCGCAGCCCGGACGCCGCACGCCTGAGCGCCGCGGACGAGCACTTCGCCCGGGAGGTGGCGGAGGCGGCCCGCGCCGCGAACGTGGAGATCCAGACTGTGAACCGCCACGCGTGGGACGTGCTGGAGTACGCCCCGGAGGGCCTGGGCCTTGCCCAGGAGGTCGTGACGGAGTTGGACCTGCCGCACACCCGGATCATGACGCTCGCCGGGCACGACTCCACGAACGTGAAGGACGTGCTGCCCACCGTGATGCTGTTCGTGCCCTCCCACAAGGGCATCACGCACAACGAGTACGAGTTCACGTCGGATGAGGACATGCTCGCGGGGCTGGAGATGCTCACCGCCACCCTGCGGCGGGTGGCGCAGGGGGAGCTGGGCTGAGCCGATACGCAGGACGGGGCGGGATAAGGCGGAGCGGGCGCGAGCGGCGTCGTCGTCCCCGTAATTCCGGGCGGGTGCCCGACCAGTGTGGCCCCGGTCATAGAGTGGGGAGAAACCCCGACCCGAGGAGGACCCCGTGACCGATTCCCTGCCCCTGGACGGCGTGCTCGTCGCCGACTTCTCCCGCGTGCTCGCGGGGCCGCTGTGCACCATGACGCTCGCGGATCTGGGTGCCCGCGTGATCAAGGTGGAGCGCCCCGGAACCGGGGACGACACTCGCCAGTGGGGCCCGCCGTTCTCCGAGACCGGGCCCACGTACTACGAGTCCGTGAACCGCAACAAGGAGTCCGTCTGCCTGGACCTGCGGGAGGACGAGGGCCGCGAGCTCGCGCGTGAGCTCGCCCTGCGCGCGGACGTGGTGGTGGAGAACTTCAAGCCCGGGGGCATGGCCAAGCTGGGCCTGGGCTACGAGGAGATCTGCGCGGAGAACCCCGGCGTGGTCTACGTGTCCGTCTCCGGATTCGGCACCGCGGGCGGCGCGCACATGCCCGGATACGACTTCCTGGTCCAGGCCGTGGGTGGGCTCATGAGCATCACCGGTCCCGCGGACGGCGAGCCCACCAAGGCGGGCGTCGCGCTCGTGGACGTGCTCACTGCGAAGGACGCCACGATCGGCACCCTCGCCGCACTGGAACAACGACGCCGCACGGGCCGCGGCGCGCACATCGACGTCAGCCTGCTGTCCAGCCTGCAGGGCGCGCTGGTCAACCAGGGCCAGGCGTACCTGGGGGCGGGGAAGGTGCCGCAGCGGATGGGCAACGACCACCCGTCGATCGTGCCGTACCAGATGCTGCAGTGCGCGGACGCGCCGCTCACGGTCACGGTGGGCAACGACGGCCAGTTCCGCCGCTTCACGGAGGTCCTGGGGATCCCCGAGATGGCCGAGGACGAGCGCTACGCGACCAACGGCGAACGGGTGGCCCACCGGAAGGAACTCACTGCCGTGCTGGAGGAGGCGCTCGCCGCTAGGACGGCGTCCGAGTGGCAGCAGGCGCTGACCGAAGCGGGCGTCCCGGCGGGCAAGGTGGCCGGGATCGACGAGGGCGTGGCACTGGCCGAGGAACTGGGGCTGGAACCCACCGTGGACGTGCAGGACCGTTCCGGGAAGACGGTGGGCCGCCAGTTCCGCCACCCCGCGCAGTGGACCCCGCCCCTGGCCTCTCCCACGCAGGCTCCGCCGCAGCTGGGGGAGGACACCGAGACCATGGTGCAGTGGCTGCGGGAGCCCCGGGACCGGCAGATGTGAGAAATCAGGCTCAGTGCCCGGCTACTCGCGATGTGTCCGCAGTCATACAGTGGACCCATGAGTGAACTGAATGCTGTAGACGTCATGGACCTGGTGAGCTTCGACTCCCTGCTGTCCGAAGAAGAGATCACGCTGCGCAACAGCGTGCGCGAGTTCGTGGACTCGGCCATCAAGCCGAACATCGCCGAGTGGTACGACAACGCCGTCTTCCCGCTGGAGATCGTCCCGGAGATGGCCAAGCTGGGACTGCTGGGCATGCACCTGAAGGGCTACGGCTGCGCCGGGCGTTCCGCCGTGGAGTACGGCCTGGCCGGTGCGGAGCTGGAGGCCGGTGACTCCGGTCTGCGCACGTTCGTGTCCGTGCAGGGCTCGCTGGCCATGAGCGCCATCTACAAATGGGGCTCCGAGGAGCAGAAGCAGGAGTGGCTGCCGCAGATGGCCGCGGGTGAGGCCATTGGCTGCTTCGGCCTCACCGAGCCCACTGCGGGCTCCGACCCCTCGTCCATGCAGACCTTCGCCCGCAAGGACGGGGACGACTGGGTGATCAATGGCGCCAAGCGCTGGATCGGGCTGGCCAGCGTGGCCAAGGTGGCCGTGATCTGGGCGCAGACCGATGACGGTGTCCGGGGTTTTGTGATCCCCACCAGCACCCCGGGCTTCAAAGCCACGCCCATCACGGCCAAGCTGTCCATGCGAGCGTCCATCCAGTGCGACATCGAGCTCACGGACGTCCGCCTGCCGGCCTCCGCCATGCTGCCCGAGGCCAAGGGGCTGCGCGGTCCGTTCTCCTGCCTGAACGAGGCCCGCTACGGCATCATCTGGGGGGCCATGGGCGCCGCGCGCGACTCCTTCGAGGCGGCCCTGGCGTACTCCCAGGAGCGCATGCAGTTCGACCGCCCCCTGTCCGGGTACCAGATGACGCAGCAGAAGCTCGTGAACATGGCGCTGGAGATCGACAAGGGCTTCCTGCTGGCACTGCAGCTCGGTCGCCTCAAGGACGCGGGCAAGCTGCAGAACCACCAGATCTCGGTGGGCAAGCTCAACAACTGCCGCGAGGCCATCAAGATCGCGCGCGAGGCCCGCACCATCCTGGGTGGCAACGGCGTCACCCTGGACTACTCGCCGCTGCGCCACGCCAACAACCTGGAGTCCGTGCGCACCTACGAGGGTACGGACGAGGTGCACTCCCTGATCCTGGGCCAGCAGCTCACGGGGGTGGGCGCGTTCCGCTGAGTCCGCGCGTGCCGAACCGGGTGCCTCCCACGGGAGGCACCCGGTTTTTCATGCGTACGCATCTTTTTGTGGAACGACGACGCCGGGCGGCCCGTTCCCGGGGCCTCGTCATGCGTCGCGGTCGTGGTGGGTCAGGGCGGAGCCACGGGTCTCGGCCTGCGCGGTCAGTCCGGGGCGCAGCGGGCCAGCAGCGGCGCCCCCAGGACCGGTTCGCGGTCCAGGAGGGTCACGGCCAGGCCCTGCTCCCGCAGCCGCTCCGCCACGTGCAGGCCCACCGCGGACCCGGTGAGCCCACCGCCCACGACGACGGGCAGCGGCTCGGCCATGGCGCCCGCCACCGTGAGCACGAGGTCCGAGAGGTGACCCGCGGCGGCCGCGACCAGCTCGGAGGCCGCGGCGTCCCCCGAGGCGGCCAGCTCGCACACGGGTCGCGCGAGCCCTGCCCAGTGGGTCCGGTCCGGGTGGTCGTGGAACGCGCCGATCAGGTCGGTGGGTTCGGCCACCCCGGCGTGCTCCAGCACCACCCGGGTGAGCGCTTCCCCGTCATCCCCGGCAACGGGCTGCGGGGACCGCCGCAGCACGTGGCGCACGGCCTCCCGGCCGATCCAGTAGCCGCTGCCCTCGTCGCCGAGCAGGTACCCCCAGCCACCGGAGCGCACCTCGCGGCCGGAGTCATCCACGCCCCAGGCCACCGAGCCGGTTCCCGCGATGAGCGCGATCCCGGACGTGTGACCACCGGCGGCGAGGATCAGGCGGGTGTCGTGCACGGCCGTCACGCTCGCGGACGGGTCCAGGCAGCCGGCGGAACGGATGAGACCGGCCAACCGAGCGGCGTCGTGCGCGGTGTCCACGCCGCCGGAGCCCGCGACCACCGGTGTGGTGGGCGGGGCTCCCAGCTCGAACAGGACTGACGCCAGGCACGCGCGTGCCTGCTCCGCGGGGACGTTCTGCACGTTCGCGGACCCGGAGCGCGCCTCGCGCACGGGTGTCCGCCGGTGGAACAGGACCCCGCGCGTGTGCGAGCCGCCGATGTCCAGGCCCACGAGGAACTCGCCCGTGCTGCCCGCGCCGTCGGGGCTCGCGTGCTCGGCTCCGCCGGGACCGGTAAATCCGGTTCCACCGACGCCCGCGAGGCCGCTGCCGGGGTCCCCTCCCGGGGGCTCTGCACTCACCGCGGCGGCCGGGTCAGTTCGAGACCTGCACCTCGCCCATCTCCTCCCAGCCGTCGCCCTCGATCTGGCGGGAGATGATGCGCGGGGTCTTGACCAGGTACTGCGGGAACTGCTCGGTCATCTTCCGGAAGTGCTCCGAGTTCACGTGGGCCTCCGCGGCGTCCTCCTCGAAGGCCTCCACGAGCACGAACTCGTTCGGGTTCTCCAGGCTGCGGGACCACTCGAACCACTTGTTGCCGGGCTCCTGGCGGGTGGCCTCCGTGAACTCGGCGACCAGCTCGGGCCAGCGCTCCACGTACTCGTCCTTGGCCTCGAACTTGACCACGATGAAGATCATGAGGGGTCCTCCCTGTTGCCGCGTCTGAACGGGTTTCCGCCTTCCAGCATAGGACCGGGCCGTGTGTCACGCGGCGTCACGAGTCCGGGGCCGCCTGGGCGAAATGGTTTACGGTGCAAGTATGAGCACCACGGCCGCCAGCACCCCCGTCCCCCACGAGGTCTCCCACGAGCAGCGCGCCACGGCACGCCGCGCAGTGGTGGCCTCCTCCATCGGCAACGCCCTCGAGTGGTTCGACATCATCGTCTACTCGTCCCTCGCGGTGGTCATCTCCCAGCTGTTCTTCGAGTCCGAGTCCGTGGGCAGGGTCACGGGCACCCTCCTGACCCTGGGCACGTTCGCGATCTCCTACCTCATCCGCCCGATCGGCGCGCTCGTACTGGGCTCCTACGCGGACCGTCACGGTCGCCGCCCGGCGCTCACGCTCACCATCGGGCTCATGATGCTGGGCACGCTCATCATGCTCGTGGCCCCCACCGCGGCCATGATCGGTCCCGCTGCCGCGCTGCTGATCCTCGTGGCACGGCTCATCCAGGGCTTCTCCGCGGGCGGCGAGTTCGGCACGGCCACCGCGTTCCTCATCGAGAACGCCCCGGACAAGCGCGCCTTCTACGGCTCGTGGCAGGTGGCCACCCAGGGTGTGTCCATGTTCCTGGCCTCCGCGTTCGGCTTCGGCCTGCACACCCTGATCAGCGAGGAGGCCCTGTACTCGTGGGGCTGGCGCATGCCCTACCTGTTCGGCCTGCTCATCGGCCCCGTGGGCCTGTACATCCGCCTGCGCATGGACGAGACCCCGGACTTCGAGGCGCTGCAGCAAGCGCGGGCGCGGGCGGCGTCGTCCTCCGGCGCGGATCACGGGAGCGCGGCCCCGGGGACGACGACGCCGCACGGGCGCCGCGGGCCCCTCGCCCAGACCATCGTGCACTCCGCGGGCCGGTGGCTCACCGCGTCCGGTGTGGTGGGGCTGGCCTCGATGTCCGTGTACACGATCCTGTTCATGCCCACGTTCTCCATCCAGAACCTGGACCTGCCCTCGTGGGCGGCGTACGTGGGAGGGATCGTGGCCGGTCTCGTGACCCTGGTGGGATCACCGTTCGTGGGGCGTCTCGCGGACCGGGTGGGCTGCGGCAAGGTCATGCTGGTGGCCGCTCTGGTGGGGGTGCTGGCCGTCTACCCGCTGTTCCTGTGGCTCGTGGCCGTCCCCACGGTGGCCACCCTGACCGCGGTGCAGGTGGTGCTGGGGCTGATCATGGCGCTGTACTTCGGGCCCATGCCCGCGCTGCTGAGCGAGATGTTCCCCACCGCCATCCGCACCACGGGCATGTCCATCGCCTACAACGTGGGGGTCACCGTGTTCGGCGGCTTCGCCCCGCTGGTGCTCGCGTGGCTGATCTCCGCGACCGGTTCCCTGACCTCCCCGAGCATCTACTACGCCGCGGTGGCGGCGCTGTCCCTGGTGAGCGTGCTGATCGTCCGCCGGCGCTACGGGGTGCGCTGAGCGGGCCGGGCATGCGAAAGGCCCCCGCGATCATCGCGAGGGCCTTCCGGTTGAAAGGTTGCGGGTGCGGAGCTCAGCTCAGCCCGTCCTTGAGGTTCTTGCCGGCGTCCTTGACGTTCTCCACGGACTGCTTGGCGCCACCGGATGCCTTGTCCGCAGCGCCTTCGGCCTGCAGATCGCGGTTGTCCGTGGCGTCGCCCAGCTTCTCCTTGGCGGAACCAGAAGCCTTCTCCGCAGCATTGCTGATCTTGTCACCGAGTCCCATAAGCGTTTCCTTCCGTGGAGCGAACAGGTGCTCACAATGTAGTCCCCCGCCGATTCGATGGGAAGACATGGACGGCGGTTTTCTTCCCCGGGCGAACGCCGGGGTCCGCCCCCGACCTGGTGCTCACGCGGTCACTGGTAGGAGACGAACCACGGCTTCGGGTCCAGCGCGTAGGTCTGCTGGGGCGTGTACATGGGCGTGTCCTCGTCGTAGAAGTTCTTCCACGCCATGCGGATGCCCTTCGGCAGCCCTTCCTGCAGGGCGTTCCACGTGCCCGTCTTGAGGTCCGGGGTGCCGTGCCCGTCCGCGTGCAGCACGAACGCCAGCTCGGGGTGCTGGGTGTTGATCGCCTGGCGGTTCTCGATCATGGACATGGAGAACTGGTGGAGGATCAGCGACTTCTGGGGCAGCTGGTTGTCCCGGGTGAGCGTGGCCAGCCACTGCGAGGTCTTGTTGATCTCCGCGGCGTCCACGGAGCCGATCTGCTGCAGGGGCAGCTGTCCCGGGGCCAGGCGCCACTCCGCGTCCAGCGCGAGGCCCACGTTGGGACGCTTGAGCAGCTCCTCGTACTGCTTGGCCTGCGTGAGGAAGTCCGCCTGGCCCGGCTGCAGGTCCAGGACCACGTAGACGTCGTTCTTCTCCGCGGCCTCCACGTACGGCATGAGCTGCTCCACGGTGGACTCGGTGGAGTAGTTGCCGTCCGGGCCCGGTTCCGAAGACGCCGTGGTGGCGATGATCTCGAACGCGGGGATGACCTTCTCCTCGCTGTAGGGCTCATAGCTCTTGGCGAGCTCCTTGACCCGGGTCACGGACGCCTCGGGTCCCTGCTCACCCAGCGCGCCGAGCCCGGGGGTGCCCGGGTGCCCGTACAGCGCCACGAAACGCCGGTCCGGGAACATGGTGGTGCCCCCGCCGATCAGCTCCGCCGGTTCCTCGGGGGTCGGGGTGGCGCTGGGCTGCTCGGTCTGCGACGCCGCCGGCTCCCCGGAACCGTCTCCGCTCTGTGCTTCACCCCCTGAGCTGCAGCCCACGAGCAGGAACGAGGCGCAGAGGACGGCGAGAACGGTAAAGCGGCGGGAGCGCATGACGCAAGAACCTCTATCGATGTGGGGGGCAGCCGGAAGACTGTGCATCCATCAGCACACTGCGGATGCGGGGTGACTTCACCCTATGTCCTCCCGGAGGTGGGCCGTGGGAGGATGACGCCACCACTGTTAACGCACGAGGTGTCCATGAGCAACCACCCCGGCCCCCCGCCGCACGACCCATCCAGCTCCGCCGACTCGGAGCCCTCTGTCACGCCGTACGACCCCACCGCCCGCGACCCCCGACCGGGCGGCCGCGGCACCGGGGCGACCGGCCTCGATCCGCAGGCTCCCGCGGGCCCTCAGGGTGACGCCACGTCCCCGGGTGCGGCCGACCGGTCGCGCAACGGGGTGTCGCCCGGGGTGGTCATCGCCCTGGTGGCAGTGGGTGTGGTGATCGGCCTGGGGGTGCTCGCGGTGCTGATCTACCTGCTGGTCGCCTCCCTCGGGGGTCTCCGGGACGGGGGTCTCCGGGACGAGGGGCCCAAACCACTCACCACGTCGGAGCAGGCGGCGGAACCCACCCGGGGGACCGCGTCCACGAGCCCCGGCCCGGCGGCGTCGTCACCGGGGCGGGACACCACGGGCGCGGGGCCGACAACGAGCGCGGCCGCCCCCGGCCCCGCGGGCACCCGGGCACTGCCGGCCCCGAGCGGGAAGCCCCTGGTGCAGAAGAGCGGGACGTTCGAGGAGCTCACGCTGGAGCAGCGGACCGAGAACGCCGTGACCCTCCCGGCCGGGGACGAGCCGCTGCTGGTGGTGTGGAGCGCCACCGGCGGCGGGGACGGCGGCTCCGTGTTCGTCACCGGCGCGGAGCGTCCCGGCGGGCTGCCGTCGGAGACCCTGGGCTCGGTGCGCGCGGGGCAGACGGGGACGGCGCTGGTCAACGCCTCGAGCACCAGGCGCCACACCGCCGTGCTCTACCCGGAGGGCAACTCCGGGATGGCGTGGGACGTGAAGGTCTACCCGCTCTCCGCCGTGCCCCGGATGGAGCGCGGCACCACCGTGACCGGGGAGGGTCCCGGGGTCTTCCGGCTGCCACAGGGCCCGGCCCGCACGCACTCCCTGGAGGTGACCGCGGAGCACGACGTCCCTTCGGTGGCCGTCTACAACGCCGACGACCTTGGGCTCTCCACCGCGTTCGAGTACGGGACGTCCCCGGTGACGGTGGACGTGGAGGTCGGCGGTGGTGAGCAGGTGGTGGTGGTCGAGTCGCAGGAGAAGTGGAGCTTCCGGCCCGCCGGCTGAGGGCCGCGCACGGGCCCGCAACTGGTTCCGCGGGGTAGTGCATCAGCGGAGCAAACGCAGGCCGGGGGCCGAGAAGCTGCACTAACGGAGCAAATGCACGACGCTCCGCGGGTCTTGGGGTGCCTCGGGGGCTGGGGCGCCAGGGCGCTGAGCCGCTGCCGGCGCGGCGTGCGACGCCGCCGGGTCAGCCCCGCGCGCGCAGGACGGTGTTCGGCAGCTCCGGTGCGGGCAACGGGTCGGGCTGGCCGGGTGGGAAGGTTCCGAACTGCGGGAAGGGGCGGCCGTCGTCGTAGGCGGTGCCCCGCAGCTCGTCGAGCTCCGCCCCGCCCACCGGTACCCCGGTGCGCTCCGGCGCCAGCGGCGAGTCCGTGCCCGCGAACCCGATGCCGTGCCGGGGGATCTCCACGCCGTCCAGGGAGAGCGGAGCGTCCACGCGCAGCACGCCGTGCTCGTGCCCGGGTGGCACGTCGATCTCCACGGTGGTGCGCGGTTCGATCCGCAGCTCGGCGCCAGTGAGCGGAATGCGCGTGGCCACGGGGGACTCCACCCCCAGCAGGGAGCCGATGAACACGCAGGCCCGGTACCCCGGTCCCGCCACGGGCTCGGAGCGGTGGGTGTCCAGGCTCGGCTCCCCGAAGCGGGACTCGTCCGGGAACGCGTACCAGAGCTGCACGCCGTGGAGCACGCTGGTGTCCCGGGTGGAGAACTCGGAGTGGGTGATCCCGCGCCCCGCGTTCATGAGGTCCACCTCTCCGGGGCGGACGGTGGCCCAGTTCCCGGCGGAGTCCACGTGGTCGATGCGCCCCTCGAACAGCCAGGACACGGTGGCCAGTCCAGTGTGGGGGTGGCGTGGGACCCTCATCCCTCCGGTGGCCGCCACGTGGTCCGGGCCGTAGGAGTCCAGGAAGCACCAGGCGCCGATCAGCGACCGGCCCTTCTGCGGCAGGGTGCGCCGCACGGTCATCCCGCGCGGGCCGCCCAGGGGCACGTCCCGGGGTTCGAGGATCTCCACGGGCCCGTTCTCCCCGTCCGCCACGACGACGCCGCTGCGCAGCCCGCCGCGCGCCGGCGCAGGTCCCGGGCGGCACACGGTGGGCCGCGGGTCCTTCTCGGGGTTGCTCACCGCTCGCCCTCGGTCCGGTCCCGCTCCGCGCCCGGCGTCCAGGAGGTGGGCTGGTCGGAGCGGTCCTCCGGGACCGTCCGGGCGGTCCTGGACAACTTCGGGGGCGGGGCGGCGGCATCCTCTCCGGTTCCACGCTCGGCCACCCACCTCTGGAACACCGCCGAGTCCTGCTCGCCCAGGCCGGCGTCCACGAGGCGCCGCGCGGCGTCGCGCAGGGGCCCGCCCAGGACGGACGCGGTGCCGGTGGCGCGGGCGGCGTCGAGGTAGGCGGAGACGTCCTTGTGCACGAACGACGCCCGCGCGGAGACCGAGTAGTCGTGGGCCACGAGCTTGGGGGTCTTGTCCGCCATGACCACGGAACCGGCGTAGCCGCCCTGCATTAGCTCCAGCAGCTCGGCCAGGTCCAGCCCCGCGCGCTCGGCCACCACGGACGCCTCCGCGAGGGCCACGATCTCCGCGGCGCAGATCAGCTGGTTGCATGCCTTGGCCACCTGCCCCGCGCCGAGCGGTCCCAGGTGCACGGGCCGCCCGCACGCCGCGAGCACCTCGAGGGCCAGGGCCGCCGCGCGGTCCTCTCCGCCCACCATGATGGACAGCTCGCCCCGCACCGCGCCCGCTTCGCCCCCGGAGACGGGGGCGTCCACGAGCGCGAGGTCCGGGTACTCGCGGTGCCAGCGGGCGACGTCGTCCGGGGACACGGTGGAGCCGATCGCGATGACGACGCCGCCGCGCTCGCCGTCCCTCTGCGCCGCCCCCTCCGCGAGGTGCGGCAGCAGCGTGTCGATCTCGGGAGCGCCCGGGACCATGAGGAGCACGAGGTCCGCCTGGCCCGCCATGTGGCGGGGGTCGTCCACGGGGCGAGCGCCCTCCGCCTTGTGCAGGGAGTGCCGCAGGACCACGACGTCGTGGCCGGCGGCCACCAGGTGCCCGGTCATGGGGGTGCCCATGGCGCCCAGGCCGGTGACGCCCACGGTGCGGGGGATGGTGGTCACGGTGACTCCTGGGCTCGGGGTGCAGGGGTGTTCCATTGTGGCCCGTGGTGCGGTGGACGGGTAGACGTGTTGCCGCACTAGATGAAAATAGTTCTCATGTAGTGCTACGGTTCCGCCATGCACACACCACGAGACCCCGACCCCACTGCCCGTCGATCCGCCGCCGCCTCCTACGCGGGGCGCCACGCTCCCCTGCCCCTGGCGGTGACCTGCCTGGGGGTGACCGCGCTGCTGCTGAGCGGGTGCGCGCAGGGTGGCGGGGCGGCGTCGTCGTCCACGGGGAGCCCCAGCGAGAAAGTGACGTCGGCCGCGAAGGAGGTCTCGCACCTGGCGCCGCGCGCGGTGCTCGCCTACGACGGCGGGCTGCTCACCGTGGACACCGAGTCCGGGGAGGTGGTGGAGGACGTCACGGAGGACGGGTTCCTGCGGCTCAACGACGCGGGCGACGGGCGGCACGTGATGGTGTCGGACGGGGATGAGTTCAAGGTCTTCGACACCGGCCTGGAGGCGCAGGCCCACGGCGACCACCACCACTACTACGAGTCGGCGCCCGCGATGACCGGCCGCACGTTCGCCGCTCCCCACGCGGGGCACGTGGTGGTCCACGACGGGAAGACCACCCTGTTCGGGGACGGCGACGGGTCCATCCAGACCTTCGAATCCGGCGCGCTCCAGGAGAAGGGTGAGCCCTCGGTGAAGAAGCGGACGACGAAGGCGCCGCACCACGGCGTGGCGCTGGAACTCTCCGACGGCACCCTGTTCACCACGCAGGGCACCGAGGACGAACGGCGCACCGCCCAGGTGCTCGCACCGGACGGCTCCGTCAAGGCCGAGACCACCAACTGCCCCGGCGTGCACGGGGAGGCCGCGGCGGCGCCCGGCCAGCGCACCGACACCGTCATGGTCGGCTGCGAGAACGGGCCCGTGGTGTACCGGGACGGGTCGTTCCACAAGGTGCCCGTGAAGGACGCCTACGCGCGCTCCGGGAACCTGGCGGGCTCGGAGACGTCCCCGATCGTGCTCGGCGACTACAAGGTGGACAAGGACGCGGAGCACGAGCACCCCACCCGCGTGGCGCTGTTCGACACCCGCAACGACTCGCACCAGCTCGTGGAGCTGGGCTCCTCCTACTGGTTCCGTTCCCTGGCCCGCGGACCCCACGGCGAGGGACTCGTGCTCACGTACGACGGCAAGCTCGCGGTGATCGACCAGAACACCGGGAAGATCACGAAACGGATCCCCGTGATCTCGCCGTGGCAGGAGAAGGACGACTGGCAGCAGCCCGGGCCCGCGGTCAAGGTGGCCGGGGACAAGGCGTACGTCACGGACGCCGAGCACCGGAAGCTGCACGTGGTGGACCTCTCCACGGGCACGGTGGCCAAGACCATCGACCTGCCGCAGACCCCGGTGGAGCTGGCGGTGACCACGGGGAAGCCGGAGGGCGCGGGGGCTGTATCTGGCAAGGGCCACAGCCACGGCTCCGAGGGGCACCACGGGGATGCGTCGCACGGTCACTGAGCCGTACGGCCACTGGGCCGCGGGGGTGCGGCGGCTGGCCGGGGTGGTCTCGGGGCGGCTCGGTCCCGCTGGGCATCATGGCTGAGGCCGGTGCAGAACACGGCGACGCCGCCGGGAAGGGAATCCCGGCGGCGTCGCGGCTGTGTGGGTGGGTTCATAAATGAACGTCGATCATTTATAGTGATGCACACGACATGAGCGCTCGACCCCGCGTTCCAGGAAGCACGGGTACGAGCGCAGCGTTCACCGGACGCCCGCCGTCCCACGGAGGAGACCACCATGGCCGACAAGCTGCAGAACTTCATCGACGGGCACTTCGTGCCTGCCCACGGGGAGAAGACGCTGGACATCGTCGATCCCGCCACCGGGCGGACGGTGGCCGTGTCGCCAGTGTCCGACCAGCAGGACGTCGATGCCGCCTTCGAGGCGGCGTCGGTGGCGTCCAGAACCTGGAAGAAGACCACCCCCGCTGAGCGTCAGGAAGCGCTTCTCCAGCTCGCGGACGCCCTGCAGGAGCACCGTGACGAGCTGGTGGAGGCCCAGCACCGCAACACCGGCCAGCCGCGCACCCAGATCGCGGAGGAGGAAGTGGACGCGGGCACCGACAACCTGCGTTTCTTCGCCGGGGCCGCGCGCACCCTCGAGGGCCGCGCAGCCATGGAGTACATGTCCGAGAACACCTCCTACGTGCGGCGTGAACCCGTGGGTGTGGTGGCTCAGGTCGCACCGTGGAACTACCCCCTGCTGATGGGCATCTGGAAGATCGGCCCCGCGCTCGCGGCCGGCAACACGATCGTGCTCAAGCCCAGCGACACCACGCCCGAGTCCACCCTCGTGCTCGCGCGTCTGGCGGGAGAGATCCTCCCCGCGGGCGTGCTCAACGTGGTGCTGGGAGATGCGGGGACGGGGGAGCTGCTCACCACGCACCCCACCCCGGCCATGGTGTCGATCACCGGCTCGGTGCGCGCGGGTCGGGCCGTCGCCCGGAGCGCCTCCGAAGGGCTCAAGCGCACGCACCTCGAGCTCGGCGGCAAGGCACCCGCCGTCGTGTTCGCCGATGCAGACCTGGAGCGCACCGCTGAGCAGCTCGTGCAGTACGGAACGTTCAACGCAGGTCAGGACTGCACCGCTGTCACCCGAATCCTGGTGGAGGCCAGTGCGCACGACGAACTCGTCAAGCTCCTGGCGGAGCAGGCGGAGAACACGGTCACGGGCGATCCGGACGAGTCCAAGAACGCCTTCGGGCCGCTCAACAACGTCCGCCACTTCAACGATGTGAAGGCCAAGCTCGGGAACATCCCGGCTCACGCGTCCGTGGTCACCGGTGGCGGACCCGTGGCCGACTCTGACGGCTTCTTCATTCAGCCCACCATCATCACGGACGTCCGGCAGGACGACCAGCTGGTGCAGGAGGAGACCTTCGGCCCCGTCCTCACCGTGCAGAAGTTCACCACGGAGCAGGAGGCCGTGGAGATGGCCAACGACGTGCCCTACGCCCTGGCCTCCAGCGTGTGGACCTCGGACCACGGGACTGCCATGCGGGTGAGTCGCGATCTCGACTTCGGGTGCGTGTGGGTCAACACGCACATGCTGCTCGTCTCCGAGATGCCCCACGGCGGTTTCAAGAACTCGGGCTACGGCAAGGACCTCTCCTTGTACTCGGTGGAGGAGTACACGCGCGTGAAGCACGTGATGCACTCCCTCGAGGTCTGAGGTGGGGGCGCTGCGTCAGTCGTCCTCCGAAGGATGCAGCGCCTCCAGCTCCTGCCGGAACCCCGCGATCAGGCTCCGTAGGGCGACATCGAACGCCGCATCAGCGCCGGAACCTGCGGCCCGCCTCCCGTCAGACGAGATCACCGTGAGGTCTCTCTGGGAGACGGCGGCGGAGAAGACCGGGGCGATCTCCGACAGCCGCCCGGGATCGAAGATGTTCTCCGGTGCCGTGGCGTCGTAGGCAGAGCCGAACACGAGGGACTCCACCGCCACCACCGTGTTGACCACCCAGGACTCGGGCCAGCCGGCACGCACGAGACCCGCGGACACTTTCTCGTACATCGCCAGGGTGTGAGGGGAGTCGGCCACGGGGAGCACGGACATCACAGGGATCAGTGGGATGTTCCGTGTGTAGACGTGCCGGTAGGAACGGGCCCACTGCCCCAGAGCCACATCCCACGGCTCCGTCTCGAAGGCGGAGCAGTCGATCTCCATGTTCACCCGGTCCTGAACCAGGATCATGATGTCCCGTTTGGAGCCCACATGGTTGTAGAGCGCAGAGGCCGAGACCCCCAGCTGCGTGGCGAGCGCGGACATGGTCAGGGCGCGGTATCCGCGGGACTGGATCAGCGTCATGGCGGCGGCGGCGATCTTGCGCTGCGTCAGCACCGGGTTCCTGGGTCGCCCTCGCGGTCTCGGGGCGCGGTCCTGCTCCACAGCTTCTCCTGACCGGCCGCTCATGCGGCCCTGACGTGCCCGACGACGCATCGCGCACCGCGCGACCGGGCACCGGCACGCGTCTTGTAAATGAATACCCTTCATATTCTCTCGAAAGGACACCGAAATGTCTGAACAACGCACCGTGGGCTCCACCGAAGCCATCGAACGCGACGTCGTGGTCGTGGGCGCCGGCCCAGCAGGCCTCATGGCCGCACGCCGACTGTCCCAGGCCGGCAAGTCCGTGGCGGTCCTGGAGGCCCGCGACCGCGTGGGCGGCCGCACCTGGTCCAACACCATTGACGGGGCGTTCCTGGAGATCGGCGGCCAGTGGATCTCCCCCGACCAGACCGAGCTGCTCTCCCTGGTGGACGAGCTCGGGCTCACCACGTTCGAGCGCTACCGCGAGGGCCAGTCCGTCTACATCGCGCCGGACGGGTCCCGGCACCTGTATGACGGCCACATGTTCCCCACCTCCGAGGGCACGGAGAAGGAGATGGACCGGCTCATCCAGCTGATGGACGACCTTGCCGCCGAGATCGGCCCCACCGAGCCGTGGGCTCACCCCAGGGCTCGTGAGCTGGACACCGTGTCCTTCAAGGACTGGCTGCGGCAGAACTCGGACGATGAGGAGGCGTGCAACAACATCGGCATCTTCATCGCCGGCGGCATGCTCACCAAGCCGTCCCACGCGTTCTCCGCACTGCAGGCCGTGCTCATGGCCGCCTCCGCAGGGTCCTTCTCCAACCTGGTGGACGAGGACTTCATCCTGGACCGCCGCGTGGTGGGCGGGATGCAGTCGGTCTCCGTGACGATGGCCGAGCAGCTGGGCGTGGACTCCGGGACGGAGGCCCTGACGGGAGACACCGGCGCCTCGGTGTTCCTCAACTCCCCGGTGCGCACCATCCAGTGGGCCGGCGAGGGCGAGACCTACGAGGAGCACGATCCCGACTTCACGGTGCGTGTGCTCTCCGACCGCGTGACCATCAAGGCCAAGGACGTGGTGGTGGCCGTGCCGCCGAACCTGTACTCGCGGATCTCCTTCGAGCCGCCCCTGCCGCGGGCCCAGCACCAGATGCACCAGCACCAGTCGCTCGGCATCGTGATCAAGATCCACGCCGTGTACGAGACGCCGTTCTGGCGGGAGAAGGGTCTCTCAGGAACGGGCTTCTGCGCGCACGAGCTCTCCCAGGAGGTCTACGACAACACCAACCACGAGGACGAGCGCGGCACACTGGTGGGCTTCGTCTCGGACGAGAAGGCCGACGAGGTCTTCCGGCTCCCCGCGGAGGAGCGCAAGCGCCTCGTGCTGGAGTCCCTCTCCCACTACCTGGGCGAGGAGGCCAAGAACCCGGTGGTCTACTACGAGTCCGACTTCGGCTCCGAGGAGTGGACCCGCGGTGCGTACGCCGCGTCCTACGACCTCGGTGGTCTGCACCGCTACGGGGCCATCCAGTCCGAGCCCGTGGGCCCCATCCGCTGGGCCTGCTCCGACCTCGCGGCGGAGGGCTACCAGCACGTGGACGGTGCGCTGCGACAGGGTGCGCTGGCGGCGGCTCAGATCGTGGACGTCCGGGGCGGGCAGTGACCCGGATGAGCCGTTCGGCCGACGCTGAGCAGGCCGGAAAGCGCGCGTCGCACTACGTGGTCGGGTACAACGGTGACAGGCGCAGCAAGGATGCCCTCCGTCTGGCGGCAGCGCTGGCCAAGGCCTTCCGGGCGGAGCTGGACATCGTGTGCATCCTCCGGCAGGACGACCCCCACTCGCAGGTGTACCCGCCGGTCGGAGACGTGTCGCCCATGATCCGGAGGCAGGCGGGTGCCTGGCTGCAGGAGGCCATGGCGCTGGTTCCGCAGGGGGTCGTTGCTCGGTCGCACCTGCGCACGTCCCACTCGGTGGCCGCGGGTCTGCTGGATGCAGTGACGGAGTTCTCGGCCTCACTGGTGGTGGTGGGTGCCGCGAGCGGAACCTACACCGCCAAATTCTCCGTGGGACCGGTGACGGACACTCTCCTCCACCGCGCCGGTGTCCCGGTGGCGCTTGCACCGCGCGGGTACAAGGGAGCGGAGGGCATCTCGAGGCTCTATGCGGGCATCGGCACCCGTCCCGGTGCGCAGCGGATCATGTCGGAGGCGCAGGAAGCGGTGTCCCGCAGCGGACTCGAGCTGAGCCTGCTCAGCTTCCTGCCGCTGGACCAGGTGGCTGGAGCGCCGGGGGAGGCGATCGCCCGCGTGGAGGAGAGCCTCGAGGAGGCGGCCCGGCACATCAGCACGGACTGCCCCGTGTCCGTGAAAGTGGCCCACGGCAAGAACCTCAAGAGGGCCGTCAGCGCGATGGACTGGGAACCGGACTCGGTGCTGATGGTGGGGTCCTCCCGCCTCGCCGGTGACCGGCAGACCTTCCTGGGGGCGACGACCGCCAGGATCCTGCGTCACCTGCCCATTCCCATGATCGTGCTGCCCCTCCGCGCGTGCGAGGAAGGGACCAACTCATGAGTGCTGCTGAGGACAAGGACACCCGCAAGGGTTTGAGTTCCGGGTCCGTGGGTCTGCTCGGCGCTGTGGTCATCGGCATGTCCTGCATCGCCCCCGCCTACACGCTCTCCGGTGCTCTGGGACCCACGGCTGCGGCCGTGGGAACACATCTCCCGGCCATCTTCCTTGTCGGGTTCATCCCGATGCTCCTGGTGGCGGTGGGGTACCGGCAGCTGAACAGGGCCATGCCGGACTCCGGAACCACGTTCACCTGGACCTCCAAGGCCTTCGGCCCGTGGGTTGGGTGGATGGGCGGGTGGGGCCTGCTCGCAGCCACCATCCTGGTGCTCTCCAACCTGGCCGGGATCGCGGTGAACTTTTTCTACCTCATGATCGCCCAGCTCACAGAGCGGGAGGAGATCGCCAATCTCGCGTCCAACGTGCCCGTCAACATCCTCACCTGCCTGGTGTTCATGGCTGGCGCGTGCTGGATCTCCTACCGGGGAATGGAGACCACCAAGAAGGTGCAGTACGTGCTGGTGGCGTTCCAGCTCGTCATCCTGGTGTGGTTCTCCGTGGCCGCGCTGGTGCATGTGGCTCGTGGGACGGCTGCCGGCGGGATCGCCGTACAGGCGGAATGGTTCAACCCCCTCGGGGTGGAGTCACTGTCCGCCTTCGCAGCCGGGGTGTCACTGTCCGTCTTCATCTACTGGGGGTGGGACGTGGTCCTCACCATCAACGAGGAGACCAAGGGGGCGTCCACCACTCCGGGCCGCGCGGCACTGGCCACCATCTTCTCCATCGTGGTGCTGTACATGCTCGTGGGTCTCGCGGTGCTGAGCTTTGCCGGCCTGTCGGACACCGGGGTGGGACTGAACAACCCGGAGATCCAGGAGAACGTCTTCGCCGCCCTCGCGGGTCCTGTCATGGGTCCTGCGGCAATCCTGTTGTCGTTGGCCGTGCTGTCCTCGTCCGCGGCCTCGCTGCAGTCCACATTCGTCTCCCCGGCGCGAACTCTGCTGGCCATGGGGTACTACGGGGCGCTGCCTCGGTGCTTCGCCCGCATCACACCCCGCTTCCAGTCACCAGGGTTCGCCACGGTGGCGGCGGCGGTGGTCTCCTCGCTGTTCTACACGTTCATGAGGGTGGTCAGCGAGGACGTCCTGTGGGACACCATCACGGCTCTGGGCATGATGGTCTGCTTCTACTACGGCGTCACCGCGCTCGCGTGCGTGTGGTACTTCCGCAGGTCGTGGTTCCGCTCCGTCAAGAGCTGCCTGGTCAACCTGGTGTGTCCTCTGCTGGGTGGCGTCCTGCTGCTGCTGTTCTTCGTGCAGACCTCGATCGACTCGATGGATCCGGAGTACGGGTCCGGTTCCCAGATCGGCGGGGGGGGGCTCGTCTTCATCCTCGGTGCCGGAATCCTCCTGCTGGGCGTCATCGTGATGCTCACGCAGTTCCTGCGCAATCGGGAATTCTTCCAGGAGCGCTTCGAGACCACCGAGCTCCCGGTCGTGGACTGACGACGACGCCGCGGTGCCCGCGCGGCGCGACCCGCCCGGGCACTCCGTACCCGCCGGGGTCCGAGAGGCATGCTGCGGAGTACCGTGGATCCATGCCCACCAATGATCCCGCGAGTGTGCGCCTGGACGTGTGGCTGTGGTCCGTCCGGCTGTTCAAGACCCGTTCCTCCGCCACCCAGGGATGCCGTGCCGGGCACGTCCGTCTCAACGGCGCCCCCGTGAAGGCGGCCCAGCCGGTGCGCGTGGGAGACAGGGTGAGTGTGAAGCGCCCGGGGTGGCAGCAGGAGTTCGAGGTCACCCGGTTGATCGTCAAGCGCGTGGGCGCCCCGGTGGCCGTGAAGTGCTACGTGGACCACTCACCGCCGCGCCCCGCGGAGCTCAGCGTGCCGGTGGCTCGCCGGGACCGGGGAGCGGGACGCCCCACCAAGAAGGACCGCCGAGAGCTGGAGCGGCTGCGGGGGTTGAACTAGTCACGGCTCGGCGCGGAGAGTGCCGAATTTCGGCGCGGTCCCGTTCCAGAGCGTGTAGGCCACGGGCTGACCGGCCACCGGGAACAGCCGCAACTCGGCACCCGGCGGCGGCCCGTGCGGAACCCGGCCGCGCGGCGTCGTCGTCCTCCGGTCTCAGCTCGGCCAGCGCAGCTCCGTGGACGGCTGTGCGGGACCGGGCCCGAACCAGCCCCGCCACCCGCCGTGCGTGAGGAGGGTGCGGGTGCGCCGGTCGAGCAGCGCGAGGTAGAGGGTGAAGGCCACGGCGATCACGAACGCCACCTGGGACACGCTCACCCGGAGGTCGATGAACGGCCACACGGAGAGCTGGTCCTGCGCGCCGAAGACCACGAAGAACGTGATCACGATGTAGATGCTGCGGATCTGCCAGTTGTCCTTGATGCCGGTGGCGGCCAGGAGGGGCAGGAACCACAGGATGTACCAGGGCTGGATGATGGGGGAGAGCAGCACCACGGCCGCGAAGGAGATGCCCATGCGGCGCACGATCTTGCGGTCCCCGCCCACGAACATGAGCACAAGCACGATAATGATCGCGCTGCCCTGGAGCAGGCGGCGGAACTGCTGGGCCAGCTGGTCGCCGTGCAGGCCCAGGGCGTTGCCCAGCCGCTCCACCTGCTGTCCCAGGAACCCGGAGGGCGAGTAGCCCGTGTAGCCGGGGGTGGGGTCCAGCAGCGCCCAGGTCCAGCCGAGCCCCAGGCCGTCCACCAGCCCGCTGACCGCCAGCACGCCGAAGCTGAGGGACGCCGTGGCCGCCCAGATCAGGAAGCGGCGCGGCCAGGAGGCCCCCTTGCCCGCCCACAGCAGCCCGACGAACGGCAGCAACAGGATGGTGATGGGTTTGATGCCGATGGACCCCGTCACCAGGAGTATTCCGATGATGGGATGTTTTGTGGCCGCGAAGTACACACCGGCCACGGCGAGGCCCACCATGAGGGCGTCGTTGTGGGCACTGGCCACGAAGCTGATGAGGAACAGCGGGTTGGCCACGGAGATCCACAGGGCGCGGGCGCCGTTGACACTGTGCAGCCGGGCGAGCTTGGGCACGTAGACCACGCACAGCGCCACGCCCACGCAGGCCACTAGCCGGAAGAGCATGACGGAGAGGTCCGGCTGCGCGCCGGTGATCTTGACCACCGCGGCGGCGATCCACAGGAAGTACGGCCCGTAGGGGGTGCGGGCCTCGGCCCACTCCGGGTCCGCGCCCAGCATGAACCAGTTGTCCAGGGAGGAGATGCCCTCCGTGTACGGGTCCTGGCCGGCCAGCATGAGCCGTCCCTGACCGATGTACGCGTAGACGTCCCGGGAGTAGATGGGCACGGCGAACAGCAGAGGAAGCGACCACGCCACGATGGCCGTGGTGACGGTGCGCTGGGAGCCCGGGGGCCAGCCCCGCAGCCGCTGCCCGAGCCGCAGCCACGAGCGGATGAGCAGCATGGCGCCCAGGGTCAGCAGGGCGGTGCACGCGTAGACCCCCCACACGTTCACGCGCAGCTCGATGATCAGGGGGTGGCGGACCATGGGGGAGCCGTTGGCGATCCACCCGGTCCCCAGGGAACCCAGGAACATCATGACCGAGCCGATCACGCCCTGGATCACGGCCACGCGGGCGTGCAGCTCGATGGTGGCGGTTGATCCGGTGTGCGGTCCCGCGGGCGGAGTGGAAGAAGCTGACGCGGTCATGGACTCCAACCCCCTCGGCCAACCAGCGGTGGGCGAGCCGAGGTGTTCAGCGGCTCCGCCCCTCGACTTTACAGGACGGCGTCCCCGCCACCCGGCAATCTTCCGGGGGATTCGGCGGGGCAGGGCAACCGCTGCCCGGCGCGGCCCCATAGACTCTGAGGGCGGGGGCACCACGCGTGCGCCCCATGCCGCCGGAGCGCCCTCGAGCGACCGGCACCGGGCAGGTGCCACCCCGCCTGAACACCCCACGTCACGCCGTCGGACAAGGATCTATTCGTGCCCACTGAGAAATACTTCGCGGCCCTCACCCGGTTCCGCGATGCCGTGATCCCCCGGCGCTGGCAGCACGCGCTCACGACCCCCCGCGGTCTGCTGGTGGGGTTCCTGGTGGTGCACGTGGGCTTCCTGGTCTTCGCGCTGATCGCGTCCCTGCAGGGCAACGCCTTCAGCGACACCAACATCTACCGGGACTGGGCCGCCGCCGGCTTCGACGAGGCCAACCTGCCCTCCGGCCCGAGCCCGTGGGTGTACCCCGTGCTCGCGCAGATCCCCATGGCCGTCGCCTACGCCTTCGGCCCCGGCCCGTTCTTCTTCCTGTGGGTCCTGATCATCACGATGCTGGACGCCCTGGCCATGGGAAAGCTCACGGACTGGGGCCGCAACCGTGCCGCCCTGCCCGCCGGCTGGTGGTGGCTCCTGTTCATCCTGCTCATGGGCTGGCTGGGCTTCGCCCGGGTGGACGGGCTCACCGCTCCGATCGTGCTGATCGGCCTGGTCTACGGCGTCTCCCGCCCCTTCGCGGCGTCCGCGGTGCTCAGCGTCGCCACGTGGATCAAGGTCTGGCCGGCCGCGGTGGTCCTCGCCCTGCTGAGCGCCGCACGACGCCGCGGCGCCGTCCTGCTCGCCGGCGTCCTGGTGACGCTGGGCGCGGTGGGCGTGGCGGCGGCGTCGGGCTCGGTGGAGAAGATCGCGGACTTCGCCACGCAGCAGGGTGACCGGGGCATGCAGCTCGAGGCCACCTTCACCACGCCGTGGCTGTGGCTGTCCGTGCTGCACATCGGCGACTCCCACATGTACATGAACACGGACATCAACTCCATGCAGGTGGACGGCCCCGGCTCGGACGTGATGTCCAAGCTCATGCAGCCGCTGCTGATGCTCGCGGCCCTCGCGGTGGTCTGGCTGATCCTGCGCGCGCTGCACCGCGGCGTGAACGCCGGCCGGCTGGACCGCACCGCCCTGTTCCTGGCCGGGTCCCTGACCATGGTCACCGCGTTCATCGTGTTCAACAAGGTGGGCTCGCCGCAGTTCATGGTGTGGCTGGGCCCCGTGATCGCGGTGGGCCTGGTGCACGACTGGCGCGTGTGGCGCACCCCTGCGGTGCTCGCCGTGCTGATCGGGATCGCCACGTTCCTGATCTACCCCCTCTTCTACACGGCCCTGAGTCACAACAATCCGTTCATGGCCGCGGTGCTGACCTTCCGCAACGCGCTGCTCGTGGTGCTCATGTGGTGGTCCGCGCGCCGGCTGCACCGCCTTGGTTCCGCTCCGAAGGAGGCGCCGGTTGCGTCCCCGCAGGGCTGAGGCCGACGCCGCCGGGTTCCGTTCCCGCGCGGGCGCGTGGCTCGTGCGCCCGGCCGCGGTGTGGTGCGGCTTCGCGGTGGTGCACCTGTACTTCCTGGGCTGGATGGCCTCGTTCTTCCTGCACGGCTGGGCGTTCAGCGACACCGAGCAGTACCGCGAGTGGGCCATGGCGGGCTACAACGCCCCGGTCGAGGACGCCGTGAGCCCGTGGGTGTACCCCGTGCTCGCGCAGGTGTTCATCTTCCTGCCCCGGGTCATGGGTCACGACCTCTACCTCCTGGGCTGGACGCTCATGATCACCGCGCTCAATGCCGTGGCCATGTGGTTCCTGCTGCACCGCGCCCACCGCCCGGCGCGCAGCGAGCTGCCCGGTCTGGTGGGGGACGGCCCGAGCGGCGTCGTCCACGCGGGGACGGACGCGGGTGACCCCCACGGCAGCTCCGCGGTGCAGAGCCGTCGCCGCGGCGCCGTGGTGGCCGGCTGGTGGTGGGTGGTGTTCACCGTGTTCATGGGATACCTCAGCTTCGCCCGCGTGGAGGGCGTGGCAGCGCCCATCATGCTCGTGGGGCTGCTCTACGCGGTGCGCCGACCCGCGGTCGGTTCCGCGCTGCTGAGCGTGGCCACGTGGATCAAGGTGTGGCCCGCGGCCGCCATCCTGGCCATGGTGGTCGCGCTGCGCCAGCGGGTGCGCGTGGTGCTGGCCGGCGTGGCCGTGACCGCCGCGGTGGTCGCGGGAGTGCTCGTGCTCGGGGGCATCGACAAGATCGCGGACTTCGCCCTGAACCAGGGTTCCCGCGGAATGCAGCTCGAGGCCACGTTCTCCACACCGTGGGTGTGGGGAGCGGTGCTCGGCATCGAGGGCTTCCGGATCGCGGACAACACCGCGATCAACTCCACCGAGGTCTACGGCCCGGGGGTGGAGACCATGGCCTCCCTCATGCAGCCCCTGCTGCTCGTGGCGGTGGTGCTGTCCGCGGCCCTGCTGATCCGGGCGCTGCGCCGCGGCGCGGACCGCGGGCGGCTCGTCTACGCGGGCACCCTGCTGCTCACCCTCGTGCTGATCGTGTTCAACAAGGTGGGTTCCCCGCAGTTCATGGTGTGGCTGGCTCCCGTGATCATGGTGGGCCTGCTCCACGACCGCGTGCGGTGGCGCACCCCCGCGCTGCTGACCCTGGGGATCGCCGCCACCACGTTCGTGATCTACCCGCTGTTCTACACGCCGCTGATCCACGCGAACCCGGTCATGGCCGCGGTGCTCACCACGCGCAACGCGCTGCTGGTGGCCCTGCTGGTGTGGACCGTGCGCCGGATCTGGCAGCTGGGCACCCGGGCGCGGGTGGATGCACCGGACCGGGTCGCGCCCGGGGCCGTGGCCCCGCCTGCGGCCTGACCGTTCCCCCTCGTCACGGAGGCCCGTCCACAGCGGTTGCCAAGACCCCGCTGTTACGCTACGCGTGTGCCCATGGGGGCACGACCCCCTCGACGATCGGAGTCCTCCGTGAAGGCCGTTCCCCAGCGCAGCGCCGGCATCCTGATCACCATGGGAGCCATGGCCGCCCTCCTGGGCATGATCACCGTGCTGGTCCCCATGGGGACCGCCGTGGCGCTCGTGATGATCTGGGGCGCCTACGCCCTGATCGAGGGCGTCACCATGCTCGTCGCGGTGTTCCGCGGCAAGTCCGCGCACGGTCGTTGGATGGGGATCATGGCGGGCATCATCGGTGTGATCGTGGGCATCGCCGCCCTGATCCACCCCTTCGCCGGCGTGGCCACCTTCACCTTCCTGATCGGCATCTGGCTCCTGATCCGCGGCGTCGTGGATCTCGTGGCGGGCCTCAAGGGGACCGCCGGGACGACGTCCCGCGTCTGGCTGATCATCAGCGCCGTCCTGTGGATCATCGGCGGCGTGCTGTTCATGGTCAACCCCGGGGTCGGCGCCCTCACCATCACCCTGTGGCTGGGCATCCTGGCCATCGCGTGGGGCGTTGCCCTGGTCGTCGCCGGGTTCACCGTGCGCTCGCAGCGCAAGAAGATGGAGCAGGCGAACGCCTCCGCGTCCCGCGCCGGCGTCTGACGGTCCTTTCCCTCTCCCTGCTGCTCCTCGAGGATCCCGCACCGTGTTCAGAACAACCGCGCTGACCCGCCGCTCCCTGGCCATCGCCGTGGGGCAGGGCATCCTCGGCGGTGCCGTGGCGGCAGGGATGCTCGGTCTGATGCACTCGCTCCAGCACGCGATCTGGAGCTCCACCGACGCCCGCTGGCTGATTCCGCTCATCATCCTCACCGGCGGTGCGATCCTGGCCGTCCTGCATCACTGGGCCGCGGATGAAGGCCTCATCGAGCAGGTCAGCGACGCCGCCGACCCCGTGCGCCTGCACCGGCGCCGCACCGCCTTCATGGCGCTGCGGGGCGTGGTGGCCGTGGGCTTCGGCGGAGCGATCGGACCCGAGGCCAGCCTGATCGCGGTCATGGGGGAGATCTCCGCGCTCGTGACCACCCGGGTGGCGCGCAACGAGGAGGAGGAGCGCCTGATCGGGCAGACCGGCACCTCGGCCTCGCTCGGTGCCCTGTACGGGGCCCCCACGGGCTCCACCATGTTCGAGCCGGACCGCAAGGACAAGGCCGTGAACCTCGCGAACATCATCGCGGGCGCCGTGGGCTTCCTCAGCTTCCTGCTGGTCCACGACCTCTTCTCCGCACCCGGTGCCACGCTGGGACTGCAGCACGTGGACCTGAGCGTGCGGGACGTGGCCGCCAGCGCCGTCGCCGCCCTGTTCGGTTCACTCCTCGCGCTGTTCTACATCGCCGTCCGCGGGCCGATCGGCGCCCTTGCGGCGAAGAGCACCCGCCCCTGGGTGCGCATCATGGCGGGCACGGTCGTCTTCGCGGCGATGGCCACGGCGGTGCCGCAGATCCGCTTCTCGGGCCACGAGGACGTGGGCGGGGTGCTCGAGCTCGCGGCAGCGGGGGCGTGGTGGGCGCTGCTCGGCATCGCGCTGCTGAAGATGGTGGCCACCGCCATCAACCTCAACACGGGCTGGCTGGGCGGCGACTTCTTCCCGCTCGTCCTGGCGGGATCCGCCGTGGGGGTCCTGGCGTGCTCGTTCCTGGACCTGCCCGTGGAGGCGGCCGCCGTGGCGGGCATGGCCGCCGCGGCCACCGTGGGGATGCGCAAGCCCACGGCAGTGTTCATCATCGTGGTACTGGTGAGCGGTGGCGTGGCGATCCCCGCGGCCATCATGGGGACCGCCGTGGGCCTGATCTTCTACGCGATCACGCCGGATCCGGCGCCGGTGCACTGACCGGCGGAACTCACTGCCGCTCGCGCTCGAACAGGGACAGGGTGCGCAGCATCTGACCCACGATGGGGTCCACCCCGTCCCGGTTCACCTCTTTCAGCTGGCGCATCTCGTGGTGCAGCGCCTCCATCTCGGTGTCCATGGCGGCGGCGGTGTCCGCGGCGCTGACCAGGCGCCTGCGGAGGTCCTCGGGGACCTCTCCGGCCAGCTTGTAGTGGATCTTGTGCTCCAGGCTGGCCCAGAAGTCCATGGCGATGGTGCGGATCTGCACCTCCACGGGCACCACTTCCACCTGGGAGGACAGGAACACCGGCACCTTCACGATCAGGTGCAGACTGCGGTACCCGCTCTCCTTGGGCTCCCGGATGTAGTCCTTCTCCTGCACGAGCGTGAGGTCCTCCTGGGAGCACAGCATGTCCCGGACCCGGTAGACGTCGTGGGCGAACGAGCACGTGATCCGCACACCGGCGATGTCCGTGAGGTTGTCCTTGATCTCCGCGAGGCTGTTCAGACCGCGGGACTCCGCCTTGCGGTGCAGGCTGTCGAGGCCCTTGAGCCGGCTGCTGACGTGCTCGATCGGGTTGTAGTCGTGCACGGAGGTGAACTCCCGGCGCAGCACCCGGACCTTGGTCTCGATCTCGTCCATCGCCGAGCGGTAGGTGACCACGAAGTGCTCCACCTCCTCGCGGGTGGCGTGGAAGCGCTCGAGGGCGTCGAGCACGGGGCTCTGGGGAGTGTCCATGCGCTCATTATCGCCCGGTCAGCTGGGGGGACGGGCCCCGCGGGGTCGGGAAGCGGTCAGAACGCGCTGGGCTTGTCCTGGTGTCCCTCTGCGCGGGGGCGCCGTCGGTGACCCCTCCACCAGATGATCACGGCCGCAATCGTGGCCCCGACCCCAATGGTGAGAGCGAGGACGGCGATCACGATGTACCGGGCCTCCGTGATGGCACCTTCGTACGGTTGCGCGTCGGACCAGTCCAGGGCCAGGCGCACGAACACGGCTCCGAGCAGCCAGCCACCCACGAAGGTCAGGACGCTCTTCCAGCGGTGGTTCAAGGCGGCGCTCCGGACATTGACGGTTGGCAGGTCGGACGGTCCCCGAGTCATCCGGTTCGGGTGGGGGTCACGTGAGAGCGCGCCCGCCCAGGGGGCGTTAGGACCCGTCCCCGCGGCGTTTCAGCCGGTTCATCGCGTAGCCGAGCAGCGAGGGCGCCTCCTCGGGCTCGCGGGCCTCGGCGTTGCGCAGCCGGTCCTCGCGCTTCTCCTGGTGGCGCTGCAGGTGGTCCTCGTAGCGCTTCTGGTGCAGACGCTGCTGCTGCTGTTCCGCGGCCTCCGTCTGCGGGTCCCGGGCGGGGCCGCCGTTCGCGTCCACACGCGTGATCGGTGCGGTGGCGTCCGTGGGGGCGCGTTCCGCCTCCACCACGCGGGGCAGCCGCCGCCGGACCGCCTCCCGCTCGGCGCGTTCGGCCAGGCGCCGCTGGGACTTGCTCTGCCGCCGCGGTTCCGCGTACCGCTCCCGGATCTGCTCGATCACGGGCAGCTCGTCCGTGGTCTCGTACGGCTCCTCGTCGTAGCTTGTGTCCCCGCGGTACGACGCCGCCCGCTCCCGGCCGCGCGCGGGCGGCACCGCGGCGTCGTCGTCCGTGTAGTGGGAGACGCGCGGGGCAGGCTCCGTGTCGTAGGAGTGCTCCTGCAGGGGCGTGACACGCGGGACGGGGCCGGTGTCCACCACGAGCTCCGCGGGGGTCTCCCAGTGGGTGTCCGCGAAGACCCGGTGGCTGCGCCAACCACGGAACAACTTCCACCCCAGGTAGGCGATGCCCAGCAGCAGCACCGTGGCGGGTTCGCCGTAGCCGGTGGAGTAGTAGACGGTGGCCACGAGCAGCGCCAGGATGCCCACCACGAGCGGTGCGAGAGCCACGGGGGACTGCACGGGCAGCAGTCCCAGCAGGTCGCGGCTGTAGCGGCTGTCGTGGTGGCGGCCGTGCAGGGCGTGCGCACGGATCTTCACGCCCGGTGGCGTGTGCTCGGTGAGTTTCAGGACCGTGACGGGCGGTTCGTCCGGATCGTCCGGGTTGAGCACCACCGTGCGGGAACGCCCGGCGGCCAGCGCGGCGCGCTGCGTG
Source organism: Kocuria rhizophila (assembly GCF_003667225.1). Lineage (GTDB taxonomy): Bacteria > Actinomycetota > Actinomycetes > Actinomycetales > Micrococcaceae > Kocuria > Kocuria rhizophila. The sequence goes on from NZ_RCOM01000006.1 coordinate 46,181, forward strand.
GCGGTGGCTCCCGCCAGCAGCAGGTAGCCGCCCATGGCGAGCAGGACGTACGGCACGAGCACCGCCAGCGCGAGCGTCACCACCCGCCACACCCAGCCGACCTCACCCGCCGGGAAGTTGCGGAACTGCAGGGGCCCGTGGGTGAACCACAGCAGGCCGGCGCCCGCCACGAGCGCGCCCAGGCCGTTGAGCACCGCGTGGACGCGCAGGCGCGGCCAGCCGCGGGCCGAACGCGCGGCCCAGCGTTGCTCGCGTGTGCGCATGGGTGCTCCTGGGATCCCGGGGACGTGGGGGTGGTCTCAGGGTAAGCGGTGCGGCGGACACGCACGAGGCACCCCGCGCGGGATGCCGGGGCGGGGTGTGCGGAGGGCCGAACCGGACGTCGGGCCGGGACCTGGCGTGCGCACCCTAGGATCGGTGCGTGGCCCGCTTCCTCCTCGACGTCTCGCCCGTGCGCGAGATCCCCGCCTTCCGCCGGCTGTGGGCGGGCTCCACGCTGTCCATGCTGGGCAGCCAGTTCACGGTGATCGCCATCAGCCTGGAGGTCTTCGAGCTCACCCACTCCACGTTCGCGGTGGGGCTGGTGGGCGTGTTCGCGCTGGTGCCGCTGATCGTTGCCGGACTCTACGGCGGGTCCATCGGGGACGCCCACGACCGCCGGCTGGCCGGGCTGTGGACCACCGTGGGACTGTTCGCCATGACCGTGGCGCTCGCCGCGCACGCGTGGCTGGACGTCCGCAGCGTGGGGGTGCTCTACGCCATCGTGTCCCTGCACTCCTTCGCACAGGGGCTGGGCCAGCCCGTGCGTGGCGCGATCGTCCCCCGCCTGGTGCCCGCCCGCCAGCTGCCCGCCGCCAACGCGCTGTTCCAGCTGACCATGGGCTCGTGCCTCATGGTGGGGCCGCTGCTCGGCGCGTTCACGGTGGCCGGTCTGGGCTTCGCATGGGCCTACACCCTGGACGCCCTGAGCTTCGCGGTGAGCCTGTGGGCCATGTACAAGCTCCCGCCGCTGCCGCCCGATCCCGGGGAGGGCGGTGCCACCAGGGCGGGGTTCCGCTCCGTGGTGGAGGGCTTCCGCTTCCTGGCCACCCGCCCGAACCTGCGCATGACCTTCCTGCTGGACATCGCCGCCATGGTGTTCGCGATGCCGCGCGTCCTGTTCCCCGTGCTCGGTGCGTCCGTGCTGGGCGGGGACCAGCTCACGGTTGGGCTGCTCACCGCGTCCCTGGCCGCGGGGTCCGTGATCGCGGGCGTGTTCTCAGGAACATTCATACGCATCAATCATCACGGCCGGGCCTGCGCCGCGGCAGTGGCCGGCTGGGCGGTCTGCATCATGGCGTTCGGCGCGGTGGTGCTGCTCGCGTCCCGGGGTGCGGGGGCGGACACCGCCTGGCCCCTGGCGCTCGCCTGCGCGACCCTCGTGGCCGCCGGGGTCATGGACTCCGTGTCCATGCTCTTCCGCACCACCATCCTGCAGGCCGCCACCCCGGACGCCCTGCGCAGCCGGCTGCAGGGCATCTTCATCGTGGTGGTCGCCGGAGGACCACGTCTGGGTGACGCCGTGCTGGGCGCCGGCGGTCAGCTGCTCGGCCCGGGCTGGGCCGCCCTCGGCGGAGCGGCCGTGTGCATGGTCCTCGTGCTGATCCTGGTGCGTGCGTTCCCCGGCTTCCTGCGCTACGACGCGCGCGACCCGCAGCCCTGATCCTCCCGGGACCGCCCGTGGGCACTGACCGCGGGCCCCGCCTACCCTGGAGCGGTGCCCTCATCCCCCGCGCAGCAGCCCACGCCCGACGACGCCGCAGAGGCCGACCCCGCGGCGTCGGCACCCTCCCGCGCCCCGGGCCTGAACCGGCAGATCCTCGCGCTCGCCGTGCCCGCGTTCGGGGCGCTGATCGCGGAGCCGCTGTTCCTGCTCGCGGACTCGGCGATCATCGGGCACCTGGGCACCGCCGAGCTCGCGGGTGTGGGGATCGCCTCCACCCTGGTGCAGACCGTGGTGGGGCTCATGGTGTTCCTGGCCTACAGCACCACACCGGCGGTGGCACGCCACCTCGGGGCCGGACGGATGGCGGACGCCCTGCGCGTGGGTCGGGACGGACTGTGGACCGCCGCGGGCCTGGGCGTGGTGCTGGCGGCCGTCGGCGCGGTGGTGATGCGGCCCCTGCTGCGCGCGATGGGTGCGCAGGGGGAGGTGCTGGACCACGCGACGTCGTACGCGCTGTGGTCCCTGCCCGGCCTGGTGGCCATGCTGATCGTCCTCGCGTCGGTGGGGGTGCTGCGCGGGCTGCAGGACACCACCACCCCGCTGCTCGTCGCCGGTGTGGGTGCAGCCGTGAACGCCGGGCTGAACTTCGCCCTGGTCTACGGCGCGGACCTGGGGGTGGCCGGCGCGGCGATCGGCACCAGCATCACCCAGTGGGGCATGGCCCTGACCTACCTGGTGATGCTGGGGCGCCGGTTCCGTGCGGAGGGCGTGGCGGTGCGGACAAGCTGGGGCGGGATCCGGGGGCACCTGACGGTGGGCTCGTGGCTCATGCTGCGCACCCTGTCCCTGCGCGTGGCGATCCTCTCCACCGTGGTGGTGGCCACCGCCCAGGGCGCGGAGAACCTGGCCGCGTACCAGCTGACGATGACCATCTTCAACTTCCTGGCCTTCGCCCTGGACGCGCTCGCCATCGCCGCTCAGGCGCTGCTCGGCAAGGAGCTGGGCGCCCGGGACGTGAGCCGCCAGCAAGACCGGGATGCCGTGCGGCTGCTCATGCGGCGGCTGCTGCGCTGGGGGCTCGGCTTCGGCGTGGTCACCGGGCTGCTGGTGGGTGTGCTGGGCCCGCGGCTGGGGTTCCTGTTCACGGACTCGCAGGACGTGCAGGCACTGTTCGGTGTCTCCCTGCTGGTGGTCGCCGTGGGCCAGCCGGTCGCGGCGTTCGTGTTCGTGCTCGACGGCGTGCTGATCGGCGCCGGGGACGCCCGCTACCTGGCCCTGGCCGGGGTCGTGAACCTGGTGGTCTACCTCCCGCTGCTGTGGGCCGTGGCCCAGTGGGGCGGCACCGGAGCGGCCGGGGCGGTGTGGCTGTGGCTCGCATACGCCGGCGGCTACACGGGTGCCCGTGCCGCCACCCTGGGCTGGCGCATCCGCGGTTCGCGCTGGATGCTCGCCATGGCGTGAGGGCAGGGCATCACCGCAATGGGCCCGCGGGAGCTGCGGAGACGTCCGGGAGGTGCCGTCGCGTGGAGGTACGGCGGGGCAGAGCGCCGGGCCGAGCGGCGTCGTGCGCCGGGGCCCGTGAGCGCCGGGATCACGCGTGGTGAACCGTTCCGTTCCCAGCTCACGGGACTACTGTTAAGGCATGAACAAAGACGTTCGCAACACCTCGTCCACCGCTCCCGTCCTCGTGGGCATCGACGGATCGGAGATCGCCCTGCGGGCTCTCGACCGCGCGCTAGCGGAGGCCCGTGCCCGCAACGTGGGCGTGCGCCTGATCGGCGCGTTCCCCGTGGCCATCGTGGGGGAGCCCGAACTGGAGGCCCGCTACCGGGACGCCGTCAGCCAGGAGTGCGAGAACAACCTGCTGGCCGCCGTGGAGCACGCCCGGCAGCAGGATCCGGAGGTCCCGCTCGACACGGTCACCGCCGAGGGCGACGCCGCCCGCTCCGTGCTGCGCGCCGCCAAGGACTGCTCCCTGGTGGTCATGGGCAAGCGCGGCCGGGGAGGTGCCCTGCGCGGCCGCCTGGGCTCGGTCTCCAACGCGGTGGCCGCCCACAGCCCCGTTCCCGTGATCGTGGTCCCGCCCGGGGCGCAGCAGGACTCCTCGGACCAGGAGCAGGCACGCTCCGAGGCGCAGGAGGCACAGGACGTCCAGCTCACCGGGCAGCAGGACAAGGCGCGCGTCTCCGCGTCCGAGACGGACTTCTCCGGGACCGTGGTGGTGGGCATGGACGCCGCCGGGGACGAGAACCCCGCGGTGGCCCAGGCCATCGAGTACGCCACGTCCCACGGGCTGGGGCTCAGCCTGGTGACCGTGAACGGCGCGCTGTCCGGGACGCCCGAGTGGTTCCAGGACCAGTACAACCAGACCTACTACTTCGAGGAGTCCCTCAAGAAGCTCTCGGCGCTGGCGCGCAGCATCGCGGAGCGGGCACCGGGTGTGCAGGTCTCGGACTACGCGTTCCTGGGCCGGCCGGGGCGCGTGCTCGTGCAGGCCTCCCGCACCGCGGAACTCGTGGTGGTGGGTTCTCGCGGGGTCGGCGGGTTCACCGGCCTGCTCATGGGCTCCGTGTCCCAGGCCGTGCTGACCGGCGCCGCCGGACCCGTGATGGTGGTCCCCAGCAAGCGCTGAGCCCGCTCCAGCACATTCCCCTTCCCGATCGAGACAAGCAGGTGCAGATTCATGACACAGAACATCGTGGTGGCGTACGACGGCTCCGACCACAGTGAGCGCGCCCTGGACTGGGCGATCGCGGAGTCCCAGCAGCGGCAGCTGCCCGTGAAGATCGTGCTCTCCACGGGGCGCCAGACCGGGCTGGACCAGTCCCTCTACGGGGCCTTCGCGGAGGCTCTGCAGGAGGAGTCGGAGAAGCTCGCCAAGCACGCCGTGGAGAAGGCGAGGACCGCGGGAGTCACCGCCCAGGGCATCATCGAGCGCGGCGACGCCGCCGGGGTCATCGTCTACGAGGCGCAGGACGCCGCCATGGTGGTCATGGGCAAGCGCGGCCACCACGGGGTGCGCGGCCGGGTGGGCTCGGTCTCCGCGGCCGTGGCCTCCCACGCCAAGGCCCCGGTGGTCATCCTCCCGGAGAGCTGGGACCCCGAGGCGCGCGAGTCCCGTCCCGAGGGTGAGAGTTTCACGGGCTGCGTGGTGGTGGGTGTGGACAAGCTGGGCGCCAAGAACGCCGCGGTGCCGCTGGCCGCCCGCTACGCCGCGGAGCACGGCCTCACGCTCGCGGTGGTCAGCGTGGTCCCCACCACCAGCTACCTGCCCATGAACTCCTACGAGCTGGACCGCGCCGTCCAGGAGCAGCTCAAGGCACCGGCCCAGGAGCTCACGGAGTCCGTGGCGCAGGAGCTGCGCGGAGACTTCCCGGACCTGGAGATCGTCACGCGCGTGCTGGACGGGCGCCCCGCGGACGCACTCGTGGACGCCTCGCACACCGCGGACCTCATGGTCATGGGCACGCGCGGCTACGGCGGCTTCCGCGGTCTGCTCATGGGTTCCGTCTCCCAGGCGGTGCTGGCGGACGCGGACTCCCCGGTGATGGTGGTTCCCGGCGCACGCAGCTGACGCGCACGACGCCGCACTGCGGGCTCTCGCGGGCCGGTTCCCTGGACCAGGGGGCCGGCCCGCGGTCCTGTCCTCCGTGCGCCGCGCCGAAGGACTTCCCGATGTGGCCCGGGACACGACGCGCACGTAGCCTGGACGGCACGAAGCGGCGCACCGCGCCGGAGACCGAGCCCGGGAGGATCCCGTGACCACCTCAAAGACCGCCCTGTCCCCTGCATCGCGCGTGCTGCTCACGGCAGGGTTGGGCGCCTCCCTCGTGGTGGGCTCCGCGCTGCCCGCCCAGGCCCTGGAGGTTCCGCCGCGGCCGGCCGAGGGTGCGGTCCAGGACCAGGCGGACCTGCTGACCACGCAGGAGGAGGCGGACCTCAACCGGCTGATCGGGGACAAGAACAAGGACAACGAGTACATCCGCGCCTCGGTGCTCACGGTGAACGACACCCAGGGTGAGGACATCGAGGAGTTCTCCCGCAAGGTCGCCACGGACTGGGGCGTGGGTGAGGACGGCCGCAACAACGGCGTGCTCGTGGTCGCGGACATGGGCGAAAGGGAGCTGCGCATCGAGGTGGCGGACGGCGCCCGCGAGGTGCTCTCGGACTCAGATGCCGAGAAGATCATGGAGCAGGAGCTCGAGCCCGGGTTCCAGGACGAGGACTACGCCGGCGCGTTCACGGACACCGTCACGGAGGTCTACGACCAGGCGAACCCTCAGGCCGCCGCGGACCGGCAGGCCAAGAGCAACACCCTCGTGGCGGTGGTGCTCGGGGCGCTCGGGCTCGGTGGCGTGGTGACCGCCCTCCTCGTCTGGGGTCGCAGCCGCCGCACCAAGAAGATTCGTGAGCAGGCGGACCGGGAGATCGAGCAGTTCCAGCGCGAGCACCCGGAGGAGAACATCACGGAGGGCATGCGCCGTGCGTACTACCGCTACCGGGAGCAGAACCGCAAGGCTCCCGGGCTCAACGACACCCCCGGCACCGCCAAGGACAAGGACGGGGTGGAGCGCGAGGTCCAGTACGCGCCGTCGTTCCAGTCCTGGCTGCCGCTGTATGCGATGTACCCGTCCGTCTACAGCGGGATCTCCCACTCGTCCGGTTCCTCGGGATCGAACTACGGCGGGGGCGCGTCCACCTCGTTCGGCGGGGGCGGCGGCTTCACCGGAGGCGGGGCGTCCGGCAGCTTCTGAGCGCGGCCTGCGCGGCCCGCCGGGGGACGACGCCGCTGCGTTGCCGCCCGCGGGGCGCGGCGGCCCGGGCGGGTGCCAAGCGTCGTCGTGCTCCGTGGTGCTCGCACGGGACGGGACGCACGGGAGTCGGGGTGGGCGTGGGTGTGCTCAGACGGCGTCGAAGACGTTGAGGTAGCGCCGGATCCGTTCGTTGCCGGACGCGAAGAAGTCCTCCGGGGCGCCGTCGAACCCCACGCCGCCGTCCGCGAGGAACACGATGCGGTCCGCGACCCGGCGGGCGAAGCCGATGTTGTGGGTCACCACCACCAGGGAGCGGCGCTCGCGGGCCAGCTCCACCATGACCTTGATGACCTCGGCCTCCAGCTCGGGGTCCAGCGCGGAGGTGGGCTCGTCGAAGAGCAGGTAGTCCGGCTCCACGGCCAGGGCCCGGGCGATCGCCACGCGCTGCTGCTGTCCGCCCGAGAGGTTGTCCGGGTACTCGTCCAGCCGGTGCGCCATGCCCACCTTGTCCAGCAGCTCCTCGGCACGGACCCGGGCAGCAGCCCGGTCGGTCTTGCCGTTGAGCACCGGGGGCATGGCCACGTTGTCCCGCACGCTCTGGTGGGGGAACAGGTTGTACCCCTGGAACACCATGGCCGAGCGGCGGCGGATGGCGGAGACCTGCCTGCGGGTGAGCGTCCCGCCGAAGGTCACCGAGTCCCCGTTGATGCTCAGGCTCCCGGACTCGGGGATCTCCAGCAGGTTCATGGTGCGCAGCAGCGTGGACTTCCCGGACCCGGAGGGCCCCAGCACCACGGTGGTCTCACCGTCCCGCAGGGACAGCGAGATGTCCTTCAGCACCGGGGTGTCCCCGAAGCTCTTGGAGACGTCGCGCAGCTCAAGCATGGGGGCTCCTCACGTAGCGGTTGGACGCCCGCTCCAGGCGGGACTGCAGGAAGGACAGGACGGTGAAGATGGCCAGGTAGATCACGGCCACCTCCGTGTAGAGCGCGAGCGGCTGGAACGTGGTGGCCGCGATCTGGCGGCCCACCTGGAACACGTCCGCCAGGGTGATGACCATGACCAGGGACGTGCCCTTGACCAGGTCGATCAGGTCGTTGCCCAGCGGTGGCAGCGCGATCCGCAGCGCCTGGGGTGCGATCACGTGGCGGACGGTCTGCCACCCCGTGTAGTTCAGGGTCCGGGCGGCCTCGAGCTGGCCCCGCGGGATGGACTGCACGGAGGCCCGCAGGGTCTCCGCGGCGTAGGCGCCGGTGTTCAGCGTGAAGGCGATGATCGCGGACGTCCACGCGGAGAGCGTGATGCCTGCGGCGGGCAGCCCGTAGAAGATGATGAACAGCTGCACCAGGATCGGGGTGCCCCGGAACAGCCACACGTAGAAGCGGGAGACCCACTGCAACGGCAGGATCCGGCTCAGGCGCATGGTGGTGGCGAGCACCGCGACCACCAGGGCCAGCACGAAGGAGACGATGCTGAGTGGAATGGTCACCGTCACGGTGGCCGCCAGCAGCTGGGGCAGGGAGTCGGCCCATAGGCTCAGGAAATCTGTCATGGCTCCGGGGTGAGGTCGGTGGACACGTACTTCTCGTAGATCCGCTTCAGATCTCCGTTGTCCATGTGGGTGGTCAGGGACGCGTCCACGGCCGAGCGCAGCCGCGGCTGGTTCAGGGGCATGAGCACCGCGGACTCGGAGGGCTCGCCGAGCGCGCCCTCCAGGAGGCGGATCTCGGCGTCCGGGCGCTGGTCGAAGAAGGACTGGAAGGTCACGAAGTCGTTGCCGGTCATGTCCACGCGGCCGAAGGTCACCAGCATGACCGCCTCGTCGAAACCGGTCACGGGCACCAGCTGGGCGCCCTGCTGGGCCATGGTCTGGCCGAAGTTGGAGGTCTCCGTCTGGGCCGCGGTGTGCCCGGGCACCTGGTCCACGGAGGTCAGGGGGGAGTCCTTGGCGACTCCCACGCGTCCCTCGGACACCGCGTACGGGACGGAGAAGTCGAACTTCTCCTTGCGCTTGTCGGTCGGGGCGATGTTGTTGAGCACCAGGTCGTAGCGCCCGGCGTCCACCCCGGCGATCAGCGAGTCCCACTGGGTCTCCACGAACGTGGCCCGCACACCGAGGTCCCGGGCGATCAGCTCCGCGATCTCCTTCTCGAAGCCCACCAGAGCCCCGGAGCCGTCGTGGTAGCCGTAGGGGCGGAACGTCCCCTCCATGCCGATGCGCACCTCGCCGGCGTCCTGGATCCGCTGCAGGACGTCCTCGGTGGGCGCGGTGGCGGAACCGTCCGGAGCGCCGGACGGCGAGGAGCAGGCCGCGAGAACGGCGCTGAGCCCCACCAGTCCGGTGGCGCTGAGGACGGCCCGCCGGGTCGGTCGGTGCGGTGACATGGCGATCCCCGCGCTCAGGCGGCGTCGAGGGCCTGGGCGAGGTCCGCGAGCAGGTCCTCGACGTCCTCGATGCCCACGGCCACGCGCAGCAGGTTCTCGGTCAGGTGGGCGGTCTCCCGGTCCTCGGGGGAGTAGGCCCCGTGGGTCATGGAGGTGGGGAGGCAGATCAGGGACTCGATCCCGCCCAGGCTCACGGCGAAGCCGAAGATCTTCAGTGCGCCCAGGAACGCGCGGACGTCCTTGCCCGGCACGAGCTCGAACGAGAACAGGCCGCCGGGGCCGTCCGCCTGGCCCTCTTGGATCCGGGCCTCGGTGTCGTCGTACGAGCCCGGCACGAGAACACGCGCCACCTCGGGGCGCCCGCGCAGGAACTCCACGATCCTCCGGGCGTTCTCCTGCTGGCGGTCCAGGCGGATCCCCAGGGTCTTCACCGACTGGATCAGCCGGTACGAGTCGATGGGGGACAGCACCCCGCCCGAGATCATCTGGGCCAGGTGCACCTGCTCGGCCAAGGCGTCGTCGTTCGTGCTCACGACGCCGCCCAGCAGGTCCCCGTGCCCGCCCAGGTACTTGGTGGCGGACTGCACGGTGGCGTCCGCGCCCAGGTCCAGGGGACGCTGCAGGTAGGGCGTGAGGAAGGTGTTGTCCACGACCACCTGGGCGCCGTGGCGGTGGGCCAGCTCCACCACGCGGCGGATGTCGGTCACGCGCAGCGTGGGGTTGGTCGGGGTCTCCAGGAACACCATGCGGGTGCTCTCGTCGAAGTCCTCGTCCGTGAGCTGGTTGAGGTCGTCGTGGAAGTGGGTGGTCACACCGCGCTTGGGCAGCTCGATGGTGGCCCAGCGGTAGTTCCCGCCGTACACGGGCAGGCCCATGATGATCGAGTCACCGGAGTGCAGGGTCCCCAGCACGGCGCCCGTGGCCGCCATGCCGGTGGAGAACGCGAACGAGTGCCGTGCCCCCTCCAGAGCCGCCAGCGTGGTCTCGGCGTCGGTGCGGGTGGGGTTGGACCCGCGCTGGTACTCGAACGGCCCCTCCCCGCCCTCGGTGGGCTGCAGGAACGTGGACGCGGTGTGGATCGGGGGCACCACGGCGCCCAGGGCGACGTCGTGCAGCGCGTGGATGGTGCGAGTGGTGAAGCCTGCCAAGAGATCCTCCGTCGACGTGGTCAAGGGAGTCAGGTCTACACCGTGGCGCCGGGCCGGCGCTACCCGTGTTGCGCCGGATGTCGCGCGGCGTCCCGCAGCAGGAGCCGGTGCAGCGTGGTGTCCCCCATGAGCTCGGGGTGGAAGCTGATGCCCAGGATGCTCCCCTGCCGCACCGCGACCACCGCGTCCCCGTGCCTTGCGAGCACCTCCACGCCCTCGCCGGTGCGGGTGACCTCCGGCGCACGGATGAACGCGGCCTTCAGGTGGTCTCCCGGCCCGACGACGTCGCTCGGCGGGCCCAGCCACGGCAGGTCCACCTCTGCGGACGCCACCTGCGAGCCGAACGCGTTGCGGTTCACGCTCACGTCCAGCACGCCCAGAGACTGCTGGCCCGGCGCGGGGTCCTCGATCCCCGAGGACAGCATGATGAGCCCCGCGCACGTCCCGAGCGTGGGCAGCCCGCCGCGGATCGCCTCCTGCAGCGGCTCGAACAGTCCGAACGTGCGGCACAGCCGGTCCACGGTGGAGGACTCGCCGCCGGGAAGGATCAGCGCGTCGATGCCCTCCAAATCCTCGGGTGCGCGCACCTTCACGGCACGGGCGCCCAGGGACTCCGCGGCCCTCATGTGCTCGACCACCCCGCCCTGCAGGGCGAGCACGCCCACCACGGGGGACGACGCCGCCTCCGCGGCCCGCGCGCCCGAGGTGGGGAGGGCAGCGGTGGCCGGGAGGGCGGCGTCGTCGGTCATGGGGTGCTGCGAGCGGGGCTCGCTCACCATCCGCGCTCCGCGAGACGGTGCGGCGCGGGGAGGTCCGCCACGTTGATGCCCACCATGGCCTCGCCGAGGCCGCGGGAGGCGTCCGCGATGCGGGCGGGGTCGTCGTAGTAGGCGGTCGCGGCCACGATCGCGCGCGCACGCTCGGCGGGGTTGCCGGACTTGAAGATGCCGGAGCCCACGAACACGCCGTCCGCGCCCAGCTGCATCATCATCGCGGCGTCCGCGGGGGTGGCCACGCCGCCGGCGGTGAACATCACGACCGGCAGGGACCCGGTGCGGGCCACCTCGGCCACGAGCTCGTAGGGCGCCTGCAGCTCCTTGGCCTTGACGTACAGGGCGTCCGGGGCGGCGGTGTAGAGCGCCTGCAGCTCCGCGATCTGCGCGCGGATGGTGCGGATGTGCTTGGTGGCCTCGGAGACGTCGCCCGTGCCGGCCTCACCCTTGGAGCGGATCATGGCCGCGCCCTCGGTGATCCGGCGCAGCGCCTCGCCCAGGTTGGTGGCGCCGCACACGAACGGGACGTCGAAGCGGTGCTTGTCGATGTGGTTGGCGTAGTCCGCCGGGGAGAGCACCTCGGACTCGTCGATGTAGTCCACCTTGAGGTGCTGCAGCACCTGCGCCTCCACGAAGTGCCCGATCCGCGCCTTGGCCATCACGGGGATGGAGACGGTGTCGATGATGGACTCGATGAGGTCCGGATCGCTCATCCGCGCCACGCCGCCCTGCGAGCGGATGTCCGCGGGCACGCGCTCGAGGGCCATGACGGCCACCGCACCGGCGTCCTCGGCAATGCGGGCCTGCTCCGCGGTGACCACGTCCATGATCACGCCGCCCTTGAGCATGTCCGCGAGACCGCGCTTCACGAGGCGCGAGCCGGTCACGGGGGTGGGGTTCTGGGCGGAGGTCTGGGAAGTCTCAGTCATGGGGTCCATCCTGACGCGCGGAAGTGGTCCAGTGACAGGGCCATAATTGAGGGAAATGGCTGGTCCAGATGCCGCTGAGCTGTGGTGATGCGAAACCTAGGGAAATGGTGGCAGGTATATAAAATTTACTATACCTGCATAGAATTTCCTGCATGGACCTCGCTGCCAATCCCTACAGCCCCGGCTCGGGCCTGCGTCCGAAAGTGCTCAGCGGCCGCGCGGCGGAAGTCGAGGCCTTCGACCTCCTGATCGCCCGCACCAAGCTGCGCCGCCCCAACCGGGGAATGGTCCTCACCGGGTTGCGCGGCGTGGGCAAGACCGTGCTCCTGAACGTTCTCCGGGCCCAGGCAGACCACCACGGCTGGCTCACGGTCCAGTTGGAGGGTCGTCCGGAGGGACGGGGCCGGGAAGAAGTCAGGGACAGGCTCTCCCGTGAGCTCATCGTTGCCGCCCGGCGGCACCACGGGCGTCACCCGGGACCCCGCTTCGCGGAAGCCCTGGCCACCATCCAGTCCTTCAGCGTCTCGGTGGGCCCCGGTGGGGTGCCCGCAGGGGTGGACCTGAGGGG
>NZ_RCOM01000070.1 GCF_003667225.1 Kocuria rhizophila
GATGTGTATAAGAGACAGCCCCAGGATCTGCGCCCGGTGACCGAGTGCGGCTCCACGGTACCGCACGCGGTGGGCGGAACAGGTGCATGCGGGACCCACGCATGATGCTGGTTTCCCGTGCAGGGGAGTTGATCAAACGGGGGTGGGCCTTCCCCGCCGCCCCGTGTCCTCAGCGGCTGGCGCCGGCGTAGATCCGCTCGAAGGTGTCCAGCGTGCGCGCGAAGGAGTGCTGGGCCACCATCTCGTGGCTGTGGGCGCCCATGGCGCGACGCTGCTCGGGGGAGGCGTCCAGCACGAGCTGCAGCTTGGCCGCGAGGTCTGCGGGGTCCCCCGGCGTGAACAGGTAGCCGTTGCGCCCCTCGTCCGCGAGGTGCGGCAGCGCTCGGGCGTTGGCGAGCACCACCGGGGTGGACGCGCTCATGGCCTCGAGGGTCACCAGGGACTGCAGCTCTGCGGTGCCGGGCTGGCAGAACACGTCCGCCCGCAGGTACGCGAGCCGCAGCTCCTCATCGGTCAGGAACCCCAGGAAGTGGACGCGGTCCGCCACTCCCCGCTCGTGGGCGAGTGCCACGAGGCGGTCCCGCTGCTCCCCCTCCCCCACGATCTCCGCGTGGATGTTCTTCTCCCGGGGGATCAGGGCCAGGGCGTCGATGAGCTCGTTGACGTTCTTCTCCACCGCCAGCCGACCGCAGAACAGCACCACCAGGTGGTCCGGGTGTCGGATCTCCTCGCCCGCCGCGGCCTCGTAGTGCCCGGCCTCGATGCCGTTGGACACCGCGACCGCACGGTCCGGCACCCCGTTCTCCACCATGGTGCGCACCGCGAGCGGCGTGGGGGCGGTGATCACGTCGCAGTGGCGGAACACCCTGGCGATGTCCCACCAGGAGACCTTGCGGTAGCCCCGGATGAACCACTCCGGGAACGGCAGGAAGGGCTCGATGTTCTCCGGGATGAAGTGGTTGGTGCCGACCACCCGGATGCCCCGGCGCGCCGCCTCGCGAATCATCAGCCGGCCCAGGATGTAGTGGCACTGGGCGTGGACCACGTCGGGTTTCAGCTCGTCGAGCAGCCGGGCCACCTCCCGCTTGATCTCCCACGGCAGGCACAGCCGGAAGTACGGATGGGTGGCGGCGTGGTGGGAGCGGAACCGGTGCTCCGTGATGCCGTGGTCCTCCATGGTCCGTGAGGCGCCGCGGGTGGGCATGGGAGCGGCCACGTGGACCTCGTGACCGCGTTCGAGCAGCCCGTGGGCCAGCCTGCGACCGAACTGCGCCGCCCCGTTGACGTCGGGCGGGTAGGTCTCTGCGGTGATCAGAATCTTCAAGGCGTTGGGTTCCGTACGTAGGTCACTGGTCGGCGTGGCCGGTCCGGCGCTCGGCCGAGGCGGCCCGGGGACTGGTGCCGCTCCCCTGGCCCCGGGTGCCGTTGCGAGCAGCGGCTCGGCGCGTGACGACCTCCGGGTGGTACCGGGAGAGCAGGACCACGCCGACTATAGCAATCAGACCTGCCACGCCCATGCCCGCCCCCAGCACACCTGTGAAGGTGGGCCCGGCCTCTCCCAGCACTGCCAGCCCCAGCGCCACGCCCACCATGGGGTCCACCACGGTGAGCCCCGCGATGACCAGGTCCGGAGGCCCGCACGAGTACGCGCACTGCACCATCCAGCCCCCGAGCGCGGCCGCCACCACGACCATGAGCACGCTGAGCCAGTTCACGGCCGCGATCCCGCCGTCCCCCACTGCCGTGACCACCAGGCGCACGAGCACCGCCACGAAGCCGTAGAGCACTCCCGCGCAGAGCACGTAGAAGATGCTGATCCGGTGCCGGCGCACGAAGATCTCCGCGATGCCCATGAGCACCACGAGACCCACCAGCATGAGCACCACCAGCCGCTCCGCCTCCGGTCCGGGCCGGTGCGCGGGATCGGTTCCCGCCACGGCGCACACCACGAAGCCCGCACCACCCGCGGTGCACAGGGCCACGGCCAGCCACGTGCGGCGGTTGAGCGTCAGCCCCTCGTGGCGCGCGTGCAGCAGCGTGGTGATCACCAGGGCCACGACGCCGAGCGGCTGCACCACGGTCACGGTGGCCAGGGCGAGGGCCGAGACGTTGAGGAGCATCCCCAGCACGAGCAGCCCGGTCCCCGCGAGCCACCGCCGGTTGCGCAGCAGCGTCAGCAGCGCCCGGGGGTTCAGAGCTCCGGAGGTGTGGCCCGTGACGGCCCGGGACTGTGTCTGCGTGCCGACCGCCAGGCACACCGCCGAGGCCAGCGCGAGCGCGACCGCCACCCACTGGTTCATCGCAAGCCTCGCTGGGACGTCACGGTCCCATCGTAGGGTTCTCAGCCAGCCACACGCTCCGGGCACACGCCGACGCCGCACGGGCACCCGGTCAGACGCCGCACGCGCCACCCGTACGACGTCCCCCCACGATGCGGGCCCGCCACAGTCCCGGACGTGCGCTGTCCCGGACCCGGGGTGTCGAGCCTCCGGACACGCAGAAGGCCGGGCCCCGAGGGCCCGGCCTTCTGTGGACTCATGGGTTCCGAGGAACCGCGAGAGGTGCGACTACTTCAGCAGCTTGCGCAGGAACACGAGGAACGCGGTGCCCGCGGCGGCGGCCACGGCCAGGGGCTGCCAGCGCTCGCTCAGCAGGTCCGAGGCGGAGGTGGATCCCTCCGGGCGCACGCCCTGGGAACCGCCCTTGGAGGCGAACGTGGACTTGACCGACTCCTGGGTGGAGGAGAACGTCCGCGAGGTGCGGTGGACGAAGCCCTGGGTGGCGGACTGCACGGAGTCCACGCGGTTCTGGGTGTCGTCGCGCAGGCTCTTGAGGTGCTCGCGGCGCAGCTTGAGGCGGTTGCGCAGCTGCTCCTCGGTGGGCTTGACCGGCTTGACCCTGTTGGGATCGTTCGCGGCCTCCTCCTTCTCGCGCTGCTTCTTCTGCTCGGCCTCGTTGATGTCGCGCTGCACGCGGCCCTCGTTGTAGGCGGAGCCCTCCTTGACCACGCCGAGGTCGTAGCGCAGGCCGAAGACGGCCTTCTCCGGCATGAGCGGCAGAGCGCCCTTGATCTTGGACACGCCGATCAGGGCGAGGATCGCAAGCACCACCAGGAACACCACGGCGAGCAGCAGCGCCGCCAGCCACGCGGGCATCACGTGCGAGAGCCCGGCGATGGCCGCTCCCACCAGGGCGATCACGGCGAGGCCCAGGAAGATGAGACCCACCACTGCGAACGCGGCGCCGATGCCCAGCTTGATGCCCTTGGCCTTGAGCTCGAGGACGGCCAGCTGTGCTTCGTCCTTGAGCTGCTTGGGCAGCAGCCTGAGGAAGACCTTGACGACGTCCACGATGGACGCCGCGCCCGGCTTCTTGGTGGTGCGAGTTCCTGCCCTGGGTGAGTGGCCGCTGTTGGGGCCCACTGCATGGCTCATGCCGCCTCCGATGAGTACGTGGTGGTGTTCAAAAGGTCAGTCCGCTCCCAAAATACCACTGGCGAGCGCGCGGACAGGCCATGTCCGCGCGCGCCGCCGGTGGCGTGGTGGTCACTGCAGACGGCCGTCCTCCATGGTCACGCAGCGGTCCGCGAGCGGCACGAACTCGGTGTCGTGCGTGACCACCAGGGAGGCCAGACGGAACTGGTGGGTGAGGTTCGCGAGCAGCTCCATGATGGCCCGCGAGCGCTCCTGGTCCAGGGCCGCGGTGGGCTCGTCCACGAGCAGCAGCTGGGGGTCGTTCATCAGCGCGCGGGCGATGTTCACCCGCTGACGCTGTCCACCCGAGAGCTGGTGGGGACGGCGGTCGCCGCAGTCCACCAGGCCCACCTGCTCGAGCAGCTCGTCCGCGCGGGTGCGAGCCGCCTTGAGCTCCTTGCCCCGGGCGCCCGCCACGTGCGCCGAGAGCACGAGCTGCTCGCGTGAGGTCAGGGCCGCGAGCAGATTGGGCTGCTGGAACACCATGCCCGTGTGGCCACGGCGGATCCGGGCGAGCTCCTTCTCCGGCAGCTCGGTGAGGGACTCCCCCGCGACCATCACGGTCCCGGACGTGGGCTTGATCAGGGCGGCGGCCACGGCCAGCAGGGAGGACTTGCCCGATCCGGACGGACCGATCAGGGCGGTCATCTCCCCACGCTGCAGCTCAAGGCTCACGCGGTCCAGGGCGCGCACGGTGCGCGGGGTGCCGTCGTTGGCCGTGCCGTCCGGGTACTCGAGGGTGACCTCGCGGACGCTCAGCGCGGGAGCGGCGTCGCCGGCCGACTCGCCCTGGTGCGCGTCGCCCTGCGGGTGGCGGGCGGCGTCGTGCTCGTGGCGGGGGTCGTGGGCTCGGCCCCGGTGGTGCTCGTGGTGCTCGGCGCGGTGGCGCGGTTCGGACTCAGCAGCATGCATGATCAGTTGCCTCCCAGGGCAATCATCGGGTCGACGGTGGAGACGCGGCGCACGGCCAGCAGCGAACCGAGCAGGCCGAGGACCAGCACCCCGACCACGGGCACGGCCACGCTGGCGACGCTCAGCTCGAAGGGCACCGCGGAGCCCGCGAGCATTCCGCCCAGCAGGCCCAGGGCGCCGCCCACCAGGACGCCGACGGTCAGCACCACGGCGGCCTGCACGAGCGAGTCCACCACCACGTACTTGCGGCCGGCGCCGAGTGCGCGCAGCACGGCGATGTCGCGGGTGCGCTGGATGGTCCACACGGTCAGGAAGGAGATCACGACCATCGCGCTGATGCCGTAGAGGAACGCCTGCATCATGAGCAGCGATCCGCGCTCGGACTGGTAGGCGGGCAGCGCGGCGAGCGAGCCCTTGGTGTCCAGGGCCACGGTGTCGGAGTCGCCCGGCACGTCCTGGGGGTAGTCGGCGGTGGTCAGGGCCAGAGCGGTGGCCTGCTCCTCCGGGGAGGTGTGGGCCACGGCCGGGTAGTCCTCCGTGCTCATCCACGCCACGGGGACGTGGCTGTAGTACTCGTCCTCCGTGATCCCGGTGGCCTTCAGGCTGGTGCCGCCCATGGAGACGGTGTCCCCCACCGAGACCTTGAGGTCCTGGGCCAGGGTCTCGCTGAGGACCACTTCTCCCTTGCCCGGGTGGGTGGCCCCGGAGGTCGCGGTCAGGCCGGGCGCCAGGGAGGTTCCCGGTTCCAGGGCGATGCCGGCCACGGCGGTGGTGTCCGTGCGGGCGGAGTCTCCCTGGGACTGCGTCCCGCGGCTCGCGCTCGTCTGGGTGATGCCCAGTCGTTCGACCTGGTCAGCACCCACGGCGTCCTCCCAGGTGGTGAGCTGCTTCTCATCGATCTGCGAGGTGGTGAAGGACGGCGTGTCCGAGTCACCCGGGGGTGCCTGCAGGACGATGCGCTGGGCTTCGAGACGCTCGAGGGCGGAGGTGTTCTGATGACCCAGACCGTTGGTGAGGCCCGTGAGCAGGACCAGCAGCAGGGTGATGAGAGCCACGACCGTGGCCAGCAGCGCGAACCGGCCCTTGGCGAACGTGATGTCCCTCAGGGACAAGAACATGGGAACTCCCCTGACGTAGTTTTCTGGACTGTTCCCAGTCTCGTGCGCCGCGGTCCGACGCGGATCGCCAGCGCGGTTGAACCGGGCCGCGCAGAGGGTTGATCCGGGAATCAACCGATCGGTTGATGCCCTGCCGAGCCACCTGCGTACCATGACCACGGAGTCGGCCACTCCTGCCCCCGTTCCCCGGCCGCCGTCCAGGAAGGCAGATCGTGCGTCAGGAGTTGTCCACCCCGGCCCTGCTGCGGGTCATGCGGGTCACCCTGCACCTGAGCTTCGCCGCGCTGCTCGGTCTAGCGGTGCTGCGCACACTCATGCAGCCTCCAGGAGACGGTGCCACCACGGCGGTGGTGCTCGTGCTCTCCGCCCTGCTCGCCACGACCTACGTGCTCGGCACCACGGTGGAGAACCGGGTGGCCGGCGGTCGCGCGAACCCGGCGCGGCTGCGCTGGACCCCCGTGTGGCTGGGCTCCGTGACCGTCCTGTGGATCGCCCTGGCGCTGCTGAGCCGGGACTTCGCGTGGGTGGTCTTCCCCCTCTTCTTCCTCTACCCCGTGCTGCTCCCCCCGGCGGTGGCCCTGGTCAGCATCGTGGTGCTCACCGGCGTGGTGGTGCTCTCCCAGCTGCTGCACGTCCCTTCCGGGACCTTCACGGCACCCATGGCCGTGGGACCGAGCATCGGCGCGGTCGTGGCGGTGCTGGTCAGCTACGGCTACCGCGCCCTGTACCGGGACGCCCGGCGCCACGTGAGCGTGATCCGCCAGCTGGAGTCCACACGCGCCGAGCTCGCGCGCCGCGAGCGCACCGCGGGCACCATGACCGAGCGGGAACGGCTCTCCCGGGAGATCCACGACACCCTCGCGCAGGGACTGACCTCGATCGTGCTCGTCTCCCGCGCGGCCCAGCAGGCCCTGTCCCTGGACGATCGAGAGGTGACCGCCGCGCGGCTGGCCACGATCGAGGACACCGCCGCCGCGAACCTGGCCGAGGCCCGGCGGTTCGTCCGCGACCTCGCCTCCCCCGCCCTGGACGAGTCCCTCCCGAGCGCGCTCGCCGAGGTCTGCCGCCGCACGGAGGAGGGCTCCCGTGCCGCCGGCACGGGGCTTGCGTGCGAGTTCCGTGTGCAGGGGACGCCACCCGAACTCACAGACCGGCAGCGCACGCTGTTCATCCGGGCCACGCAGTCCACGCTCGCGAACGTCCTCTCCCACGCCCGGGCCACCCGTGTGGTGGTAACGCTGGAGGGCTGGGACGACGCCGTGGCCCTGGACGTGGTGGACGACGGCGTGGGCTTCGATCCCCGCTCGGTGTCCCGCGCGCACGAGGAGGACTCGTTCGGCCTCTCCCACCTGCGACGCCGCGCGGCCGAGCTGGGTGCCGAGCTCACCGTGGAGTCCGAGCCGGGCAGCGGCACCGCCGTGAACGTGCGGCTGCCGCTCGCGCGGGCAACGTCCCGGGCGGGGGCACCCGCCATCCCGGGGACCGACGACGACGCCGCTCCCCCGGCCCTGGTGCCGGACCGCGGCGAGGGCGACCCTGCGGCGTCGTCCACCGAAGCAGACCACCACCGACCCGGAGGCAGGGCCACCGCATGACCACCAGAGTGCTGCTCGTGGACGACCACCCCGTGGTGCGCGCCGGACTGAGGGCGGTGCTGGAGTCCCTCGGGGACATCACCGTGTGCGCGGAGGCGCAGGACGGGCGCGCCGCCCTGGAGCGGCTGGAGGCACCCGGGCACGGCGTGGACGTGGTGGTCATGGACCTGCAGATGGGCGCCGGGATGGGCGGGCTGGAGGCCACCCGGCGGATCGTCGCCGCGGGCGGACCACCCGTGCTGATCCTCACCACGTACGACACCCAGGCGGACGTGGTCGCCGCCCTCGAGGCCGGTGCCACCGGCTACCTGCTCAAGGACGCGCAGCCGGAGAGCATCGGCCAGGCCGTGCACGACGCCGCGGCGGGACGTCCCGTGCTCTCCCCCTCGGTAACGGCGCGGCTCATGAACCAGGTCCGCACCCCGGGGACCTCCTTGAGCCCGCGGGAGGTCGAGATCCTGCGGGGCCTGGCCACGGGCGCCTCGAACCGGGCACTCGCGAAGTCCCTGTTCATCTCCGAGGCCACCGTGAAGACCCACCTGGTGCACATCTACGACAAGCTCGGCGTGGACAACCGCACCGCCGCCGTGAGCCGCGCTCGGGAGGAGCACGTCATCTGAGGCTGCGGCCCGCCGTCCCGGGGACCGATCCGCCCCACCGGGTGCAGGACCACGGAAGCCGGGGAGTCTCTCCCCGTCGCAGCCGGTGCGGGGCGTACTCCCCTACCGGTGGGACCTCCTCGAAACCGGAGAAGACCTGCTGGACGTACCGGTGGCCGGTGTCCGGGCAGAGCATCAGGACACCCCGGCCCCCCGGCCGCGGCCGCGCGGGCCTCCTGCGCAGGACCTCACCCGCCACGGCGTAGGCCGCGCCCGAGCTGAGGCCCGCGAAGAGGGCGTGGTCCCGGCAGAGGGAGACCGCTCCCGCTCGGGCCACCTCGGCACTGACCCAGTGGATCTCGTGGTAGAGCCCGTGCCGGACGTTGCGGAACTCGATCGAGCTGCCGATCCCGGCGATCAGCATGTCCGGGTCCTCCGTGTCCTGCGACCCGAAGGTCACCGAGCCGAACGGCTGGACCCCCGTGAGGTGCACGTGCAGTCCGGAGGCCGCGAGGCCCAGGGCCAGCGCCCCGCTGGAGGCTCCCGAGCCCACGGGGGCCACCAGTTCCACGGCGTCACAGCCCTCCCGCTGCACCCTGCGACCGAGAGCTCGGGCGAGGTCCTGGTAGCCGCGGTAGTGCACGGCGTCGTGGTACTGCCGCATCCAGTGCCAGTCCGGGTGCTCGTCCAGCAGCTCGCGCACCCGGGCCACACGACGGTCCTGGTCCGCACGCAGGGACCTGGACGGCGGCATCTGCTCGAGACGCACACCCAGCATTCCCAGCTGCAGCCGCAGGGTCTCGTCGATGGTCGTGGACCCCACCACGACGCAGCGCAGCCCCGCCTCATGGCACGCGAGTGCGAGCGCCAGCGCGTAAATTCCGCTGGACGAGTCCACCACGGTCCCGCCGGGGGCGATCCGTCCCTCCCGCAGCAGCCGCCGCACGGCACCGCGCGCGGAGGCCACCTTCATCACCTCGAAGCGCAGGGCGAGCAGTCCAGGTTGCAGGCGGATGAGATCCGGGGCCCCCACGGCCTGGGAGGCGTGGTCCATGATCTCCGGAAGAGGGTGCTGCTCGGCTCGTGGTGTGCTCATGCTCCGTTCCAGACGTGGTCGATCGTTCGTTGCAGGCCCATCGCGTCGAGGGCCGCCCGTGCCTCCCGCGCACGGTGGGCGGCGCGGGGCCGGGTGGCGTCGAGGACGACGGCGCACACCGTGCCGCTGTGGGCGATCTGGACTCCCGCGCCCCCGGTCTCCCGGCTGATCCGCAGCAGCTCGGGCAGCTCCGGTTTGGGCAGCCGGGCCTGGTTGAGCAGGGCCGATCGCGTTGCCGCGCGCCCCAGCAGCGCGGCGTTGCGCTCACTCACACCGCGCTCCAGGTCGCGCAGCATCTCTGCGCACTCCCGGCGCTCACCCGCGGAATAGTCCCGGGCCGCGAGGCCCAGGGTGTCCACGGGCCCGCCGGGCAGCCGGCACCCCACGAGGATCACAGGAGGGAAGGTTCCGGACCAGCGGCGGAGCACACGTGCGTGACGCTGGGCGAAGAGCACCGGCGTGCACCCGTACGCCAGCGGGTCCGAGGCCGTCTCCGCCCGGCGGGCGAGTTCGCTGACCTCCTCCCGGGACAGCCGCAGCCCGCAGCTGTGCTCCACAGCCCGGATGGCCGCGACGACGTCTGCGGTGGACGACCCCATGCCGCACCCCGACGGAATCTCACTGTGTATCGACACCTCCCCTCCCGGTGGGCAGGCCATACCGCGGTCCCGGCACAGTCGGAGGGTCAGCTGGGCCGCGCGCCGGGCCTTCTCGTGTCCCCTGCCGGCCCGCACCCCCGCCCGGCTGCCGGGGTGGAACTCCGCACGGGAGCGCAGCCCGGGAAGAGGAACTGTCACCAGTGCCGGGAGGGATCCGGAATCGCAGGGGAAGACTCCCTGCACGAGTTCCCCGTGGTGGGCCATGCAGTGGCCGCGGCCGGCGCGCCACGGAGCCTCCGAGGCAGCCGGTCCGACGCTCACGACCCGCTCCTGTCGCACGGCTGGGCAGCGCGCAGCGCCCACCCCGTGCGTGCCGCGACCAGTGCTCCGAGCCCGGTCACGAGGGCGAGGGCGGTCCCCGCACCCTCCCAACCGGCCACGCCGAGCCCCGCTCCGGCAACGCTGGCCCCCACGCACACGCCCAAGCTCTGTCCGGCGCCGTTCAGACCCAGCACGGTTCCCCGGTGTCCCGGCGACACCCGCACCAGCAGGGTGGTCACCACCGCGGCGACCACGGCGTGGGAGGCGCCGAGCAGCGTCGTCGCCGCCAGGGCCACCCCCAGGTGCTCCGTGCGGAAGAGCAGCAGGACGGCCGCGGCCGCGACGAGTGCGGCCCCGCACGCGGTCCACGCGGCCCGGCTCGTGGATTCCAGTGAGCCCAGCAGGCGCCCCCCGAACCAGTTGCCCAGGAAGAACGCGAGGCCCGAGAGCGTCCAGACCAGGGAGAAGATCCCCGGCCCCACACCGAAGCGGTCGAAGTACACCACGGCCAGGTACGCGAGCTGCCCCATGAAGGCCGTGGTGCGCAGCGTGGAGACCAGCAGCATGGCCGGCACCCCCGGCAGCGTCCAGACCGCGCGCAGGGCGGCCACGTACCCCGTGCCCGCCGTGGAGTGCGGGACGGCCGGCTCCCCGCGCCCTGTGCCGCGGAGCAGCAGCGCGGCCGTGACCGCGGCCAGAACTGCGGTGGCCACGAGGTCCCCCCGCCACCCCCACAGGGCCGCAGGGCCGGCGAGCAGCGGAGCGGCGAGCACGGCGGTGAGCGTCATCGTGGCCGAGACCTGGGTCGCGGCCCGGCCGGAGGCCGCCCGGTCCTGGAAACGGTCTGCGGCCATGGCCGAGACCGCCGGGTTCAGGACCGCGGTGGCGGCACCGACCAGGAGGCAGAACCCGGCCCAGGACCACACCGATCCGAGCACACCCAGCAGGCAGGCGAGCGCAAGGACGGCGAGCGCCCCGGCCGCCGCCGCGCCGCGAGAAAGCCGGTCCAGCAGCGGAGCGCAGCACAGACCCACCAGCAGTGCCGCCACGCCGCCCGTGCCGCGCAGCCAGCCCATGAGTTCGGCGTCCTGGCCGCTGTCCCGGGTGATGTCCACCAGGAAGTTCGAGTACACCGTGAACGGCACGAGACCCAGCGCGCACGCGGCCAGCAGCGGCAGGATGCGCCTGGTGATCTGGCGGTCGGTGAGCGTGGCCCCACCGGGCGGGTGCGTGCTCGTGGACAACCCGCTCACCGGACCGGATCCTCTGCGCTGCCGGAGCGGCCGTGGGGCCCACCCGTCGCGGTGTACACGTACAGCTGCGTCTCGTCGGCGCTGAACTGGGAGTACGGGAACGGCTCCGCGCTCAGGGCGACGACCCCGCGGCCCAGGAACTCGCGCGCCACGGCGGGTGCCGACTGCGCGTAGATCCCCAGGGGGATCCCCCGCTCGAGGCACCGGGCCCGGATCCGGTCGAAGGTGCCGTTGCCGAGCGTCATACCCGTGGCGAGCACAGCGTCCGCGGTGTCCATGACCTCTTCCATGTCCGGGCTCACCGGGTCTCCCCACTGGGTCCGTCGCAGCGCCAGGTCGCACGGCAGCACCTCTGCACCGCGTGCGCGCAGGGCTGCGACCAGCGGGTTCACCACTCCGATCAGCGCGATCCTCTGTCCGGCTGCCACGGGCAGCAGCTGCGCCACGGTGGCGTCCCGCGCACTGGCCCTGGTGTCCGGGGTGCCGCGAGGCAGGGTCACGGGCCGGGCGCGGGGGTCGTCGCGGTGCGGCTGCCGCGCGGCGAGCCACGCGTCCAGGGCAGCCGTGCGCACCGGCAGGCACGGGTGCTCCAAAAGCTGACGCACGGGCATCCCGGAGAGCTCCGTCAGCTCCGGCGCCAGTTCACGAGCCTCCAGCGCGCACCCGCCGAAGGCCCCGGCCACGCGCACGAGCACGTACTGGTTGCGGTAGAGCGCGCTGTCCGAGGCGAGACGCGTGCCGTGCTGCACGGTGAACACGCTGCGTGCCACCGGCCCGTCGTCGTGCTGGGCGTCCAGGTGCTCGCACGCGAGGGCCAGCAGATCGGCCGTGGATTCTGGTGCCCGCAGCCCCGCCCCGCTCACCGCAGCCCCTTGGACCGCAGGTAGTCGGCGAGCTTCTGGGCGCCGTCCATGTTGCGGGGGCTCGAGACGGCCTCACCGTAGTCCATGACGTAGATGTTCCCGTTCTTCACGGCGGGCGAGTCCTTCACCGGGGACTCGTTCCGGAGGTAGTCGAGCTTCTCCTGCACGGGCTGCTTGTTGTAGTCGACCACTACGATCGCCTGGGGTTCGCTCGTGACCACCGACTCCCACCCCACGGTGTCCCAGCGGGCATCGAGGTCCCTGGTCACCGAGGTGGCCCCGGCCAGTTCCACCATCCCGTTCAGGGCCGTCCGCCGGCCCGCGGTGTAGGGCTCGGAGGTTCCGGAGTCGTAGACGAACACGCGGGCCGGGTTCTCGGGCCTTGGTGCCTCCTGCAGGGCGCGCCGCTTCTCCTGCAGCTGTCCCACGAGCTCCTGCGCACGGTCCTCGACGCCGAAGATCGTCCCCAGATCCTTCAGGTCCTCGACCGTGGCGTCCAGGGGGTCGGGGTCGGAGGTGTCCCCCTGGTAGCCCTTGCACGTCTCGTGCTGCATGTAGGAGTTGATCCCCACGCCCTGCAGGGAGTCCGGGGTGACCCCGCGGGCCTCGCTGAACCCGGCCTGCCAGCCGGCGAAGACCCAGTCCGCCTGAGCGCTGACCACGGCCTCCTGGCCCAGCACGGAGTCGGAGATGGTCTCGGTCCTGCCGTAGTCCTCCTTGTAGGGGGACTTCTCGACCACGCTGCTCACGGTCTGCGGGAGCACGATTCCCCGCATCTGCTCCGCGAGCCCGAGCGAAAACATCTTCTCGATGGCCGAGACGTCGTACGCCACGGCTTTCTGCGGGGTGGGGTACGTGCTGCTGCGACCGCAGTTCTCGATGGTCTTCTCCGCGCCCGACGCCGCGTCCTTCTGGACCTGCGCGCCGCAGCCGGTGAGCAGCAGGCTCGCCACGAGCCCCATGGCCAGGGGCGCGCCGCGTCGGGTCAGGGCCCGGCCACCCCGGGGTTCGCCGCCGTGCACGACGCCGCTCGGCCCGTCCCCAGCGCACCTTGCGCCTCCGTGCGGGGCGGCTTCGCCACCGGGCAGGTGCGGGGGACGGGTCTTGGGCGCGCCGGTGCCTCCGTGTGCACGCTCGACGCCGTGGGGGCCGGAGCCAGGGGGTGTTCTCATGAGGGGTCCTCTCGGTCGATGGGGAACAGCAGATGGGGTGTCCCGGTGTCGGGACGGGTGATCAGCAGGGGCCGCACGCCGTAGACGCGCTCCACGGTGTCCGGGTCCAGGGCCTCGTGGGGCGGGGCGTCGGCTACCACGCGCCCCTCGGCGAGCACCACGACCCGGTCGCACAGCGCGGCGGCGAGGTTGAGGTCGTGCAAGGCCAGCAGCACGGCGGGGCCGGTCCCGGCGGTGCCGCGCAGCGTGCGCAGCAGGTCCGTCTGGTGACGCAGGTCCAGGTGGTTGGTGGGCTCGTCCAGCAGAAGGTACGGGGTGCGCTGGGCCAGGGCGCGGGCGATGAGCACCCGCTGGCGCTCGCCCCCGGAGAGCCCCAGCACGCTGCGGTCGGCCAGGTCCGCCACCCCCGCGCGGGCCATGGCATCCCGCACGACGCCGTTCAGCTCCTCCGCGCGCAGGCGCGGGTTGGCCGCGGCACCCAGGCGCACGACCTCCGCGACCAGGAAGTCCAGCTCGCTCCGCTCGTCCTGGGGCAGCGCCGCGCCCCGTGCGGCCGAG
>NZ_RCOM01000071.1 GCF_003667225.1 Kocuria rhizophila
GTTCCACTTGGCCTCGTCCATGTTGGCGAGCATCTTGTCCCGGGTGATCCCGGCGTTGTGCACCACCAGGTCCAGGCGGCCGTAGCGGGAGGCCACGAGGTCCAGGATCTTCTGCCCGGCCTGCGGGAGGAGTACGCCGAGCTCTCGGACCGGGTCCGTGAGGCCCGCGCCGCGTACTACGTGCACGACCAGCCCGTGATCTCGGACGCCGAGTACGACCAGCTCTACCGCTCGCTCGAGGAGTTCGAGGCGCTGCACCCCGAGCTCAAGGCCAACGACTCTCCCACCCAGGAGGTGGGCGGGGAGGTCGGAGCGGCCTTCAGCCCGGTCAAGCACCTGGAGAAGATGTACTCCCTGGAGGACGTGTTCTCCACGGACGAGCTCGTGGCGTGGCTCGAGCGCGCCGAGAAGCAGGTCGCGGAGCTGCCCGGCGCCCCGGGGGTCGCATGGCTGAGCGAGGTCAAGATCGACGGCCTGGCCGTGAACCTGCTGTACCGGGACGGCGTGCTCGTGCGGGCCGCCACGCGCGGTGACGGCACCACGGGCGAGGACATCACCCACAACGTGGCCACCATCACGACCATCCCGCAGCGGCTCTCCGGGGAGAACCTCCCGGAGGAGGTGGAGGTGCGTGGCGAGGTGTTCATCTCCTCGAAGGACTTCCGCACGCTGAACGAGGCCATGGTGGAGGAGGGGCGTGCGCCCTTCGCCAACCCCCGTAACGCCGCCGCTGGCTCCCTGCGGCAGAAGGACCCCCAGGTCACGGCCCGGCGGCCCCTGTCCATGTTCGTGCACGGCATCGGGTACGTGCGCGGCGTCGACCTCGAGACGCAGTCGGAGGCGTACGAGATCTTGCGCGGGTGGGGCCTGCCCGTGAGCCCGTACTCCCGGGTGCTCTCCACCGTGGCGGAGGTGCTCGAGTTCATTGCCGAGTTCGGGGACAAGCGGCACGGGCTGCTGCACGAGATCGACGGCATCGTGGTCAAGGTGGACGACCGCCGCACCCAGTTCCGCCTGGGCTACACCTCCCGCGTGCCGCGCTGGGCCGTGGCGTACAAGTACCCGCCGGAGGAGGTCAACACCACGCTCGTGGACATCCTGGTGAACGTGGGCCGCACCGGGCGGGTGACCCCGTTCGGGCTCATGGATCCCGTGCGCGTGGCCGGCTCCACGGTGGAGATGGCCACCCTGCACAACCAGGACGTGGTCAAGGCCAAGGGCGTGCTGATCGGGGACACCGTGGTGCTGCGCAAGGCCGGTGACGTCATCCCCGAGATCGTGGGACCCGTGGTGGCGCTGCGGGACGGCACCGAGCGGGAGTTCGTCATGCCCACCGAGTGCCCGTCCTGCGGCACCCCGCTGCGCCCCGCCAAGGAGGGGGACGTGGACATCCGCTGCCCCAACGCGGAGACCTGCCCGTCCCAGCTCAAGGAGCGGGTGAACCACGCGGCCGGCCGTGGCGCCTTCGACATCGAGGCCCTGGGGGAGGAGGCCGCCAGGGCGCTGACCCAGCCGGTGCCGCTGGACGCACCGGACGGGAGCGACTTCTCCGTTCCGCCGCTGCGCAACGAGGCCGGGCTGTTCGACCTGACCCCCGAGGACCTGCGGGACGTCATGGTGTGGCGGGACTCCCGCCGCACGGTCACGGACAAGGAGACCGGGGAGAAGACGCAGCGGATCACCCCCGAGCTGGTGCCGTACTTCTGGACCAAACCCACCAGGGCCAGGCCCAGCGTGCCGTCCAAGACCACCGAGCAGATGTTCGCCCAGATGGAGCAGGCCAAGGACACCGAGCTGTGGCGCGTGCTGGTGGCACTGTCCATCCGGCACGTTGGCCCCACGGCGGCCCGTTCCCTGGCCACGTCCCTGCGCAGCATGGACGCGATCCGCTCTGCGGACCTGGACACCCTGTCCGGGACCGATGGCGTGGGGCCCGTGATCGCCCAGGCGGTCAGGGAGTTCTTCGACGAGCCCTGGCGGCGCCGCGTGGTGGAGCAGTGGGCCGCCGCGGGCGTGCGCATGGAGGAGGAGGTGGACGAGTCCACCCCGCGCACCCTGGAGGGGATCACCGTGGTGGTCACAGGCTCCCTCGAAGGCTTCAGCCGTGACTCCGCCAAGGAGGCCATTCTGAAGCGCGGCGGCAAGGCCTCCGGGTCCGTGTCCAGGAAGACGCACTTCCTCGTGGCGGGGGAGAACGCCGGGACCAAGCTGGACAAGGCCGAGTCGCTGGGGGTTCCCGTGCTGGACGAGTCGGGGTTCGAGCGGCTGCTCGCGGAGGGCCCGGACGCCTTCGGGGACGAGGAGGGCACGGACCTGGCCGAGGGGGCCGCCGGCGATGCTCCCGGAACCACGGGTGCGACTCCCGCGGAAGGGGAGTGAGGGAACCGGTGGCGGATGCTCTCGAGGGCCTGGGGCCCGGTACGGACGAGCTGCAGGAGCTCCTGGAGGTGGCGCTGGCCGCGGCCGAGGCCGGGGCGCAGGTGCTGCGCGGCCGGGATGCGGCGGCCTTCGAGGCGGTGACCAAGTCCTCGGACGGCGACTGGGTCACCGCGTTCGACGTCGCGGCGGAGGAGGCCGTCACGGCGGTGCTGCGGGAACGCAGGCCGTACGACGCCATCACGGGTGAGGAGTCCGGCACCTGGGTGCCGCCGCAGCGCTCCGGGCTGCGATGGTCCGTGGACCCCTTGGACGGCACCACCAACTTCATCCGGGACATCGTCTACTACGCCACGTCGGTGGCGGCGTGCGACGAGCAGGGGAACTGGCTCGTGGGGGTCGTCAATGCACCAGCCCTCGGCAGGGTGTACTACGGCATCACGGGCCTGGGCGCATGGGTCCGACGCCAGGGCAGGGACACGCGCCTGAGCGGTCCGGTGCCCGGGCAGCGGGGGGCGCTCTACGGCACCGGCTTCTCCTACGACGCCCAGGTGCGTCGTGAACAGTTCGGATCCTTCCTGGACACCATGGAGGACTACTCGGACATGCGACGGCTCGGGGCCGCGTCCCTGGACCTCTGCATGGTCGCGGACGGCACGCTGGACGGCTACTCGGAACGGGCGCTGCACGAGCACGACTGGGCGGCCGGCGCGCTGATCGCCCACGAGGCCGGAGCGGTGGTCCACCGTCCCGACCTCCCCGCCCCGCCGGCACTGTGTGACGAGTCCCACGGCAACGCAGCGCCCGAGCCTCTCCAGCAGCGGGAGGCCGAGTACGAGAAGGCCCGTCTGGCCAGCGTGATCGCCGCCTGGAGCGCGGGATAGCGCGGGGGAAATCTTCCCGTTATCAACGGTGTATCCGGCCGTTATGCACAGCGCGGGGCTCCCTGGGTTGACCCGTCACGCGGGGGTGACCTACCGTGGCTCAGGTTGACCGGCCAGGGTGCCGTGATACATGCCCGCGATGGGGGTTGTCCCCCAAAGCGGGATAACGAAAAAGTAACGAAGCTCTTGAACTCGGGGCAACCGTTACGCTATCGTTATTTACAACTTCCTCAGCGAACTCTCCTGAGCGGAAGTTCGCTACCAGACGCACACGATCCGTCGTCTGGATTGTGCTGGATGCTGCCGCACACCGTACGTCGTCTACATGGCAGCATTCCGTAGTTTCTACCCCTCACACCTAACTGTTATGGGTAGACGACGGCGCGAAGACACCCAGGGATGGGAACGAGCGCAGGTGGCCTGACGGAGCATGATGAAGACTTCAACCGCTATCCGCCGTGGTACCGCTGCTGTCATGATGGGCGGCCTGGCCGTGGGCGCGTTCGCCGTCCCCGCCAACGCTGCTTCCATGGAGACCTGGAACGCTCTCGCCGAGTGCGAGTCCGGTGGCAACGCCTCGACGAACACCGGCAACGGCTTCTCCGGCGCCCTGCAGTTCACCCCGTCCACCTGGGCCGCCTTCGGTGGCCAGGGCTCCGCCCACAACGCCTCGTGGGCCGAGCAGGTCCGCGTGGCCGAGAACGTTCTCGCCGGCCAGGGCTGGGGCGCATGGCCCGCCTGCTCCGCAAGCCTGGGCCTGCACGGCAACGGCGGCGGCGTCGCCTCGGCCGCTTCCGTGGCCCCGCAGTCCACCTCCGTGCAGCAGGCCGCTCCCGCGCCGAAGGCCGCCCCGGTCCAGCAGGCTGCTCCCGTGCAGCAGGCCGCTCCCGCGCCGAAGGCCGCCCCGGTCCAGCAGGCTGCTCCCGTGCAGCAGGCCGCTCCGGTGCAGCAGGCTCCGGTGGCCGAGTACACCGCTCCCGCCGCCCCCGTGCAGCAGGCTGCTCCCGCCGCCGGCACCTACACCGTGCAGGCCGGGGACACCCTGGGCACCATCGCCAACAAGCTGGGTGTGAACGGTGGCTGGGAGGCCCTCTACGCCGCCAACGCCGGCTCCGTGGCCGATGCCAACCTGATCTTCCCGGGTCAGGTCCTGAACATCCCCGCCTGATCCAGGCACCTCATCGCTCGTCGATGACCGGCTGACCCGGCCGAGCCGATCGACCGGGTCGGTCGCAGAACCCCGCCCCTCACCGTCATGGTGAGGGGCGGGGTTCTTCGTGTGCCCGAGGTCTGGCGTCCGACATCCAACGTCCGCAGCCTGCGCGCCGCCCGCCGTGCACGGGTTGCCGCAGTGGCGGTGACACCATGGGCTCATGCAGTTCGACATCGTGATCATTGGGGCGGGCATCGCGGGCCTGTCCGTGGCCTCTGAACTGGCGTGGCTGCGCGGCACGGGGCACGGCATCTGCCTCCTGGAGGCGGAGGACGACGTCGCCCAGCACACCTCCGCGCGCTCCGCCCAGCAGCTCATTCCCAGCTACGGCCCGGAACCGGTGCTGGAGCTGACCCGGTGGTCCATTGCCCGGCTGTCGGAGGTCTCTGCGGAGCTGCCCTCGCCCCTGGTGTGGCCGAGCCCGTTCATGGTGGCCGGTTCCGCCGAGCACGTCGCGGCGGAGACGGTGCCTGGCCTGCGCCGTGCCACCGACGCAGAGCTGCTGGCGCTGTGCCCCGAGCTCCGGGCGGACCCGGCGCGCTACCGCACCGCCGCGGTGGACGACTCCGCCGTGCGCTCCGACGCCTCGGCACTGCTCGCGTGGCACAGGCGCCGGGCCGAGGAGGCCGGGGTCAGCATCCGCACGGGGTTCCGCGTGGCCGGTGCGCAGCGGTCCGGTGAGGTCTGGGAGCTGTCGCCCGTGGTGGGCGGGCGGAGAACGGACCCGGGCGACACGGTCCGCGCGGCCACCGTGGTGAACGCGGCCGGGGCGTGGGCGGAGCACGTCGGTTCGCTGCTGGGTGCCGCGCCGCAGGGGCTGCAGCCGCTGCGCCGCACCGCAGCCCTGGTCCGTCTGGACTCGGCCATGCCCGCGGAGCACCCCATGGTCATGGATGCCGCAGAGCACTGGTACTACCGGCCCGACCCCGTGGGGGCCATGATCTCGGTGGGGGAGTCCGAGCCCAGCGAGGCGTGCGACGCGCAACCGCACCCGGGCGCCGTCGAGCGCCTGATCGCGACCGTCCAGCAGAACACGGCACTGCGCATCACCGGGGTGGTGAAGGCGTGGACCGGACTGCGGACGGAACGCGCGTGCGGCGTGCCCGTGTGCGGCTGGGACACCGCGGCCGAGGGCGTGTTCTGGCTCGCCGGGCAGGGTGGCTACGGCTTCCAGACGAGCGCGGCGATGGCCACCGCGGCGGCCGAGCAGGTTGTCGCCGGGCATGTGGGGGACTGGTTGAGCCCTCGGACGGTGGGGGCGCTGCAGCCGGAGCCTGCCGCGTGAGCCCGGTGGATCCGCTCATGGCCGCGCGCCAGGTCAAGCACGCGCTGTTCGTGGTGAACAAGCGGCGCCGCCGAACCCAGAAGGCCCTCCGTTTCGCCGCGGTCACCACGGCGGCGCCGTGGCACGCACGTCTGACGACCTACGAGTTCGACGCCGCCCGCTACCGTCGTTCCTTCGTGGCCCGCACGCCCCCGGCCCCGGACGGGCCGCAGGAGCTGCCGCGGCGCGTGGTCACCCTGTGGCTCGGGGACAATCCCCTGACTCCGCGGCGACGCGCCAACCTGGACGTGATGCGGGACCGGATCGGACTGCCCGTGGAGCTGGTCACACGGGAGAACCTGGACCAGTGGCTGGTGCCGGGGCATCCGCTGCACCCGGCGTACGAGAACCTGTCCCTGGTCCACCGCTCCGACTACCTGCGGGCATACCTCATGCACCACCACGGCGGGGGCTACTGCGACCTCAAGGCGCCCGTGACGTCCTGGGAGGCCGCCTTCGCGCGGATGGATGCGGACCAGCAGGCGTGGCTGAGCGGCTACCCGGAGAGAGCAGCACAGGACGTGACCCGGCTGACCGGCGCGCTCGGCACGGATCTGGCGTGGCACCACCACCGGCTCGTGGGCATGGGGGCCTACCTGGTGCGCTCCCACACCCCCCTGACCGCGGAGTGGCTGCGGGAGGTCGAGCGCCGAATGGGCTACTGGGCGGACCAGGCGGCGGAGTTCCCCGGGGAGGAGCGCGGCGAGGTGGTGGGCTACCCCGTCTCCTGGACCCGGATGCTGGGCGGCGTTCTGCACCCGCTGCAGCTGAAGCACCTGGACCACGTCCGGCAGGACCTGGACCTCAGGCTGGACCTGGGCGACTACCAGTAGCGCGGGGCGCTGACGGCCTCATCCCCGGGGGGGGGGGTGCTGGGACCCCTGTCAGTCCGCAACCCCGAGCTGCCGCGCGAGCCACGCGTACTCCCACGCGGTGTCCTTCCACTGCGCGTACCTCCCGGACGCGCCACCGTGGCCGCCGGCCATCTCGCAGCGCAGCAGCACGGTCTCCGGGCGCGCCACGCGGGTGCGCAGCTCGGCCACCCACTTGGCGGGCTCCACGTAGAGCACGCGGGTGTCGTTGAGGCTCGTGACGGCGAGGATCGGCGGGTAGTCGGCGTCCCGCACGTTCTCGTAGGGGGAGTAGGAGTGCATGTACTCGTAGACCTCAGCGGACTCCACGGGGTTGCCCCACTCCTCCCACTCCAGGGCGGTGAGCGGCAGCTCGGGCATGAGCATGGAGGTCAGGGCGTCCACGAACGGCACCGCGGCCAGCCCGCCGCAGTACAGCTCGGGGGCCAGGTTCAGCACTGCGCCCGCGAGCAGACCGCCCGCCGAGCCGCCCATCAGCGCGATCCGCCGCGCATCCACGTCCGGGCGCGCGGCCAGGTGCCGGGTCACGGCCACGAAGTCCGTGAACGTGTTGGTCTTGGTGTTCTTCTTGCCGTTCTCGTACCACGCGCGCCCCAGCTCACCGCCACCGCGCACGTGCGCCACGGCCCAGACCACGCCACGGTCCAGCAGGGACAGCCGCGAGATGGAGAACGCCGGGTCCGTGCTGATCTCGTAGGAGCCGTACGCGTACTGCAGCACGGGCGCGGGCACGGCGGGGTCCAGGTCCGCGCGGCGGACCAGGCTCACGGGAATCCGCGTGCCGTCCTCGGCGACCGCCCAGTCCCGCTCCACCGTGTAGTCCTCGCTGCGGTACCCGCCCAGCACGGTAGTCTCGCGCCGCAGCACGGGCTCACCCACGCCGAACTCGTCCAGCGCACCGGCCCCGGGCTCGCCCGTGGGGATGTCGTACACGCGCGGCGGCGTCACGAAGGACGTGTAGGACACCCGCACCACCGGGTTCTCGTACTCCGCAGAAAGCACGCCGGTGCTGCTGAGGTCCTCGTCGAACGCGGCCTCGGTCCCGGCCAGCAGCCCGGCGTCCGCCGCCGTGCCGGTGTCCGGGGACGACGACGCCGCTCCGCCCGCCCGCGCGCCCGTTCCGTCGTGCGCCGCCCCGGCCACCAGCGGCTCCAGGGCCGTGCGGGGGATCAGGCGCACCCGGGGTGTGGTGTTCTCACGCAGGGCCACCACCAGGTGGGTGGCCGTGGGGATGCCGGACTCCACGCGCACGGTGTCCGAGGCCGGGACCACGTCCACCAGGTCCACCTCCATGAGGCTCCACCCAGCGTGCTCCAGCGGCATGAGGCTGATGCGCCCGTTCGGGGCGTGCGCGTCGTGGGAGAGCAGCAGGACATCGGTGCCGGCCACCGTGAGGGGTTCCACCTCGTAGAGCACCCGCTCGTCCCGCGAGAGGACAACCCGCCACGGCAGGTCCGCGGGGGTCTCTGCGCGTGCCTTCTTCGTGCCATCACCGTGACCGGGCGCCGTTCCCGTGCACTCGTCGGGCGCGTCCCGGTGCGCGGTGGAGGGGGCCGCCCCGGCGGACTGGCCATGGGAACCCGGCACGGCGGCGTCGTCCGCGGGAAGCTCAGCCAGGCGCAGGATGCGGTACTCGCTGTACTCCGAGCAGGAGGAGGACAGCATGAGCCACTGCTTGTCCGCGGAGAGCTCGGCGCCGAGCCAGAGGCCGGGGTCGTCCTCCTGGAACAGCAGCTGGTCCTGCGCCACGTCCGTGCCGATCACGTGCCGGTACACGCGGTACGGACGCCAGGACTCGTCCACCACGGTGTAGACCACCTGGGCCGCGTCCGGGGTGAGGAACGCGCCGTAGGAGGTCTGGGGGATCCGGTCCGCGAGCAGCTCTCCGGTGGCGAGGTCCTTGACGTGGACGGTGAACCGCTCGTCCCCGGCGGTGTCCTCGGACCACGCGAGCCGGGAGCCGTCCTCCGCGACGCTGAACGCCCCCAGGGCGTAGAACTCGTGCTCCTGGGACGCGGCGTTCGCGTCCAGGAGGGTCTGCTCGCCGTCCAGGGGCGTTCCGGGCTCCACGGCGGGCGGGGTCCAGTCCGCAGGGTCCGCCACGGGAACCCGGCAGAACACCTGGTGGGCGCCGCCCTCCACGGTGCGGGCGAAGTACCACCAGTCCCCGTGGCGGCTGGGGACCGAGAGGTCCGTCTCCTGCGTGCGGTCCTTGATCTCCGTGTAGATGCTCTCCCGCAGCGGGGCGAGGTCCGCGGTGACGGCCTCCGCGTAGGTGTTCTCGGCGTCCAGGTGCGCCCGGACCTCGGGGGAGTCCTTCTCGCGGAGCCACTCGTAGGGGTCGGCGAACGTGTGACCGTGGAACGTGCGCTCCACGGGACGGCGGGGTGCCACGGGGAAGGTCTGCTGCTCGGAAGTCATGCGCCCCAGTCTAGGGACGCGGCGGTGGGCCGTGCGGGAGTCTCACCGCACGGCCCACCGGGGTGGCGCTGCGTTCCAGTTGCGGCTTGCCAGGCCCGGCGCGGGAGCCGCGCCCCAAACCTTCGCGCGCCGGACCCGCCTGCTGCGGGACCGGGGTCCGCGACCGGTGGCCAGGCCGTCAGCCCCTCAGGGCCTCCCGCCACTTGAGCGCCTTGCCCGTGCGCAGGATGGAGCGTTCGTAGATCACCGCGGCGAGCCAGATGGCCAGGGCGGTCGTCACGATCAGCAGCACCAGGGAGCCGATGTGCTCCCACCACTCGCCCTGGTCCAGGAAGATGCGTAGCGGCACGGCCACCGGGGCGGAGAACGGGATCCAGCTCATGATGCGCAGCGCCTCCGGGTTGTCGTTGAAGAAGATCACACCGAAGTAGGGGAGCATGATCAGCATCATCACGGGCATGGACGTGGAGCCGATGTCCTCCTGCCGGGACACCATGGACGCCGCGGCGGCGTAGAGGGCCGCGATCATCACGAACCCGATGGAGAACAGCATCACGAACCACAGGATGGGCACACCCATCCCGTCCAGGGGCAGCACGTTGCCGTTGATCTGCATCCCCAGCAGCAGTGCCCCGGCCAGCAGCGCCACCTGCAGGATGGCCATGGCCGCGTTGCCCAGCACCTTCCCGGCCATCATGGCCCGCGCCGGGACTGCTGCGAGCAGGATCTCCACGACCCGCGACTGCTTCTCCTCGATCACGGACACCGCGATCTGCTGGCCGAACGTCACGGCGGCCATGAAGAACACGAGTCCGAAGCCGAAGGCCATGAGGTACCGCAGCGCGGGGTTCGGCGCTGCGGGGTCCAGCAGCTCCACCCCCGGGCTCGTGGACAGCGCCTGCACCAGACCCGAGGGGGCGTCCGTCATGGCCAGGACACTCACACCGGCCGGACTGCCGGGATCCGGCACCACGGCGGCGTCGGCCGCGCCGGAGAGCACAGCTTCGCGTGCCGCGTCCGCGGAGGCGACGGTCTGCGGAGCGTAGTCCTCGCCGAGGGCCTGGACGGACGGTGCGGTCTGGTCCACCACGGCCACGCTCGTGGCGTCCCCGGCGAACAGGTCGCCCAGGCGTGGCACGAGCAGCGTGGCGGCCAGTGCGGCGGCCAGCAGGATCAGCGTGGTGATGATGAAGGGCTTGGAGGTGGCCTTCACCCCCATCTCGCGTGCGGCCACGGTGCCCACCGCGGACCAGAAGGGCGTGCGCCGTGGCTGGCGCTGGTGGGTGGTGCTCGTGGGGGTGGCGGTGGCGGTGCTCATCGGGTGACCTCCGTGAAGATCTCGTGCAGGGTGCGGGTGACGGGTCCGAAGCGGTGGACGGTGCCCCGGGCCACGGCCTCGGTGAGGACGGCGTGGGCCGTGGCGTCCGAGGCCGCCCGGAAGCGGACGCGCCCGCCGTCGAAGGCGAGCACCTCCACGCCGGGGGCCTCGCGCACCCAGCCGGTGTCCGCGGCGGCGTCGAGCTCCCACTCGGGAACGGCGTGGGCGGCCAGCAGCTCGGCGCGCGAGCCCGCGGCGCGCACCCGCCCGTCCGCGAGGATGACGAGCTCGTCGCACAGCCGCTCCACGACGTCCAGCTGGTGGGAGGAGAACAGGACGGGAACCCCGGTGTCCGCGGTCTCCCGCAGCACCTGCACCGTGGTCTCCACGGCGTGGGGGTCCAGCCCGGAGAAGGGCTCGTCCAGCACGAGGGCCACCGGGTCGTGCACGAGTGCGGCGGCGATCTGGGCCCGCTGCTGGTTGCCCAGGGACAGCTCCTCGAGCCGGCTGCCCGCGCGGCCGGCGAGCCCCAGGCGCTCGAGCAGCGCCATGGCCCGGGCCTTCGCGTCCGCGCCGGTCATGCTGTGCAACCGGCCCAGGTAGACCAGCTGGTCCAGCACGGTCATCTTGGGGTACAGCCCACGCTCCTCGGGCATGTACCCGATGCCCGCGCGGTAGTCGGCGGTGATGGGGGAGCCGTCCACCTCGATCCGTCCCGAGTCCGCCGAGAGCACCCCCAGGAGGATGCGCATGGTGGTGGTCTTGCCCGCGCCGTTGCCGCCCACGAACCCCGTCATGAGGCCCGGGCGGATGCTGAAGGTCAGGTCCTCGAGCACGTGCGCCGACCCGAAGGACTTGTTCACCCCGTTCACTGTGATCATGGTTCGAGCCTAGGAAGTCACGCCCGCGTCCGACTCCCCCGGGCGGCGGATTCTGCACCCCCGCGATCCTCCGCCCGGGGGAGGAGACGCCCACTGCGCGGTGGGGCCGGTCTCAGGCGCCGGTCACACCGTGCTCGAACGCCCAGATCACGGCGTGGACCCGGTCACGCGCCCCCGTCTTCAGCAGCACGTTGGACACGTGGGTCTTGACCGTGGCCCTGCCCACGAACAGCTCGCGCGCAATCTCATCGTTGGACAGGCCGCGCGCCATGGCGGCCAGCACCTCGGTCTCGCGGGCGGTGAGACCCGCGCGGGCGGCGTCGTCCTGCCCGTCCGCGATCTCGGACTCCGGGCCGGGACGGCCGGCGGACGACGCCGCCGCGTCACCCGCCGGGGCACGGCCGGTCTGCGCATCGACCTCCGCCGCCGGTTCGACGGTGCGTGCCAGCACCCTGCGCGTGACCAGAGGGTCCAGCAGCGCGTCGCCGCGGCCCAGCACCCGCACCGCCTGGATCAGCTCCTCGGGTCCCGCGGACTTCAGCAGGAACCCCGAGGCACCGGCGGAGAGCGCCGCGAACAGGGCCTCGTCCGTGTCGAACGTGGTGAGGATCAGCACGGCGGCACGGGAATCCGAGGCGACGAGCCGACGGGTGGCCTCGATGCCGTCCAGCCGCGGCATCTGCACGTCCATGCACACCACGTCCGGGTCGAGGGCCGCGGCGAGCTCCAGGGCCTCCTCGCCGTCCGCGGCCTCTCCCACCACCTCCATGTCCTCCTGCGACGTGAGGATGGCGGAGAAGCCGAGGCGAATCAGCGGCTGGTCGTCCACGAGCAGGACACGCAGGCTCACGGCAGGACCTCCTGCGGGGCGTGGACGGGCACCGTGGCCCGCACGAGCCAGCCGCCGTCCGCCTTGGGGCCCGCGTCCAGTGTGCCGCCCATCGACGCCATCCGTTCCTCCATGCCGATCAGGCCCGTGCCCGTGCCGTGGGCGGCCGGTTTCCCTGGCCGGGCGCCGCGCCCGTTGTCGCTGATCTCCAGCTCCACGCGGCTGGCCTCCGTGCGCAGCCGCACCGTGACGACCGCCCGTGGCCCGGCGTGCTTGCGGGCGTTGGTGAGCCCCTCCTGTGCCGTGCGGTACAGCGCCAGCTGGGCCGGCGGCGGCAGCTGCGGCTCCGGGCCGATCCGCTTGAGCACTGCGTCCTGGCCGATCGCCCGGGCGTCGGCCACGAGTGCCTCGAGGTCGGAGAGCCGGGGCACGGAGTCGGGGGCCTCCTCGCCGTCGCGCAGGGTGTGGACCATGGTCTTGAGCTCGGTCACGGCCTCCCGTGCGGAGGACTCCACACCGCGCAGGTGCTCGGCGGCGGCGCGGGGATCCTGAGACATGGTGAGGCGCGCCGTCCCGGCCTGGACGCCCATGGCCGTGACGTGGTGGGCCACTACGTCGTGCAGCTCGCGGGCGATCCTGAGCCGTTCGAGGCTCACGGCCTGCTCCGCGAGCCGCTCCTGCTGCTGCCGGATCTCGGCGTGGGCGGCCTCGAGCTCCTGCCGCTCGATGGCCGCGTTCCACGCCCCGTCGCCGAAGACCCACGCCCCGGCGAAGTAGGCGATGTTCACGACGAACTGGATCGCGGCGATCGCCATGTAGGCGTTGACGCCGCGCTCACCCACCTCCGGATCCGTGAACTGCTCCACGGTGCTCCAGCCCAGCCACCCCGCCATCCCCACGGCCACGGCGGCGCGGGACCACGTGGCGCGACGGCGGTCCGGGCACCAGGCCCCCACGGAGTAGAAGCCCAGGAACAGCACCACCTGGGAGGCGTACATCTCGATCCCGACCCACGTGACCAGCGCGAAGTACACGAAGGACACCGCCACCATCACTGCCACGGGGAAGCGACGCCGCCATGCGAGCGGGGTGGCCAGCACGACGGCGCCCAGGGCAACCCACCCGACATCCGCCTTCCACGGGACCGACTGCACGAAGTCGGAGAGGTACACCAGCTCGACGCCGGCCAGGGCCAGCACGCCGGCACCCCGGGCATCCCGCCAGCGCCACCCCGGCGGCAGGGCGCGGTGGGGC
>NZ_RCOM01000072.1 GCF_003667225.1 Kocuria rhizophila
GCTCCTCCCCGTCGTGGGAGGGACCCGGGGCCGGTGCACGGAACGAAGGAGCACGATGAGTACGACACCCCCTCAGGACCAGCCCACCGAGACCACCCACACCGCACGGGGCAACACCTACCGGCTGCGGCGGTTCACCGTGACCGAGGGCTCGCTCGCGGACAACCCCGAGGCCGTGCAGTGGAACCGCGCGGTGTACCAGGGGTTCCACGACGCCGAGCCCACCGACGAGGCCACCCGGCGGATCCTGCGCTCCCTGCGGGAGGCGGGCACCCGGCTGCGCTCCGTGTACAAGGCGGATCCCGTGCCCCCCGCGGCCCTGGGTGCGGAGCGTCCCGTGGCCACGTTCTGCTCGTGGGACTCCGAGCTGACGCTGGGCGAGGGCCGCAGCATCCCCGCGTGGCTGATCTCCGAGGTCACCGTGCGACCCACCCACGCCCGGCGGGGTCTGCTGCGCCGCCTCATGACGCAGGACCTCACCGAGGCGCACGAGGCCGGGTTCCCGGTGGCGGCGCTGACCGCCTCCGAGGCCACGATCTACGGCCGGTTCGGATTCGGTGCCGCCACGTTCAACGCCGAGGTCACGGTGGACGCGCACTCCCGGCTCCAGCTCAAGGCCCCCACCGTGGGGACGGTGGAGATGGCCGACAACCTGGCCGTTGCCGAGCTGGCCCCGCAGATCTTCGAGCGCTTCCACCGCGCCACCGCCGGTTCGCTGCGGCGCACCGTGAAGTGGTGGGACTACGTCTCGGGGCAGTGGAACTGGCACCGCGGCGCCGCCGAGCCCGAGGTCCGCACCGCCGTGCACTACGACGAGCAGGGTCAGCCGGACGGCTACGTGAGCTACAAGTTCCTGCCCACCCAGGGCTACGAGGGAACCCTGGAGGTCGTGGACCTGGTGGGCGCGGACTCCCAGGCGCAGATCGCCCTGTGGGAGTTCCTGTGCAACCTGGACCTCGTCACCGAGGTGCGCTACAAGTCGGCACCCATCGAGGATCCCCTGATGTGGGGCATGGTGGACATGTCTGCGTACACCGTGCACAAGCGCACCGACCGGGTGTGGCTGCGGGTCCTGGACCCCGTGGCCGCGCTGTCCGCCCGTCACTACACCGCACACCGGAGGATGACCCTCGCCGTGGTGGACTCGCTGGGGTTCGCGGACGGGATCTACGAGATCGACACCACGGACGGGGAGACCCGCGTGGCGCGGGTGGGGGACCGGCCCCGCACCGAGAGCGACCGGGCGGGCGCGTCCATGCCGGAGGTCGAGCTGCCGGAGGGGGTCGACGCCGCGCTGACCGTGGACCTGCTCGGGTCCCTCTACTTGGGCGCGGTCAAGGCGTCCACGCTGCACCAGGCGGGTCTGCTGCGGGTGCGGGACGACGACGCGCTGCGGGACCTCCAGGACCTGATGACCACCACGGCGGACCCGTACTGCATCTCCCCGTTCTGACGCTCAGCCGCTTGAACACGCACCTGCCGGGCACTAGACTGGTACGGTGCGTGTTTTCGCACGCCCACACCAAGTTCGACTCTTCCGCACCGCCGTGCCCTCGCGGCGCGGGTGCGGAAGTGACAATCCATCACACCAATTCCATCGGAGTCCCTACTACATGACCACCACCACCCAGCAGGTCGCCGTCAACGACATCGGAACCGAAGAGGACTTCCTCGCCGCTGTCGACGCGACCATCAAGTACTTCAACGACGGCGACCTCGTGGAAGGCACCGTCGTCAAGGTCGACCGCGACGAGGTCCTCCTGGACATCGGGTACAAGACCGAAGGTGTCATCCCCTCTCGCGAGCTGTCCATCAAGCACGACATCAACCCCGACGATGTCGTGGCCGTGGGTGACGAGGTGGAGGCTCTGGTCCTCACCAAGGAGGACAAGGAAGGTCGCCTGATCCTGTCCAAGAAGCGCGCCCAGTACGAGCGCGCCTGGGGCGACATCGAGAAGGTCAAGGAGGACGACGGCGTCGTCACCGGTACCGTCATCGAGGTCGTCAAGGGTGGTCTCATCCTGGACATCGGCCTGCGCGGCTTCCTGCCGGCCTCCCTCGTGGAAATGCGTCGCGTCCGCGACCTCGCGCCGTACATCGGCCAGCAGCTCGAGGCCAAGATCATCGAGCTGGACAAGAACCGCAACAACGTGGTCCTGTCCCGCCGTGCATGGCTCGAGCAGACCCAGTCCGAGGTCCGCGCCAACTTCCTGCAGCAGCTGCAGAAGGGCCAGGTCCGCACGGGCACCGTGTCCTCGATCGTCAACTTCGGTGCGTTCGTGGACCTGGGTGGCGTGGACGGCCTCGTGCACGTCTCCGAGCTGTCCTGGAAGCACATCGACCACCCCTCCGAGGTCGTCGAGGTTGGTCAGGAAGTCACCGTGGAGGTCCTGGACGTGGACATGGACCGCGAGCGCGTGTCCCTGTCGCTCAAGGCCACCCAGGAGGATCCCTGGCAGCTGTTCGCCCGCACCCACGCCCTGGGTCAGGTCGTGCCGGGCAAGGTCACCAAGCTGGTTCCGTTCGGTGCGTTCGTGCGCGTCGAGGACGGCATCGAGGGCCTGGTGCACATCTCCGAGCTGGCCCAGCGCCACGTGGACATGGCCGAGCAGGTCGTCTCCGTCAACGAGGAGCTGTTCGTCAAGGTCATCGACATCGACCTGGAGCGCCGCCGCATCTCGCTGTCCCTGAAGCAGGCGAACGAGGGCGTGGACCCGGAGTCCACCGAGTTCGATCCCGCCCAGTACGGCATGGCCGCGGAGTACGACGAGCAGGGCAACTACAAGTACCCCGAGGGCTTCGATCCCGAGACCAACGAGTGGATCGAGGGCTACGAGGATCAGCGCGCCGCGTGGGAGGAGCAGTACGCTCAGGCCCAGTCCCGGTGGGAGGCGCACAAGGAGCAGGTGCGCAAGCACATCCAGGACGATGCCGAGGCCGCGACCACGTCGTCCTCGTCTTCCTCCTCCTCGTCCAGCCCGTCGCAGAGCCACTCCTCCGGCCCCACGAGCTACTCGTCCGAGGCCCCGGCCGAGGACTCCGGCACGCTGGCGTCCGACGAGGCCCTCGCCGCTCTGCGCGAGAAGCTCACCGGCCACTGAGTCGAGCGTGTGGGTGATCCCGTGAGGGAAACCCGCCCGTGAGAGAGGTCCCGCACCCCATCCGGGGTGCGGGACCTCTCGCATGTCCGCCCGGTCAGGCCAGGGGCACGTCCTGCCACCGGAGGGCTCCCTCCGCGACCTCCGCGTGACCGGAGGTCGCCGCGGCCAGGTCCTCGTGGGCCCGTGCGATCTGGGCAGGGTGGTCTGGCATGAGCAGGTGCAGGGTGGCGCGGGCGGCGTCGTAGCCGGTGGGGAGCATGGTGTAGTCCTGGGACCGCAGCTCGGCCTCGATCCGCCCGGCCTCGGCGTGCGGTGCGGTCACGCTCAGTTCCCGGCAGCGGAGCCTGCGGGCCAGGGGAGCGGTCTCCAGCGCGGCCGTGACGGCCCCGGAGTAGGCGCGCACCAGACCTCCCGCGCCGAGCTTCACGCCGCCGAACCAGCGGACCACCACGGCGCACACGTCTGAGAGGTCTCCCGCCTCCTGCGCAATCCGCTGCTGCGGGGTCGCGAACTGCGTGAGGGTCTGCAGCATGGGGATGCCCGCGGTGCCTGCGGGCTCCCCGTCGTCCGAGGAACGTGTGGTGTCCCGCGTGGGCCCCAGCACGAACGCGGTGCAGTGGTGGCGGGCGTCCCTGTGCTGCGCCGTGACCTCGGCTATGGCCGCACGGGCCGCGTCCTCCGAGTCCACGCGGGCGAGCACGGCCAGGAACCGTGACTTCCTGATCTCGAGCTCCGCGGTGTGCGCCGCTCCGGACCGCAGGATCGTGTAGGAGACCTGGGTGGACTGCTCGGCCCCGGGGCGCTCCGGGATCGGACGGGAGGACATCCTCCCAGTCTAGGGAGACCGGGCACGGGCTCTTGAACCGGGTCGTGTCGCGTGACTGCCGGGGGTGGTCGTGTCGCGTGCGTGTCCGGGGTGGTCGCCGCGATCGCATCCCTCTCGGTGGGCGGTCCCGCGCGGAATCGGGGCAGAGTGCTCCCGTGCCCGGGAGCCGAGGGCCGCTACAGTGGGCTGGGCCGCCGACGCGGTGGCCCAGTGAGTTCCGACCACCGACTGAAAGTGCCGCTCCGTGCTCAACCGCCTCCACGACCGTCTCGGGCTGCGCACCACGCCCTCCATCTTCTTCGCCTCAGCCGCACTCGTCGTCGTCTTCACGGTGGCCATGGGGCTCTTCCCGGAGCCCGTGCACGGCGTCTTCGGGGCGGTGGCCCACGTGCTGCGCTACGAGACGGGCTGGTTCTACACGTTCAGCGTGACCTCCCTGGTGATCTTCGCCCTGGGCCTGGCCGTCAGCCGCTACGGCAGGGGCCGGCTGGGCGACGACGACTCCGCACCCGCGTACTCGGGACTTACCTGGTTCGGCATGCTGTTCGCCGCGGGGGTGGGTGCCGTGCTCATGTTCTGGGGCGTGGCCGAGCCCATCAACCACTACGCCAACCCGCCCATGTACGGCACGGAGCCCGGGTCCGACCAGGCCGCCGTGGAGGCCCTGAACATCGCCAACTTCCACTTCGGTCTCCACATGTGGGCGATTCTGGCCGTGCCCGGTCTGGCGTTCGGCTACTTCACGTACAAGCGCAAGCTGCCGCCGCGGGTCTCCTCCGCGTTCCACCCCCTGCTCGGGGACGGCATCCACGGCCCGTGGGGCAAGGCCATCGACGTCCTCTCCATCGTGGCCACCGTGTTCGGCCTGGCGGTGTCCGTGGGCCTGGGTGCCCTGCAGATCAACAGCGGGCTGAGCTACGTGTACGGGATTCCCGTGGCCGGCTGGATCCAGGCGGCGATCATCGCGGTCATCACCGCGGTGGGGCTGGCCTCCGTGCTCGCGGGCATGGAGAAGGGCGTGAAGCGGCTCTCGTACGGCAACATCATCCTGGCGGTCGCGCTCATGCTGTTCGTGCTCATGGCCGGTGCCAGCATGGACACGATGCGCGCGATCGTGGAGTCCGCGGGAAGCTACGTCAACCAGCTGCCCACGCTGGCGTTCTTCAACGACACCTTCGGGGGCGGACAGTGGTCCGGTGACTGGACGGTGTTCTACTGGGCGTGGACCGTCACGTGGGCGCCGTTCGTGGGAATGTTCGTGGCCAAGATCTCCCGGGGGCGCACCATCCGCCAGTTCGTGGTGGGTGTGCTGGGCGTGCCGTCCGCGTTCGTGGTCGTCTGGATGGGCATCTACGGCTACAACGCGATCCGCGTGGACCGGGCCCCCGGAACCGGGGGCAGCCTCACGGACACCATCGTCACGCAGGGCAACGCGGAGGCGGCGCTCTTCCAGTTCCTGCAGTCCATGCCGTTCTTCGGGGTCACCGCACTCGTGGCCCTGGTCGTGATCACGATCTTCTTCATCACCTCGATCGACTCCGGGGCCCTGGTCATGGACGCCATGGCCAACGGGCACGAGGACGAGGCGCCGCGGCGGCAGCGGATCTTCTGGACGCTCGCGGTGGGTGCGGTGTGCATGGCCATCGTGGTCACCTC
The DNA here is from genome assembly GCF_003667225.1 of Kocuria rhizophila. Classification (GTDB taxonomy): domain Bacteria; phylum Actinomycetota; class Actinomycetes; order Actinomycetales; family Micrococcaceae; genus Kocuria; species Kocuria rhizophila. The sequence goes on from NZ_RCOM01000072.1 coordinate 5,584, forward strand.
GGGCGAGAACGGGCTCAACGCCCTGCAGGAGGTCATCATCGTGATCGGCGCTCCCGTGATGGTTCTGGAAGTGCTGCAGGCCGTGATGCTGCTGCAGGCCCTGCGCCAGGACGCGGGGAGCGCCCGGCCGCTGCGAACCCGGCAGTGGAAGCGCGTCCTGCCCGCGGAGGAGTACCACCGCCGGGCGCAGGAGGACACGTCGGCGGTGTCCGAGTACGTGATCCGTCCCGAGTACGAGGTGGGCACGGAACCGGAGAACGACACCCACCAGCCTCGCACGTGGCACTGGCAGCGCGAGCAGGAGGGGCGCCCGGTCTTCCAGCTCGCCCTCACGGGCGGCGCCTCGGCGGGCAAGCGCACCGCCGCGCACGCGTTCGAGGAGCTCGGAGCGGCCATGCTCGACAGCGTGCAGATGTGGCAGGAGCTGCTCGAACCCGGTACGCAGACGCGGGCGGAGGTGGACCGGATCTTCGGGGAGCAGCTGCCCACGGGGCCCGGGGCGGGCGCCGCGGACACCATGGAGGCACTGGACGAGCTGATGGCGGGCAACGACACCGTCCGGGCCCGCGCCCACGAGCTGCTGCTGCCGCACATGCGGGAGTCCGCGCGGCGTCGTGCCCGGGAGGCCGGGCCCGACCGCGTGGTGGTCCAGGTGCTGCGGGACCCCCTGGAGACCGAGCAGCGGGACCGCTTCGACCTCGTGGTCGCGGTCGCGGCCCCCGCGGAGGAGCGCGTGCAGCGCCTGCGCCGTGACGAGGGCGTGCCCGCGGACGTCGCGTGGGAGATCGTGGACCAGGCCCCGTCGGACGACGAGACCCGTGAGGTCGCCGACCGTGTGATCGTCAACGACGACGGCGTCGAGCGGGTCCGCGAGCAGGTGCGGGAGATCTGGGAGGACGCCGTACGCCCGGTCCTCGACGAGGACGAACCGAAGGAGGCCGCTGACGATGACGACACCGTTCGCACGCCCGGGACGCACTGACGTGCTGCGCGTGGGCCTCACGGGAGGCATCGCCTCCGGGAAGTCGACCGTGTCCCGCTGCCTGGCCGACCTCGGGGCCGTGGTCGTGGACGCGGACGCGATCGCGCGCCGGCTGCAGGAACCGGGAGAAGCCGGCTACGAGGCCGTGGTCGGGCACTTCGGGGACACCGTGGTGGATAAGGCCACCGGGCGCCTGGACCGCGCGGCGCTGGCCGGGATCGTGTTCGCGGACGAGGCTCGGCTCGCGGAGCTCAACGCCATCATGCACCCCCTGGTGCGGGCCGAGGCCGCGCGGCTCGCGGACGCCGTCCCGCCGGGGGGCGTGCTCGTGCAGGACATCCCGCTGCTCGTGGAGACCGGCCAGCACGCGGACATGGACCGCGTGCTGGTGGTTGAGGCCCCCGAGGCCGAGCGGGTCCGGCGCATGGTCGCCGACCGCGGCATGGACCCGGACGACGCACGACGCCGCATCGCCGCCCAGGCCTCGGACGCGCAACGCCGCGCCGTGGCCACCACGGTGTTCGACAACTCCGGTACGCGTGAGGACCTCGTGCGCCAGGTGCACGAGTGGTGGTCGGAGCAGACGGGCTGAGCCGGGGTCCGCACCGCGGTCGCCGCTGTCCCGCCGTGGCCAGGGGTAAGCCGGGCCAACGTGGTGGGCCCGACCGGTGGAGCCCGACCTGTGGTGCACGCCCGGGTGCGGTGGGGCACCCGGGCGGCCCTGCGGCGTCGTCGTGCGTGTCGGAGGGCCCGCGTAGCCTGGTGCCATGTCGCTCGCCCAGAAGATCAACCGTGTGGTCGCGCCGTTCGAGGTCGTGTCCGAGTTCCAGCCCGCCGGGGACCAGCCCAAGGCCATTGCGGAGCTCTCGGAGCGGATCCAGGGCGGGGAGAAGGACGTGGTGCTCATGGGCGCCACGGGCACCGGCAAGTCCGCCACGGCGGCCTGGCTGATCGAGGCCGTGCAGCGGCCCACGCTGCTGCTCGTGCAGAACAAGACGCTCGCGGCGCAGCTGGCCAACGAGCTGCGGGAGCTGCTGCCGAACAACGCCGTGGAGTACTTCGTCTCCTACTACGACTACTACCAGCCCGAGGCCTACGTCCCGCAGACGGACACCTTCATCGAGAAGGACTCCTCCATCAACGAGGAGGTGGAGCGGCTGCGGCACTCCGCCACCAACGCGCTGCTGACCCGCCGGGACACCGTGGTGGTCTCCACCGTGTCCTGCATCTACGGCCTGGGCACGCCCGAGGAGTACGTCAAGCAGATGGTCACCCTGGCCGTGGGCCAGGAGATGGACCGGGACGCCCTGCTGCGCCAGTTCGTGAACATGCAGTACGTGCGCAACGACGTCGACTTCCACCGCGGCACGTTCCGTGTGCGGGGGGACACCGTGGAGATCATCCCCATGTACGAGGAGAACGCCCTGCGCATCGAGTTCTTCGGGGACGAGATCGAGGCCATCTACACCCTGCACCCGCTCACCGGGGAGGTCATCAACGAGGAGCAGGAGATGTACGTGTTCCCGGCCTCCCACTACGTGGCCGGTGCGGAACGGATGGCCACGGCCATCGAGTCCATCCAGAACGAGCTGCAGGAGCGGCTGCAGGAGCTCGAGTCCCAGAACAAGCTCGTGGAGGCCCAGCGGCTGCGCATGCGCACCCAGTACGACCTCGAGATGATGGAGCAGATGGGGTACTGCAACGGCATCGAGAACTATTCGCTGCACATCGACGGCCGTCCGCGCGGGTCCGCCCCCCACTGTCTGCTGGACTACTTCCCGGACGACTTCCTGCTGATCATCGACGAGTCCCACGTGACCGTCCCGCAGATCGGCGGCATGTACGAGGGGGACATGTCCCGCAAGCGCACCCTGGTGGACCACGGCTTCCGGCTGCCCTCCGCCATGGACAACCGCCCGCTGAAGTGGGACGAGTTCCTGGAGCGGATCGGGCAGACCATGTACATGTCCGCCACCCCCGGTCCGTACGAGATGTCCAAGGTGGACTCGGTGGTGGAGCAGATCATCCGCCCCACGGGGCTGGTGGACCCGCAGGTGGTCGTGAAGCCCACCAAGGGCCAGATCGACGACCTCCTGGAGCAGATCGAGCTGCGCGTGGAGCGGGACGAGCGTGTCCTGGTGACCACCCTGACCAAGCGCATGGCCGAGGACCTCACCGAGTACCTCATGGAGCACGGGGTCAAGGTGCAGTACCTGCACTCGGACGTGGACACCCTGCGTCGTGTGGAGCTGCTGCGCGAGCTGCGCATGGGCACGTTCGACGTCCTCGTGGGCATCAACCTGCTGCGTGAGGGCCTGGACCTCCCCGAGGTGTCCCTGGTGGCCATCCTGGACGCGGACAAGGAGGGCTTCCTGCGCTCCACCACGTCCCTGATCCAGACGATCGGCCGTGCCGCCCGCAACGTGTCCGGCGAGGTCCACATGTACGCGGACAAGATCACCCGCTCCATGGACGTGGCCATCGAGGAGACCAACCGCCGCCGCGAGATCCAGGTCGCCTACAACACGGAGCACGGGATCGACCCTCAGCCCCTGCGCAAGAAGATCGCGGACATCACGGACCAGCTGGCCCGCGAGGACGAGGACACCAGGACCCTGCTGGCCCAGCGCTCTGCGGCCAACAACCACACCGCCCCCGTCAAGGGTGGCAAGGGGAAGAACTCGGAGAAGGACCAGGCGGCGGCCGCTGCGGAGTCCAAGCTGCTGCGGGACGGGGTGGCCGCGGCGCCCGCAGAGGACCTCGTCCAGCTCATCGAGGACCTCAGCGAGCAGATGCGCAATGCCGCCGCGGAGCTGAAGTTCGAGCTGGCCGGGCGGCTCCGGGACGAGATCGCGGACCTCAAGAAGGAGCTGCGGCGCATGAAGGACGCCGGGCACGCGTGAGCGGGGCCACGTCCCTCCTGGCCACACCAGGGGGTCGGGTAAACTGGCGGTCCTGTACGGCCCGCACCCGGGTTGTTCCCTGTCGTCTTCTCACCTAAGGGGTACCCGTGGACATCTCCAGTCTGCAGTGGGGTCTCACCATTGCACTGATCGTGGGGCTGCTGGCCTACGACTTCATCTTCCACGCCCGCAAGCCGCACGAGCCGACCGTCAAGGAAGCGGCCATGTGGACGGGGTTGTACGTGTCCCTCGCGCTGCTGTTCGGTCTGCTGATCCTCTTCTGGGACGGGCCCACCTACGCGGCGGAGTACTACGCCGGCTTTGTCACGGAGCAGGCGCTGTCCGTGGACAACCTCTTCGTGTTCCTCATCATCATGGCGTCCTTCAAGGTGCCCCGCGCGGACCAGCAGAAGGTCCTGCTGTTCGGCATCGTGGTGGCGCTGATCGCCCGCACGGTGTTCATCTTCGTGGGCGCGGCCGCCATCAACCGCTGGTCCGCACTGTTCTACGTGTTCGGCCTCTTCCTCATCTACACCGCGGGCAACCTGGTCAAGGGTGAGGTCACGGACTCCGCGGAGGACGACGACGCCAACAACATCATGGTTCGGCTGGCCAAGCGCTTCCTCAAGACCACGGACGAGTACGACGGCGACAAGCTCTTCACCCAGGTCGACGGCAAGCGCGTGATGACGCCCATGCTGCTGGTCATGGTCGCGATCGGTCTCACGGACATCATGTTCGCGCTGGACTCGATCCCGGCGATCTTCGGTCTGACCCAGGAGACCTACATTGTCTTCACGGCCACGGCGTTCTCCCTCATGGGCCTGCGCCAGCTGTACTTCCTCATCGACGGTCTGCTGGACCGGCTCATCTACCTCTCGTGGGGTCTGGCCATCATCTTGGGCTTCATCGGCGTGAAGCTCATCCTGCACGCACTGCACGAGAACACACTGTCGTTCATCAACGACGGTGAGCCGGTGCACGTGGTCGAGGTGACCACCGGGTTCTCCCTGGCCGTGATCGTGGGCGTGCTGGTCCTCACGGTCCTGGCGTCCCTGCTCAGCCCCAAGGGTCGCGCGGTGCGGATCATCAACGGTGCACGCGACTGGTCGGAGCGCTACCTCGAGATGCCGGAGTCGGCGCCCGTGGAGGAGCGCACCAAGGCGGCCGAGAAGATGAAGAAGTACCGCGAGCAGCTGCCCACCGTGAAGGCCAAGTACCGGGACGAGCTCATCGAGTCCGAGGCCCGCTACCACGACCTGTTGGAGCGTGCCCACGGTCTGCGTCAGGAGCGACTGGCCGAGGCCGAGCGCCACAACTGACCACCCCGGTCTGGGCTCCGCCCCTCTCCCCATGGCGCCCCTCCTGCCCGTGCAGGAGGGGCGTCGTCGTTTTCCGTCTTCCCCTGGCCCAGCAGCCCCGGCACCGGTATGATGGAGCACGATCAAGGGAGTATCCCTCACCTCCGTGAACGTCAATACGTCGAGCGCCGCCGCTGGGCCGGGCACGGACCACGTTTTTGCAGACCCCAGGGTCTCCAGAGCGTGGGGGAGAGACTTGTGCGGTTCACGACACCCACAAGGAGTTCCTCTCGTGGAGATCACCACTGTGCAATGGGTCATCACCATTGCTTTCATCCTGGGCCTGCTGGCCTACGACTTCATCTTCCACGTGCGCAAGGCGCACGAGCCCACCATCAAGGAAGCGGCCGTCTGGTCCGCCGTGTACGTGGGCATCGCCCTGCTGTTCGGCCTCGTGATCCTGTGGCTGGACGGCCCCACCATGATGGCCGAGTACTACGGGGGCTATGTCACGGAGAAGGCGCTGTCCGTGGACAACCTCTTCGTGTTCCTGATCATCATGGGCTCGTTCGCGGTGCCCCGGGCGGACCAGCAGAAGGTGCTGCTGTTCGGCATCATCTTCGCGCTCGTGGCCCGCACCGTGTTCATCTTCGCGGGCGCCGCGGCCATCAACGCGTTCTCGTGGGTGTTCTACATCTTCGGCTTCATCCTGGTCTTCACCGCGGGCAACCTCATCAAGGGGGAGATGTCGGAGAACGCCTCCAACGAGGCGGACAACATCGTGGTGCGACTGGCGCGGAAGCTGTTCCACACCACGGACTACTACGACGGCGACAAGCTCTTCACCGTGCACAACGGCAAGCGCGCCCTGACCCCCATGCTCCTGGTCATGGTGGCGATCGGCGGGACGGACATCCTCTTCGCGCTGGACTCGATTCCCGCGATCTTCGGGCTCACGCAGGAGCCGTACATCGTGTTCACGGCCACGGCGTTCTCCCTCATGGGTCTGCGGCAGCTGTACTTCCTGATCGACGGTCTGCTGGACCGCCTGATCTACCTGTCGTGGGGCCTGTCGATCATCCTCGCGTTCATCGGCGTGAAGCTCATCCTGCACGCGCTGCACGAGAACACGCTGCCGTTCATCAACAACGGTGAGCACGTGGCCGTGGTGGAGATCGGCATCGGCCTGTCCCTCGCGGTGATCATCACGGTCCTCGTGGTCACGGTCCTGGCGTCCCTCTACAGCCCCAAGGGCCGGGCACTGCGCACGATCCAGAAGACCCAGGACCTCACCGAGCAGTACCTGGCTCTTCCGGCGGACGCCCCTGCGGAGCAGCGCAACCGGATCGACGCCGAGCTCGCCGAGCTGCAGGCCCACTTCCCCAAGATGTCCGAGAAGCACAAGAACGAGCTCATCGAGCACCGGGCCCGGTTCCGGACCATGGTCGAGACCGCCCGCGGCCAGCACCGGGAGTTCGCTGAGACCGGGGCGGTGCAGACACCTTCCCCGGACTTCACTCCGGACGGCGAGCGGCGGGACCGGGGTCACCGCGCATCACCTGCTGATCGCGGGCACGGGGCCGGTTCCTCACCCGCCTAGTTCGTGGACCCCTGCCTGACCCGCCGAGCTCGACGCCGCACGGAACCCTGACCGGGCCCGTTCCCTACCCGGGGAACGGGCCCGGCGGCGTGGTGCACCACAGGGCGGCACCGGCGAACAGCGCGGCCCACAGGAGCGACACGAGCGTGCCGATGATGAACTGCTCCCGCTGCTGCGCGTTGGTGAACTCGCCGTAGCGGGCGAGGCCCTTCACGGCCACGACCACCCCGATGCCCGCGACCATCCCGGTGAGCAGCGAGACGATGGCGGCGGCGCGCTCCAGCGCACCGATAACAAGGCCACCGCGCAGGGGCGGATCCACGGGTTCTGCGGCGGCCCCGGAATCCGCCCAGGGACTCTCTGAGGGCTGGGCGCGCACGGCGGAGAGGTCCGCGAAGCGGAAGACGGCACGGACCACGGGGTCCCCGGACGGGGTCCCCGCCACGAGCAGGGCGGGGTACGCCCATTCGCGCGAAACGGTTCCCGCCGCCCAGGTCCAGGCCACGGTGACCAGCAGGAGCGTGAGCGGCAGCACCACGGTGGTGAGCGGTCGCACGTGGTTCATGCCCCGTCTCCTCTGCCTGCCCGGGCGGACGATGCGTTGGTGCCCTCGTCGGGGGCGTCCTGTCGCGCGGACCGCCCGTGCCCGCCGGAGGCGGCGGTGGCAGGCGGGGTGGCGGTCCGGGTG
>NZ_RCOM01000073.1 GCF_003667225.1 Kocuria rhizophila
CTACCTCTTGGGGTGGGGCATCCTCCAGATCACCCAGGCGCCCCACCCTCGTCTCGGCAAGAAGGCTGAGCGCGAGTCCCTGCAACGCACCATTGCCAGCACCGCAGAGAATGGCATGCCCCCCGCCGACCCGTCGCAACGATCGGCGGCGGGTGCTCTCGCGTGCGAGATCGTCGAATGGAGCCTGTTGGGTACGGCCGCCGTCGCGGGGTTCATCCTCACCGCGTTCATCACGGGCGATCCAACCTGGAGCGTGCCCGCTGGCGTCGCTGCGATTAACGCGCTGTTGGATGTGCGCAAGATCCGGCGCAGCTGGCGCTACCTCAAGGCCATGCACACCGCACTTCGGGCCATCTGACTGATACTTCTCAACACGTCGGCGAGAAGCTCCACAGGCACGACACGGTGGCGCCGATAGGAAACTTCAGTGCTCCGCGCGTAGCCCGGCCGTCTGCGACACTGGCTCACATGAACCAAAGGCCACATGCAGGCTTGAAGGACGTTACAGAAGCACAGCGTCTCGCACTACGTCGCGCTGCACGCAACGGTGAGTACCACCTACTGCTCGGCGCAGGGGCGAGCATGGACTCGACCTCACGTACTGGAACTCCGCTTCCGGGCAGTAGCAAGCTGATTGAACAGCTTTGCGATGAATTTGACGTTCCCACTGAAAAGGACGATTTACTGTGGCGGATCTACGACCGCGCAGTTGAGGCCGTAGGCGAATCACGTGTGTATTCGTGGCTAAGGGAGCGCTTCTGGGGTGTCGAGCACCCGTACTGGATGGAGTACTACGCGAGAAGCCCGTGGGCAACAGTCTGGACCCTTAATGTCGATGACACATTTGAGTCTGCGCACACCGCGATTGCGAAGGAAACGAGTCGGCAAATCCAAGTCTTAAACTGGGATGACAGTTTCCGCCAAGGCCGAAATCTCAATGTCGTCCACCTTCACGGCGTTGTTAATACTGATAAACCCAGAAAGCTCGTATTCTCCTTGAGTGAGTACGCCGGATCAGCCGCCTCTAGGGCGGCTTGGCCGGTCAACTTCCACGACTCTTATGGCAACTCTCCGTTCGTGATTCTCGGTGCGCGACTTAGAGATGAACCAGACATCGAAGCTGTTGTATCGCGTCGTCATCCAACTCACGCCGCCCCCAGTTTTTACGTCGCCAGAACAATCTCGCCCGCAATGCGAGCAGATTTGACACGGTGGGGACTGGTCCCAGTTGAGATGACCGCCGAAGATTTTGTTCTTGAATGGGGCGAGATTACCGGTCTAAATTTGGAACATGACCTCGGTGCGGAGCTTGAGCTTGGTATACGCATCGGCCAACAGTTCACTGAACTCAAGCTAACCTCATCGCCGGCACCGACGGGACACGACTTTATCGGCGGCGATGAACCTAAATGGAGCGATATCCAGAACGGCCTAGCGGCCGAACTTGCATGGGTTACCAAGGCGAAACTCGACTGCAATCAGATTGGTCGGTCCTTACATAAGTCAACGGTCATCGCGTATACGGGCAGGCGCCTAACGGGGCGCTCTACCGGCCTACTTCAGCTCGGCGAGCATCTCAGGAAGGCTTCCTGGAGGACATTTCAGTTCCGACACGACGGGCGTATCGACGTGGAGGCGCTTCTAGCGTTCGCTGCGGATGGGAAATCGCTTGCTCTTCTATTCGACGGCGCGGCCGACATCGCCGATGATTTGGACCGGCTTATCACTGAGGCACGGCTCTCCGGAGCAAGCATTGCCTGCGTGGTCGTCGACGATTCATCTCGTGAAGCCAGCATCATTGGACGAGTCGAAAGTTCCAACCTTGCTCACGCAAGAGTGGCTGGGATTAACGGCCGTCTGTCAAGGACTGATGCGGCTCGACTAGTTGACACCCTGGGCCGGATAGGTCGACTTGGGGCACTAGAAAAAAGCTCTGACTCGGCGCGCTTAGCACACTTCAAGGGCCATGATTTATTTGACGCGATGGCGCAGATCGAGAATGCGCCAGGATTTGGACGGCGAGTCGAGTATCTCATCGAAGATTTGAAAGACGTCCAAAAAATCGCGGCCGTCCTGATTGCGGCATATGCGTCTCTTGTGAACCACCGCCTCTTGGTCATTGACGCCAGCAGAATGATTGGCATCGACAGCGACCAACTCGTCAGGAAGATCCAAGAAGACCCGCAACTCGCGTCGCTCATCTCCACGGACGGAACCGACGTACGTACTCGCCATCGCTGGTTGGCTTTGCAACCTATTGTCAAGCGTCTAGGTGCTCAAAACGCTTCCGAAATACTGCGAGACGCAGTTCGGAGTGTTTCATCGAGACTGAACCAGCAAAGTCTCAGAGAACGCAATCCAACTGCCCTCCTCGTTGGCTCATTCATGTCGCATCGAAACCTGACCGAAGCTTTTCCTGGCGCGGATCTCGATTTGTGGTACACGTCCCTTATCGACGTTTTCGGATCTTGGAGCGCAAGGTATTGGGAGCAGCGAGCGATTGTTGCACGACGAAACTCTCGATCCGATGTAAAACTGCTTGCCAAGGCAGAGTCTTTTGCACTCCGCGCAACGGAACTCGTCCCCGATACGTACAGCTTTACAACTCTCGGCACGGTTCTTTTGGAGAAAGCTTCCCGCACCCCGTTCGATGTCCAGACATACTACGAACGTGGGCTGGACGCTTTTGAGCGCGCCGCATCGCTAGACGCGACAAGTAGTAACGTTGTTACGTGGACCGCTTTCCTCCGGTACACGATAAGAGTGCTCCAACGTATCGCCTCTGATCACTCCAAGGGTGTTGGCGCCCCTGATTTTGAAGGTTTCTGGGACACTGTGTGCGGCGACTGGAAGCGTACGTATGCACAACTGGCGCTTCTTGGAGCGGCCAGCGACCACGTCAAACGAGACCTGCAGAAGCTCCGTCAGGATTTCGAGTCGATTCCGGTTCCGCCCGACCGCAATAATCCTTCTCCGGCTAACGCCGGTGGATAGGTGCATGCGACCATCAAATTGGTAACAGCCAGCTGGTCGTTGGCAGGCCGCCGAGTGATCTATGGCCGCGTCGAGCGTTGTGAGCCTCGAGCCATGATGCATGGGAGGCCTGACGTTCGGCTTTGGAGATGACAACCCGGCGGTGGGCTCACTCGGTGGCGGTGAACAGTGCGATATCGGTAGCTCCAATCGTCAGAACCACCGCGGTCTGGGCCAGACTTACCCTAAGAACTCGTTTCATAACGCGGTGAGCCGTCGATGGCGGACCAGCACGCAAGCCAACTGCAGGAGCACGAGGTGGAGGTCGGCCCGGCGTTCCCACCCAGTCCGGAGCCGCTTATAGGAGTGCAGCCAGGCGAAGCCACGCTCTACCACCCAGCGGTGCTGGCCCAGCCCGGGACCTCAGCCGAGTCGTTGCACACCCGTTCGCTCGGTAAGCAACCGCGAGGCGTTGTCATGCCCGTTTACCCCGCCCGGTGAAAAGCGGCCCTTCCCAAATGAGTGTGGGTAAGGGCCCAAGCGGGGTGCGTGTCACGGGGGTCGGGTAGGGGTCGAGGCCTCCAGGATGGGGGTGCTGAATCCAACCGTCCTCGAAGGCCTCGATGTGTCCCATGCTATGTGCGCGCCGGCGTGCGCGCTCTTCGACCTGCCCGATGTCCACGTGCTCACGATCGAGCGGCACCGCTCCTCGTTCACCCTGGTGGTCGAGACCGTGCCGTCACTGGTGGGCTGTCCGGCTTGCGGGGTGCTCGCCGTCGGCCACGGCCGGGTGGCGGTGCTGCTGCACGACCTGCCTTGCGCTGGGGTGCCCGTGCGGGTGGTCTGGCGCAAACGCCGCTACCGCTGCCATGAGACGGCGTGCGAGGTGACGACCTTCAGTGAGGTCCACGAGCTGGCGGCACCGCGGGCCAAGCTCACCACCCGCGCGATTGCTTGGGCGGTGACGCAGCTGCGCTGCCACGACATCGCGGTCTCGGCCCTGGCCGAGATGCTCGGGGTCGCCTGGAACACCGTCTGGGACGCCATCACTCCAGTCATCGAGGCCCAGCTGGCCGCGGAGGATCGGCTGGCCGGGGTGGACGCCCTGGGCGTGGACGAGCACGTCTGGCGCCACGTGGGCCCACCCGGCACTGGGCTGGTCACCGGGATCGTGGACCACTCCCGCGGCGAGGACGGCCGGCCCCGGGCACGACTGCTGGATCTGGTGCCCGGGCGCACGGGGGCGGCCTACGGCGACTGGCTCATCGAGCAGAGGCCGGCGTTCACGAGCGGGATCCGCACGGCGACGCTGGATCCGTTCCACGGTTACGCCAATGCCATCCGCGACGAGCTCCCGGAGGCGATCACCGTCCTGGACGCCTTCCACGTGGTGAAACTCGGCGGGCAGGTCGTGGACGAGGTGCGTCGTCGGGTGCAGCAGGACACTCTGGGCCACCGGGGCCGGGCCGGGGACCCGTTGTACGGGATCCGCCGCACCCTGCAGATCGGCGCCGAGCACCTGACCGAGAGGCAGGTCCGCCGACTCAACGCGAAGCTCGAGGCCGGGGACCCGCATCACGAGGTCACCCTTGCCTGGCATTGCTACCAGAAGCTGCGCGCGGTCTACCACGCCCGCCCCGAGCAGGGGCGCCGGCTCGTCGCCGAGATTCTCGGTGCCTTCCCGTCCTGTCCCATTCCGGAGATCGCCCGGCTCGGACGGACCTTACGCCGGTGGAAGGCCGCGATCCTGGCCTACTTCGATACCGCAGGAGCCTCGAACGGGCCCACGGAAGCGGTCAATGGCGTCATCGAGACCATGCGTCGGGTCGCCCGCGGCTTCCGGAACTTCGACAACTACCGGTTACGGGCTCTGCTCGCCGCAGGCGGTCATCGCCCCTGGCGGAGAACCGCTACCCACACTCAGCTGTGAAGGCCCCATAAGGCCGTCAGAATGATAAGACCGTACTGCTGGGTCTGGAACAGCTGCGCGATCGAGCCGAGCGTAACGGTGAACACCGCGATGACAGCTGCGCTATAGACATTGAGCGTGACGTCCTTCCAGAATTCCACATCTACCAGCCATCGGACCGGAGCGAAAGGCGCATCGCTCAATTTGATGGAAGGAGCTTCCGGTTCTTCCTTCGCGGTGGACCCGGATGTTCCCGTCGTCGTATTCATGCGTAGGACTCTATCTAGAGACGCTCACGCGCTGGAGCGCTCCGTTCGGCCTTGATGGCCCTCCTTGACGGTGAACCGATTTGGTCGACCAGGGGGATTGTCTGTCGAGGTTGATCTGGCAGCGCACGGACACCGCGGGATGGATCACAAACTGCTAGATCGGGATGTCCCCCACATACGTCGACCGTCATGTCGCCGAATTGCGGCTATGACTGCCCGCCGCGCTGCGTCACTCCTCGTTCGTTCGAATTGTTGTCCGAGCGGAACATTCTTGTCTTTGGTGGTGGGTCGTGTCTTCCAAGCTGCTGACATCGCCGGTCCAGCTTCGGATCGCGCTGTGCGTACCAGCTCGCTGTACGCATTGCTGATCTGGGTATGCGCATGGAGGTCCAGAAGGGCGCAATAGTACGAGAGGCGGGATTGGATCTCACTGATCTGAGTCGTCACGTTTTGGCGAGATCCATTGGATCCGTCTCGCCTGCGGACCAAGTAGGGGGCTTCGAGATAGTCCTCGACGGCGCGCAGCGCCTCACTGTAGATGGTCGCGCGGCGTTCTTTGCGCGTGGTCGATTGTTGGATGCTGTAGCCGATGAGCGCGATGGCTGCGGCCAGGAATGCTGCAACGATGGTGGCGATGCCGTCCCCGCTGAGGGGTTCAATTATGACCATGGGATCGGACGCAGGAGTTGGCGTTGCCGTAGCAGCGGGGCTCGGCATAGGGGTTGGCGTGGTCATGGGGTGGGTCCTTGGTATCCATGGGGGGCCTCGAGGCCGAGCCAAATGCCGCGGTCATGTCCTCCGGTGTCGCGCCAGTACGTCTCGAAGAAAATGTGGTCGGCGGTAAGGCTGAGCAACTTGAGTAGTCCGTTGTCGGCAGTCCAACGTCTGTCCGGCGGATCACCCGGGTAGAAGAGACAGAGGCTGTCGTCTGGCATCCGGTGCGGTGACGGCAAACCTGGATCGGCATACACGCGTGGGTAGTCCTCGGCGCGTAGTCCGTAAGTCTCATATCGTGGTTGTGCGTCGAAGCGGACGGTGACGGGTACCGGCTCCGGTCGTCCCGGGATGTCGAGACCTTCGTGTCGGTAGAGGAGGTAGCCTGCGTGGAGCTCACTCCTCACGACATCCCCGTAGTAGCGTTTAGCGTCGCGCCGGAAGGGAAGCGTCCACGAGGATCGCGCCCCGTACCAGTCGGTCAAATTCCCCATGATCGGACGTTGTTCCGTTCCGTGCCGGCCGCAACCCCGGTCCCGGTGAGGAGCGCAGGGGTCCCATAGACCTGGGTGTCCTTCTTCTTCTGATCGGTGACCCGCCGGGCCTCTTCGTGGAGGACGGCGACCGGGCTAGGGGCCGGAAGCATGTCAGGGTCGTTGAAGAGCTTCGCGAGCTCGTCGTGTGCGAGCACTGGGTATCCGGCCGCCTCAAACTCGATGGCTCGGTCGAGGCGTTCAAGCGAACGGGTCAAGCGTCGCACAACCTCAGTCCGGGTCATTTTCTCGTTGAGCTTGATTGGGTTCTTGGCCACACGGGCGGGATCGGGGGTTTCGCTGATGGAGAGCTGCTCGATGGCGTACCGGAACCACTCACGCATCGCGGGAAGGAGAGTGGTGGGAGTGGTGATGCAGTCGAGGGCCAGTGCTTTGATGTTCCATGAGCACAAGGGCTTGCTGTTACGGCGATTCCAGTGCTTGATCAGGCGGACCACCCTGGCGAAGGTGGACTTAGTGGTCTGGTTGGCGGTCAGGACCAGTCCCGTGTGACGCTCAGGATGTGCGCGGTCCCAGCTCTGGAACCTGGGGATGTAGAGTCCTCGCGCGTCGGGGTTGTCGATCGCGACGATCACGTCGGCCGTGAAGTCGGGTTGTCCGGGCGCGACGGGGTTACGAAACCGGACGAGGATGGAGCGCTTGCGCCCTTCGACCTCGACGGCGAGGTCTCCGTAGTCCTCCTTGAGGCCCGTCCGGATCGCCTTCGCGGCGCGGTCCTTGAGCTGCTTCGGGCCCTGTTTGCCCGGCCCGTACGCGTTGTCGGGGTCCGGGACGACGACGCCGAGGTCGACGTCGGTCAACGGGGTAAGAGCGTCGCCGTGAGCGATGCTGCCGTTGACGTAGGTGCGGGCGCCGGGGAACTCGGTCCGGAGAGCCGAAGCTAGCGCGGAGCGTCGCTTGCGCGCCTCGGCCAGTTCGGGATCGGAGACCTCGATGCGGTGCCGCGCCTCCGTGAGGATCTGTTCGAGAGTTATCGTGCTGGTCATAGTAAATACGTCGTCTACCTTCTCACCGGATGCTGTGTTCTGGTGCTCCTCCCGGTGTAGGGAGCCCTCAGGAGCCTCGTGTTCTGATGCTCTACCAGGGACAGACGACGTAATTCGGATCGCCGTGCTGAATGGCGAGGTGGCCTAAGCGCAGTCGCGGCATTCAGCGCTGCCGGGGTCGAATTGATGGGTTGCTTTGACGAGATAGCACGTGGGGCAGGTCTTCTCCTTGAGTCTGAATCCGCAGTTGCATCGTCCGCACTCGGGACATTTGGGGGCGCCGCACTCGGTGCACGGGGATTCAAAGGATCGAAACTCGTGTCCGCATGACGGGTGTTCGCAGATCCGGTATGCACCTGTTGGACCGCGGTCGAATTTCGGGAGAGACAGATTCAGCCACGTGGCACGTTCGGTCACGGAGACGACGACGAGCATTCCGCCGATATCGGCCGCTTGTGCGTAAAGCCGCTGGCCTCGGATGCCATCGCGGTATACGAAATCGGTTTCGCCTTGTGCTGCACGTCTGCTGCTGCGAAGCGCAGCACGCACGATCCCCGCGTTGGACTGGTCGCCTCCTCGTCGAAGTGGGGGCAGCTCACGCGACGACGAAAAAACCACAACACCGCGTTCGTCGAGAAGCGTCACGTGCCCCGGCGTCTTGAGCTCGAGGGCAGTCCGTACGCAGATGGCGGCGCGGGAAGCGCTGGATGCTTCCCAAAGTGAGACGACCGAATGCGCGCTTGGCCCGCGGTCCCCTATGTGCTGTACGACCAGTTCCTTCGGGATAAGCACGGCAGAGGCGAACGAGTCACATGCAACGTCTTCAAGGGCGATTCCGCCATCGGGCTGCTGCGTTAGGCGATCCATCAACTCGAACACGCTCCGCTGGAGATGGTGCCCGAACTCATGGAGAGCTGTGAACGCCCGCCGCCCTGGACTGGCTGATTCCGCCACAGCCAATGTAGGAGGTTCGTGATCTTCCAGATAAACTCCAGCGACACTGCAGAGCGAGGCATCCGCCTCTGAGTCAGGAACAAGGCGGAGCGTGACATCAGCTCTCATCCCCAACGCCGCGATTGCGTCATGGAACAGATCAGTCCGCAGACCAGGTTCTGTCTCATCCAGGTAGCTGAGCATGTCGTTCACCTGCTCGATGACGGTGCTCCTCGGCACGGCGAGTGGACGCCTCGCATCATTCGCCATGGAGAGCCACCGAGAAGTATGTGTCTAGACGAAGATCCCAGTTGATGTTCTTCTGCGTACCCGTTTGTCTCGCGGCTAGTGCCCAGTTCTGATAGGCCACATCGCGGTAAGACGTTGATAAGTCAACGCCGCGTCGCTCTGCGACAGCTCGAACCTGGCGATGCCTGGACGGTTGGTCCAGGCGTGCAATGAGGTCTGACGGGGGGCTGGGATTGGCGGCCAGAAGCGCATCAGCTGGTCTATCCACCAGAGGGCTGAGTCGCTCTGCTTCGCTTCTAGTCAACGCCGCTTGTCCGCGCCAGAGCGCGAGGGCGCGTTGCGGCGCGACGTCGAGTGCAGTAGCGATCTCGCGCACACCGACATCGCGGAGAATCGTACTGAGCTGACCAGTGCCGGCCTCATACCAGCGGGCGGCTGCAAGAGCTTCAATGCTGTCCTCAATGGCAGCGCGGTAAAGACGAACCGGATGGGTGGAATTTGGATCTACGTCATAACTCGCCTTCGGGTCGATGATCGCCTCCAGCGTGTGTTGAGAAAGCTCACCTGCGAAGCGATCGAAGACAACACAAGGCAGGCGATGCGCTAATTCCGGCCATGCCACGAGCGGTACGCCGAGCGGGCTGGACGATTCCTCAATCACGACGGCGCTCTTGTCCGCATACTCAGTGTCCAGCGACAGGGGAGCCGCCTGAATACCTTCTTGGGTACCCAGGATCACGACGATTAAGTTCTCGTGGTCCCAGTCGGCTCGCCACACCTGCGAGGAGGTGATCTGGGGCTCCGGCCCATTCCACGCCTGCCGAAGCGCCGGCGGGACAGAAACCGATGATGCGGCTTCCTCAAGGCTCACTCGTCGCCTCGGAGTATCAGCGCTCATCTGTAACTCCTTCCCTGGGTCCTGACTCGTTGCCGGTCCCAATTAGGACAGACGACGTGATTCATTGCGCGCCACCGCCCATCTGAGCCAACATGAGCACGACCGCATCACGCTCGTCGTCGTCCACGGTCGCCATCCGGAGTCGTTCAACCAACGAGTGGGTGAGGGCCTGCGCAGTCGCGCGGCCGAGTCCCGTGACTGTGCAACGGACGGCGATCGACGCTCCAAGGCATGGAAGCAACGCGCGTTCCTGGACACTAAGCGTTGACCAGATGCCCCGGGCTCGCTCCGCTACTTCGGCTTCGGCGGTGGAATCCTCCGCGATCAATGCAGGGTCGGCGAGATCCTCATCGTCACGACCATGATCCAGACCATCAGGTTCGGTGAACCTGCCGTCCGGCAGTTCGATGAAGACAGGTGGCGAGATCAGGACGAACCGGGTTTCGATCACCCGGGCCAGGTCTTCATCGCGGACTGAACCGTCAGCATCGTCAATGACGACGTATGAGACTGCCGAGATGGCAGTGATGTTCTTCGCAGGCGTCTTGCCCGCCGTATTCCAGGTGAGGATCTGGTAGCCACGGACACGGGCCGCCGCCCGATGAAGCTGGTCGATGTCGCCTTGCCAGAGCGCTGCAGGGCCGTCCGATAATGCCCAAGCCTGGACTGTCTTCGAGATTGGCGGACGGACAAAGCGCCCATCCTCCCCAAGGATCGTGTCCAGCCGACGGCGGAGCTTGCCCCGCTCAGTACTTTTTGCCTGATCCTTCAGGAAGTTACCGATGGTAGCGAGGAGCAGGCGTTCCAACGAGGCCTGGCCTGTTGCCTTCACGAAGCAGGCAAGCACGAACACGCGACCACGCGCAGGGTTCTTCACAAACATGTCGGCAAGCAGGTCGTCAACCGCTTCATCGCACCACGAGTCGTACCCCTCGGGTGGCGGATACGAGGAAGACCGAGTCACCTGGGCGCCGAGCCTCCGAAGCAACGCGAGTGTCTCAGGGCCAGCTGCATCTCCGCGCCGCCCGATCTCGTCGAACGCGCTCATTCGGCCTCCTGCCGACAAGACTTCAATTCGCCTTTGCATCGTCTCACTCCTGGCACCGACAGCGCAGACGACACACTAGCTACCGACTCGTACGCGAAGGCGCCCGCGTGAGAGGTGGTTGTGGAATTGCCCCAATCCCCACGCCCGTAACCCGTTCGCTTCACAGTCAGGTGTGGCGAGGGTGCAAAGAGGTGTGGCTTCGTTCGCTTGGTGGCGGGGTTTTTGCAGCGCTCCGTGGCGGTCTTGTTGCCGCGATCACGCAGGACTGGCTGCAGGTAGGTGTCGCGGTCTGAACCGAGAGGGGTGCGCCCGGTCGGGGCCGTTTGGATCGCTGCCGCTACGTCAGAGTCCGAAGGCTCCGCCGCTGACGAGGATCACGATGCCGAGGCCGATGAGAACGATGGGGAAGAGGATGTGCTCCCAGCGTTCGAGCACCTCGGCGATCGGGGGGCGGGTGGCGACGAACTTTGCCAGGGCCACCAGGACCGCGACGAGCGCGAGGAAGACGATGCAGTAGGCGACTACTGCGAGAGGTTCCACGCTGAGGAAGACAGGGGTGTAGACGCCGATGTTGTCGCCGCCGTTGGCAAGGGTGACGCCTGCGACTGTCCACACGCCGACCTTCTTGCCGGCAACCTTGGCCTCGTCGTCATCGTCGTCATCGTCTCCGCGCCAGGCCTGCCATGCGGCCCAGAGGCCGAGGCCCAGAGGGATGAGACCGAAGTACGGGATGGCTGCCGAGGGCAGGAATGCTCCGGCACCGATGGTCACCAGGACCGCGGCACCGAGGATGCCGGCGAATCCGAGGTACTGGCCGGCCAGAATGCGGGCGGTAGTGCCGCGCTGGCCTGCCCCTCGCGCGAAGAAGAGGGAGAGCACGATGATGTCGTCGATGTTGGTCGCTGCGAACAGGCCCATCGCCTGCAAGACCGAGGTGAGGATCATGCGCCCTCCCCAGCTGCGTCGCATCCGGGAAGCGAGCAGGCGGGATCGATGCACGGGGCGTCTTCGTCCACTGCCAGGGTGGCATCGACCAGTGCCGTCAGCGCCTGCGCCAGGTGCGAATCGGCGATCTCATATCGTGTCCGACGACCCTCGGGCTCGGAGACGACGATCCCACAATCGCGCAGGCATGCCAGGTGGTTGGACACGTTCGGGCGTGTCAGGTCCAGATCTCGGGCCAGTTCCGCCGGGTAAGCGGGATGGTCGAGCAGGGTCAAGATGATCCGGGATCGAGTGGGGTCGGCCAGTGCACGACCCAGGCGGTTCATCACGTCGAGACGCGAAGCAATAGTCAGCATGGACTGAACTATACAGCGCGCACTAAACACTCGGTCACAGGCGTCAGCCCAGATCGCATGCCCGTAAGGGGAACCCTCACCGGACACCACCGCTACTTATCGAGAGGAACGACTGTGACTGTCGACGGTGAATGGCGGTGTTCTGACAGAGGTATTTGGCGGCCGTGGTGCGGCTGTGGGCTCAGAGGTAGCTGCAGATTTGGGCGGGATCGCACTGGGTGGGGTCGCCTTGGGAGGCGGCCTGGTAGTGCTCGGCCGCGGAGGCCCGCAGGGCGGTGAGCTCAGCGATGTGCTGGTCGAGGTCGGTGAGTTGCTGGGCGAGCTGTGCGGCTACGTGGGCGCAGGGGGCCTGCCCGGCGTCGCGGATCTGCAGGATGTTCCGGATCTCGGCCAGGCTGAGTCCGGCGGCCTTGCTTCGGCGGATGAACTGCAGGCGGGCGAGGGCCTCGGGTGGGTAGTCGCGGTACCCGTTGGGGCCGCGGTGCACCGGGGGCAGCAGCCCGTGCTGTTCGTAGAACCGTAGGGCTTTGGTGGTCATGCCGGCGGCTGCGGCCGCTTCACCGATCCGCACGGTGCGCACCTCGATCCTGGACTGGTCTGTGGCCTTCCACGGTAGAGGAAGGCTCCGGGGGCAGGGCACTGCCTGCCCCTGGAGGGGCCGGTGGTCATCCGGGTTCGGTGCGGGCGCGGTCGGTCTCGACGGCCTGCCAGGTCTTGCGCGCGGCGATGAGCACCGGGTCCCACACCGGGGAGAACGGCGGGGCGTAGGAGAGGTCGATGTTGAGCAGCTCTTCCACCGGGGTCTCGTGCCACAGCGCCACGGAGAGCACGTCGATGCGCTTGGCCGCGCCTTCTTCCCCGACGATCTGGGCGCCGAGCAGCCGTCCGGTGCCGCGTTCGGCGATGAGTTTGGTGCGGATGGGTTTGGCCCCGGGGTAGTAGCCGGCCCGGGTGGTGGAGTCGACCACGGCGGTGACGGGGTCGAAGCCGGCCGCCTGCGCTTCGACCTC
>NZ_RCOM01000074.1 GCF_003667225.1 Kocuria rhizophila
CGGACTTCGCGCGCGACCCGGACGTGCGCCGCCTGCTCGGCAGCGAGGACCCCGCCACGTGGATCGTGCGCGGCCAGGGCCTCGTGGGCCTCGGGCGCACCGCGGCCTACCGGGTGCGCGGCGGCACGCGGTTCACGTCCGCGCGGGTGTGGTGGGACGCCGTGCGGGACTCCGCGCGCGTCACGGACGAGGTGCGGCGCCCTGGCACCGGGCTGCTGGCCTTCGGTGCGTTCGCGTTCGCCCCGTCCTCCACCGTGGACTCCGGGCTCATGGTGCCCGAGCTCGTGGTGAGCACCAGCGGGGACACCGCCTGGCTCACGCTCGTCACCACCGACCCCTCCCCCACGGTCTCGGACCTCGACGCCGCCTGGCGACGTCTCGCGCGCGTCACCCCCGCCGGGCACGCTGCCCCCGCCGGGCACGACGCCGCCGCGCCGCCTCGCGCGGATGCCGGCCGGGCGGCGTCGTCGCACCCCACGGCGGTGCCCGGTGCGCTGGACGAGGAGCAGTGGATGGCGGCCGTGGCGGACGGCGTGGGCATGATCCGCGCCGGAGAGCTGGACAAGCTCGTGCTCGCGCGGGACGTGGTGGTGGACACCGGCGCGGACATCGACCTGGGCGGGGTGCTCGGGCGGCTGAGCGAGCGCTTCGACACGTGCTGGACGTACTGCGTGCGCCTGGGCGAGGAGGACTCGCCGTGCGCGGGGCGCCTGCTCGGCGCCACCCCGGAGATGCTCATCCGCGTGCACCGCGGCACCGCGACGGCCCGTGTGCTCGCGGGGACCCTGGACCGCCAGGACCTCCCCGAGGGTGCGAACCCGGAGGACTTCGCGGGCACCGAGCTGGGCGGGTCCGAGAAGCAGCAGCGCGAGCACCGCTTTGCCGTGGACTCCCTGGTGGCAGGACTGTCCCCGTACGCGGACGAGGTCTCCGGCGGCGAGCACCCGTTCATCCTGGCGCTGCCCAACGTGTGGCACCTGGCCTCGGACGTCACCGCGCAGCTGCGCACCGGCGTGGACGGCACCCTGCCCTCCGCGCTGGAGCTCGCGGAGGCCGTGCACCCCACCGCCGCGGTGTGCGGAACCCCCACCGAGACCGCGGGCGCGGTCATCGAGGACCTCGAACGCATGGACCGCGGCCTCTACGCGGGCCCCGTGGGCTGGCTCGACGGCGCCGGCAACGGCGAGTGGGGCATCGCCCTGCGCGGGGCGGTCCAGCTGGACGGGCACCGGGCGCGGGTGAGCGCGGGCTGCGGGATCGTGGCGGAGTCCGATCCGCGGGCCGAGCTCGCCGAGACGTGGGCCAAGCTGCGTCCCATGCTGGAGGCGCTGCCCGCGCGCAGCCAGGGGTAGCGGATCCGGCCGGGGCCAGAAGCCGCATAGTACGATCGCCACAGGTCCAGGCCACTCGACGAGGAGTCCCCATGCCAGCGCCACGTCGCACTGCATCCGCGGTCGCCGCCGTCTGCGTGGCCACCGTGGTGCTGGCCGGTTGCGGGTCCTCCCCGCAGGACCGGGCCCAGCAGAGCCCTTCCCCCGAGGCCTTCCGTGTCTGCACCAACTCCCCCTACGCCCCGTTCGAGTTCGAGCGCGACGGCGAGACCGTGGGGTTCGACATGTCCCTGGGCCACGAGATCGCCCGGGACATGGGCCGCACACTCACCGTGGTGCAGGCGGACTTCCACACCCTGGAATCCGGTGAGGCCCTGAACGAGGGACGGTGTGACGCCGCCATCTCCGGGATGACCATCACCGAACGGCGCCGTGAGGTCGTGGACTTCTCGCAGCCCTACTTCAACGACCAGATCGCGCTGCTGACCACCAGGGGCTCCGGGATCACGAGCTTCAGCTCCGTGGGCACCAAGACCGTGGGAGTTCAGCACGCCACCTCCGGTGAGAAGTACGCGCGGGACAAGAAGCTGAAGGTGCGCGAGTTCGAGGATCTGGACCGGATGTTCTCGGCCCTGCAGGGCGGTCAGGTCAAGGCGGTCTCCGGAAACATCTCCACGCTCTCCCAGGAGGCCAAGAAGCGCCCGGAGCTGCGGCTCGTGCAGACCGTGGACACCAACGAGAACCTCGGCATAGCCGTGAAGAAGGGCAACACCGCGGTCCTCGACGCCGTGAACCGCACCCTGGACCGGGTCACGAAGGACGGCACCGTGGACCGCCTCAGGCAGGAGTGGATGGGCATGTAGCACCCCCCGTGCGCACCTGCCCGGAGCCCGCCCGGCACCCCGGGCTGGTGGTGCTCAGCGCATCCCGGAGGGGCGCACGGAGATGACCTCCACCTCGGAGGTGCGCTCGGCGTCCACCGCCATGCGGACCGCCGCGGCGATCTGCTCGGGCTGGATCCACTCCTCCGGGCGGTACTCCTGGCCCATGTACTCGTGCAGCTGCTCCTGCATGTCCGTGGCCACACGGCCCGGGTGCACCGAGGCCACGCGCACGCCGTGCTCGCGCTCCTCCTCCCGCAGCGCGTCCGTGAGGGCACGCAGCGCGAACTTGGTGCCCGAGTACAGCGCCGAGGACGCCCGGGACGTGAACCCCGAGCCGGAGTTGATGGCCACCACGTCCCCCTGAGCCGCGCGCAGCTCGGGCAGGGTGAGCCGGGTCAGCTGCGCCACGGAGATCACGTTGACGTCGAAGATCTGCTCCCACATCTTGCGGGGCGCGTCCGCCACGAGGGACTGCGGGGCGATGCCCGCCGAGTGCACCAGGACGTTCAGGGCGCCGAACTCCTCCCGCAGGGGTGCCCAGGCGGCGGCCACCTGCTCGTCGTCGGTCACGTCCGCCACGAACGGGCGGGTCCCGGGGCCCACGCCGGCGAGCTCCGCGCGCACGCGCTCGACGTCCTCGGCGGAGCGTCCTCCCACGAACACCACGTGGTCGGCGGCGAGGTCCCGGGCGATGGCCCGGCCGATGCCGCGGGTGGCGCCCGTGACCAGGGCGGTGCGAGGGGTGCTCTGCTGTGCGGTCTGTTCACTCATGACGCCATGCTAACGAGCGGCCCCGCACCCCGCGCCAGCGGGGTCACCGCCGCGGCCGCGGCGCGGCTCAGCCGCCCGCGAGGTGCTCCTGCGCCGCCCGCGCTCCCGCCTGCCGCGCGGCCGCGTTGACGTCCCGCAGGGTCTCCCGGGACACCGGTACCTCGATGACTCTGCGGCCCCCCACGGGCTCCGCGAGCGCCGCGGTCAGGTCTTCAACCGTGTCCACGCGCACGTGCTCGACGCTGTACGCCGCGCACAGCCGCGCGACCCCCGCCCGGTGCGGGGTCCCGAAGAACCGCTCCACGGCCGCGGTGTAGCGCTCGTCCAGGCCCAGCCCTCCGTGCTCGAGGGTCTGGAAGATTCCCCCGCCGGAGTCGTTGACCACCACCAGGTGCGCGTCCGGAACCTGTTCCCCCGGGCCCACGAGCAGCCCGCCGGCGTCGTGCAGGAACGTGAGGTCTCCCATGACGGCGCGCACCGGGCGCCCGGTGCCCAGCCCCACGCCGAACGCGGTGGCCACCGTGCCGTCGATCCCAGCCAGACCCCGGTTCGCGATCACGGGCACGGGCGAGTCCGCCCGCGCCACGAGGTCCACGTCCCGCACCACCGTGGAGGAACCCACCACCAGCACGGAACCGTCCCGGCAGCTCGCGTCCCACACCGCGCGGGCCACGTGCAGCCGGGTCAGCTGCTCCTGGCCGTCCGCGTAGCGCAGCACCGCGGCGTCGGCGGCGTCCCCCGCCTCGCGCCACGCACCGAGCCAGCCCTCGGCCACGGTCCCGACGGCGCTCGCGGCCTCCGCGAAGCCACGCACCTCGGTCTCGGGGCGGCGCCCCGGCTCGAACCACGGTGCAGGCTCCGGGCGCACCGCCACCATCTGCACGCCGGGACGCTTGAGCAGGGCGGAGACCGCGCGGCTCAGGGTGGGCCGTCCCACGAGCACCACGGTGTCGACCTGCCGCCCGAGGGTGGTGTCCAGGAGGCTCTCGTAGGACGCGACCGCCTCCCCCTCGCGAGCGTTCGAGGAGGGCTCCGCAAGCAGGGGGATGCCGTGCTCGCGGGCGAATCGAGCGGCGGCCCGCCCGGCGCCGTCGCCCGCGAAGACCACGGGATGGGAAGGTGCTGAGGCCGTGCTCGAGTCGCGGAGCGGTGCGGTCGGGGCGCCGTCGGTCGACAGTTCGGCGGGCAGGAACGGTTCGGGAAGCACCGACCACGGGTGGGCCGTGAGATCGGAGGGGCCGTCGGGCCGGGTGCCGCGCAGCTCTGCGGCCAGTTCCCGGGCCCAGTCCTTAAGGTGCTCGTGGTCCTCGTCCAAGACGGGGTAGAGGGGGTCCCGCAGGGCGATGTTGAGCTGCACCGGACCCGGCGCGGCGTCCCGGCTTCCGGCCAGCGCGGCGAGCGGGGGCTGCAGGGCGGCGGCGATCTCGGCGCGCTGCTCGGCCTCGGTCCCGGTCCCGTCCGGGGGCAGCACGTCCACCTCCGCGCGCACGAAGGTGCTGAACATCCCGGGCTGGCGCGTGGTCTGGTTGGCACCGGTGCCGCGCAGCTCGGGCGGGCGGTCCGCGCTGAGCACCACCACGGGCACCCCCGCGTGGGAGGCCTCCATCACGGCGGGCAGCAGCTCACCCACGGCGGTGCCGCTCGTGGTGAGCACGCCGCACGGGTGGCCCGTGGAACGCGCGACCCCGAGGGCGGTGAACGCGGCGTCCCGCTCGTCGATCCGCACGTGCACGCTCAGCGCACCGCTCGCGTGGGCGGCGGCCGCGGCGTAGGCCAGCGGCGCAGAGCGCGAGCCGGGAGACACCACCAGGTGCCGCATTCCGCGCTCCGCGAGCGCGCGCAGAACCGTGGTGGCCGTGAGGATGCTGGGGGTGATCACCCTCCCGAGGGTACTCAGCCGCACCGACGCAGGCGGACCGGTCGACGGCGCCGGGCACGGCAGCCGCCCGGCGGCACCGCGGAACCGGAACGGGCGGCGCGACCGTCTCCTGCGGGCGCGACGGCGCCGGGCACGGCACGCACCCGGCGGCACCGTGGGACGGGACCGGGCGGCGTCGTCAGCCGGGGCTCAGATGGCCCACTCCCCCGCGTCCGCGCGGAGGCTGCCGAGCACGCCCGGGGTGTGGACGCTGTCGTCCTGGACCATGCCCGCGGCCTGGGTGCGCCCGGACTGCGGGTCGATCAGCAGGAACGAGCCGAGCGCGTGGGAGGCCGTGTACGCGGTGGTGAACAGGGGTTCGGCCACGCGGATGCTCACGCGCCCGATGTCGTTGAGCTCGAACGCGCCCACCGACTCCGCCGCGAGGCTCTCCAAGTTCAGTCGCCCGTCCAGCGAGCCGACGATGCCGCGGACCACGCGCGTGGTGTGCTTGAGCAGCACGCGCTGGCCCTCGCGCAGGGGGTTCTCATCGTCCAGCCAGCACACCACGGCATCCACAGTCTTGGAGCCCCGCGGTGCCTCGGCGGGCGCGGCGAGCAGGTCTCCGCGGCTGATGTCGATCTGGTCCGCGAGGCTCAGCGTGACGGACTGTCCCGCCACGGCGTGCTCGGCGGGGGCGCCGGCGACGTCGATGCGGGTGACCGTGGTGGTGCGCCCCGCGGGCTGGACCGCCACGGAATCGCCCACGGCCACGGTCCCGGAGGCGATCTGCCCCGCGTAGCCGCGGTAGTCCGTGAACTCCGGGGACACCGCCGCGGACTGCGGGCGGATCACGGTCTGCACGGGCAGCGCGAAGGGCTCGGAACGCGTGAGCTGCGACGAGTCCGGGAGGTTCTCCAGCCAGCCCAGTAGGGAGGGCCCCGCGTACCACGGGGTGGCCTCGGAGGTCTCCACCACGTTGTCCCCGCGAAGTGCTGAGACCGGGATGGTCTGCAGGTCCAGCACGCCCAGCTCGTCCGCGAGCGCGTGCAGATCCCGCTCCAGTGCCTCGAAGGCGTCCTGGGCGTCCGCCACCAGGTCGATCTTGTTGACCGCCACGATCAGGTGCGGCACACCCAGCAGCGCGGCCACGGCCAGGTGGCGGCGGGTCTGCTCCACGATCCCGTGGGTCACGTCCACCAGCACGATCAGCGCGTCCGCCGTGGAGGCGCCCGTGACGGTGTTGCGGGTGTACTGCACGTGCCCGGGGCAGTCGGCCAGGATGAAGCTGCGGGCGGGGGTCGCGAAGTAGCGGTAGGCCACGTCAATGGTGATCCCCTGCTCGCGCTCCGCCCGCAGCCCGTCGGTCAGCAGCGCCAGGTCCGCGGAGCTCAGCCCGCGGGACTCGCTGACCCGCTCGATGGCCTCCAGCTGGTCCACCAGGATGTTCTTGGTGTCGTGCAGCAGCCGCCCCACCAGGGTGGACTTGCCGTCGTCCACGCTGCCGGCCGTGGCGATGCGCAGCAGGCTCGCTTGGTTCTCGGTGCTCATCTCTAGAAGTAGCCCTCTCGCTTGCGGTCCTCCATGGCGGCCTCGGACACGCGGTCGTCCGCGCGGGTGGCCCCGCGCTCGGTGAGCGTGCTGGTCCTGACCTCGGCCAGCACGTCCTGTGCGGTCGCGGCCGGGGACTCGACGGCGCCCGTGCAGCTCATGTCCCCCACCGTCCGGTAGCGCACGGTGCGTGTCTGCACGGTCTCGCCCTCGCGCGGGCTCACGTGCTCGCCCACGGCCAGCCACATGCCGTCCCGGCTCACCACGTCCCGCTCGTGGGCGTAGTAGAGGGAGGGCAGCTCGATGCCCTGCTCGGTGATGTAGGACCAGATGTCCAGCTCGGTCCAGTTGGACAGCGGGAACACCCGCACGTGCTCCCCGGGGCGGTGGCGCGTGTTGTACAGGCTCCACAGCTCCGGGCGCTGGTTGCGGGGGTCCCACTGGCCGAACTCGTCCCGCAGGCTGATGATCCGCTCCTTGGCGCGGGCCTTCTCCTCGTCCCGCCGGGCGCCGCCGTAGACCACGTCGTGGCGGCCCTCGGTGATGGCGTCCAGCAGGGGCACGGTCTGGAGCTGGTTCCGGGTGCCGTCCGGGCGCTCCGTGAGGCGGCCGTCGTCGATGTAGTCCTGGACCCTCGCGACCTCCAGGCGAATGTGCAGGCGCTCCACCGTGCGGTCCCGGAACTCCAGGACCTCCGGGAAGTTGTGCCCGGTGTCCACGTGCAGCACGGGGAACGGGATGGGTGCCGGCCAGAAGGCCTTGGCGGCCAGGTGCAGCATGACCACGGAGTCCTTGCCGCCGGAGAACAGCAGCACGGGGCGCTCGCCCTCCGCCGCGGTCTCCCGGAAGATGTGGATGGACTCGGCCTCGAGCCGCTGCAGCTGGGTCAGCGCAGTATCAGTGGGGGCAGTGGTGGTGCTCACAGGTGGATCCCGCATTCTGTCTTGCCCACGCCGGACCAGCGTCCGGCGCGGGGGTCTTCTCCGGGGGCGACCTTCCGCGTGCACGGGGCGCACCCGATGGACGGGTAGCCCTGGCTCAGCAGCGGATTGACCACCACCAGGTTCTCCTCGGCGTACGCGACCACGTGGTCGAAGGTCCAGTCCACGATGGCGTTGATCTTCACCATTTGATGGTGCTCGTCCCACTCCACGGGCGCGGCGTTCGCGCGGTGCGGCGTCTCTTCACGACGCAGCCCGGTCACCCACGCCTCGTAGCCCGCCAGAGCCTTGTCCAGCGGGGCCACCTTGCGCATCCCGCAGCACAGCCCCGGGTCACGGTCGTGGAGCTGGGCACCGTACTTGGCGTCCTGCTCGGGGACGGTGAGCTCGGGCAGCAGGGTGCGCACGTTCACGGGCCAGTCCTGCGCGAACTGGTCCCGGGTCTGCAGCGTCTCCGGGAAGTGGTAGCCGGTCTCCAGGAACAGCACGTCCACGTTCTTGAGGTGCGTGCTCACGAGCGCGGGCACCACGGTGTCCGAGGCCATCGAGCACGCCACGGCCAGCTTCTTCCCGAAGGTCTTCGCGGCCCACGCGAGGACCTCGTCCGGGTCCGCGTCCCGCTCGCCGAAGCGCTGCTGCGCATCCGCCACGAGGGCCTTCAGCTCCTCGGTGGAGCGGGTGCGCCCCGGGGAGGTCGTCACGTCAGTGGTGGTCATGTCAGGGAATCCTCCTCGGCGCCAAGCGCCCATTCGGCGAACGACTGTTCGGGGTCGCGCTCCCGCAGGAAGGTGCGGGTCACGCGCTCCACGTAGTCGGAGAGGTCGTCCGCGGTGACCTTCAGTCCGCGCACGGTGCGGCCCAGGCCGCCCTCCTCGCGGTCCGGCGAGGCGAGGCCGCCGCCCAGGTGCACCTGGAAGACGTACTCCTCCCCGATGTACTGGCCCTTGAGCCCGATGTCCGCGGTCTGGATGCGGGCGCACGAGTTGGGGCAGCCGTTGATGTGCAGGGAGATGGGCGTGGGGATCTCCACGTCCGCGAGCCGCTGCTCCATGTCGTCGATCACCCGGGCGGCCAGGCCCTTGGTCTCCACGAATGCGAGCTTGCAGAACTCGATGCCCGTGCAGGCAATGGTCGAGCGGCGGAACGGGCTGGGCTTCGCGTGCAGCCCCAGGGGCTGGACGGCCTCGATCAACCCGTCCACGTTGTCCTCGGGCACGTCCAGCACCAGCACTTTCTGGTGCGGGGTCAGACGGATGCGCCGGGAACCGGCGGCCTCGGCGGCGTCGGCCAGGGCCACGAGCGCGTCCCCGGAGAGCCGGCCCGCGGTGAGCGCGAAGCCCACGTACCGGTTGCCGTCCACCTGTGCGTGCACGCCCACGTGGTCCGAGTGGCCCACCGCGCGCTCGGGGGCGGGGCCGTCCGGCAGCTCGAACCCCAGGTACTCGTCCTGCAGCACCTGCCGGAACCGCTCCGGGCCCCACTCGGCCAGCAGGAACTTGAGGCGGGCCTTGGTGCGCTGCTTGCGGTAGCCGTAGTCACGGAAGATCCCGCACACCCCGGCCCACACGGGCACCACGTTCTCGCGGGAGACAAACGCGCCCAGGCGCTCGCCGAGCCGCGGCGCCACGGACAGCGCCCCGCCCACCCACAGGTCGTATCCGGGGCCCAGCTCGGGGTGGTTCACGCCCACGAAGCTGACGTCGTTGATCTCGTGCACCACGTCCAGCGTGGGGCTGCCGGTGATCGCGGTCTTGAACTTGCGCGGCAGGTTCACGTACTCGGGGTTGCCGATGAACTCCTCGCGCAGCGCGGCCAGCTCCGGCGAGGGGTCGATGATGGCGTTCTTCTCCACACCGGCCACGGGGCTGCCAAGGAACACGCGCGGGGTGTCACCGCAGGCCTCCAGGGTGGTCAGGCCCACGGCCTCCAGGCGCTCCCAGATCTCGGGGACGTCCTCGATGCGGATCCAGTGCAGCTGGATGTTCTGCCGGTCCGAGACGTCCGCGGTGCCGCGCGCGAACTCGCGGGAGATCTCCCCCAGCACGCGCGCCTGCTCGGTGCTCAGCTGCCCGCCGTCCAGGCGGATGCGCTGCATGAAGTACTCGTCAGAGAGGGACTCGGCGTCCAGCTTGGAGGTGCTGGCACCCTCCACACCCTGCTTGCGCTGCGTGTACAGGCCCAGCCAGCGGAACCGCCCGTGGACGTCGTCCGCGGGGATCGAGGCGTAGCCGGTCTTCGAG
This sequence comes from Kocuria rhizophila, assembly GCF_003667225.1. Classification (GTDB taxonomy): domain Bacteria; phylum Actinomycetota; class Actinomycetes; order Actinomycetales; family Micrococcaceae; genus Kocuria; species Kocuria rhizophila. The sequence goes on from NZ_RCOM01000074.1 coordinate 9,577, forward strand.
TACTCCTCGATGATCCGCTGCTGCACGTTGAGCGAGTTCTCCTCCGCCTTGAACTCCTCGTTGTGGTTCAGGGGCGTGCGCCCGCTGACCTTCCACTGGCCCAGATCGGTGCCCTTACGAGGTCCGCGCACGCGTCCGGACGCGCTCTTGGGGGGCGCGGTCCCGGTGTCTGCGGAGGTGGTCATGGGGTGCTCCTTGGGTGAGAGGGAGGCGAGTCGTTCCAACGTACAGACCGCGCGGTAACCCCCACGAACCCCCGTCACAAACACGTCACATACCCGGCGTCCTCGCACGTCACACCCGGTTTTCGAACCACGACGACGCCGCTCGGCCGGGTTTCCGGCGGGCCGCACCGGACTGCGGAAGGCGCGCGGGCGGCGTCGTCCGCCGGGCATGGAAAAGCGGGCGGGACCGCGGCTGTCCGCGATCCCGCCCGCCTGCTCAGGCCGAGCCGGAGAGTCTCAGCTCTCGTAGCTCTTGGGAGCCTGCTGCGCGCGCTGCTGCAGCTCCTGGGTGGACTTGTCCTCGTAGCCGCGGTACTTGGGCCCGGTCTGGCCGTTCTTGCGCTTCTTGCCCTGGTTCTCGCCCTTGCCCGGCTGGTCGCTCACGCCGCCCGGGAACTGGGGCTTGTTGTTCCGGTTCTTGCGGAAGACCTGGACCACGGAGGGGCGGGGCATCGAGAACTCGCCCGGCTCCAGGCGCGTGGGCAGGGCGTAGTCCGGGAAGTACGAGCGGGGCTGCTCGAACGTGCCGTCCTCACCCGGGTGCTGCACGGAGATGTAGACCATGCCCTCGGTGTCGTGGATCACCGGGCCGCAGGTCTCGGCGTCCTGCGGGACGGACAGGAACTGCTGCACGCGGCCGCGCTCCGAGCCGTTGAGGGTCACCTTGAACAGGCCGTCGTTGTAGCCGATCTTGGAGGGCGCGCCGTCCGTGGAGATCCACAGGTTGCCGGCTTTGTCGAACGCCACGTTGTCCGGGCAGGAGATCGGGGAGACCTTCTCCTTGGGGAACCCGCCGAAGTACGTGCCGGAGTCCTTGGTGGGGTCGCCGCACACCAGCAGCAGGTTCCAGTCGAAGCGCGTGGCCTGGGGGAGGTTGTGGCGCTCGGTGAGCTCCAGGACGTAGCCGTCCCGGTTGCCGGTCTTCGGATTGGCCTCGTCCACGCCAGCCTTGCCCGCCTTGCCGCGGTCCGAGTTGTTGGTCAGCGCCGCGTACACCTTGCCGGTGTGGGGGCTGGGCTCCACGTCCTCGGGGCGGTCCATCTTGGTGGCCCCGGCCTTGTCCGCGGCCAGGCGGGTGTAGACGAGCACCTCCTCCACGGACATGCCCTTGATCATGGACTTGCCGCCCTTGACCAGCGGCAGCCACTCGCCGGAGCCGTCGAACTCGCCGTCCCTGGGCAGGGTGCCGCCCCCGGTGATCTGCTTCTTGGGCGAGTTGCCCTTGAGCCTGGCCACGTAGAGGTCGCCCTCGGACAGGAGGGTCATGTTGTGCTTTTTGTCGCCCTTCTTGTACTTCTTGGCGGAGACGAACTTGTAGATGTACTCGAACTTCTCATCGTCACCGGAGTACGCCACCACGGTGCCGTCGTCGCCCACGCGCACGTTGGCGCCCTCGTGCTTGAAGCGGCCCATTGCGGTGTGCTTGAGCGGGGCGGAGTTCGGGTTCTGGGGGTCGATCTCCACCACCCAGCCGAAGCGGTTGGGCTCGTTCTTGTACCCCGGGATGCGGGCGTCGAAGCGCTTCTCCACCTCGGGCCAGCGGCGGGAGGGCATGGTGGTGGGGAAGCCGTAGCGCTTCTCCTCGGCGGTGCCGGAGGTGATGAAGTACTGGTGGATGTTCTCCTCGCCGGAGAGCACGGTGCCCCACGGGGTCACGCCGCCCGAGCAGTTGTTCTGGGTGCCCAGCACGCGCTTGCCCGTGGGGTCGTCCTGCGTCTTGAGCAGGTACGAGCCGGCCGCGGGGCCGTCCACCACGAACGGGGTGGTCAGGGTGATGCGCCGGTTGCGGGCACCGCCGCGCACGTAGGTCCAGGGCTCCCCCACCTTGGCGCGGGTGATCTCCACGACCGACATGCCGTGGGCCTGAATGGCGGTCTTCACCATGTTGGTCAGGTTGGTCTTCTCGTAGCCCGTGGGGAACATGGTGTTCTCGTTGGTGTACTCGTGGTTGTTCACCAGCACACCCGTGAGCCCGTTGGGGTCCGGGATGATGTCCAGGTAGTCGGAGTTGTAGCCGAACTGCTTGGCCTGCGCCTCCGGGGTCTGGTTCTTGGGGTCGAACTCCGGGGAGTCGTAGAACAGGGGGTCGCCCCAGCGGATGATGGGCGACCAGTCGTAGCCCTTGGGGACGTTGAGATCGTCCACCGTCATGTTCACCGGCTTGATGGGGGTGAAGTCCAGGCGGGCCTTGCCTTTGCCCCAGTAGCCGTACGTGGCCTCCGCGGGCTGGGCGGTGGCGGCCACCAGACCCACCGTGACGGCTCCGGCGGCACCGAGCCCGAGGGCGGCGCGGCGGGTCATCGCGGCGGAGATGACGTCCTGCACGTACTCGTTGCCGGAGGTGTTGGTGTCCGGGGTGGTGCACTGGCTGCCGCACTTGAGCTCGCACGTGAGCGGGCTGCGCTTGCCGTTCACGTGGCCCAGCATGGGCAGGAGACGGCGGCGTTCGGGTGCTTGGGTCATGGAGTGGCTCCCTGGGTGAGACATGCGTCCGTGCATGTCAGCGAGTGTTTCCGCCCATCACCTCAGCACCCCGGTGTGATCACGCCACGACCAGAGGGCAAACATCGGGTTAACCAGGGCGGATTCAACTGGTTGTCGCAACACCCTGATCGTGAGGGTGTGTGGTGGGACGAGATCCAGAGGAATCAGCGGTGCCGACGGGTGCGCGTCGACAGTGGCAAGCGGATCGGGCGATCAGACCGAAGCTGCGGTCGCCGGGGCATCCGAAGTACCGCCGGGATGTCGAGTCAGCGTTCTGGGATCAGATAGCGCTGGGATTGCTGGC
>NZ_RCOM01000075.1 GCF_003667225.1 Kocuria rhizophila
GGCTGGGCTCGTGCGGGGTGGTGATCGGAGCCACCGTGGGCGAGGCCATGAGCCGCCTCGGGATCGACCTCCGGGAGCTGAACGGGCCGGTCCTCGCTCCGGGATACGGTGCGCAGGGAGCGGACGCGGCCGCCGTCGCCTCGGTGTTCTCCCAGGTCAGGGGCACGGTGCTGGCCAACTCGTCCCGTGACGTGCTCGCTCACGGCCCGGACGTCCGTGCCCTGGGGGAGGCCGTCACGCGCTCGGCGGAGGAGCTCGCGGAGCACCTGCAGCGCGTCTGACCCCCGGCACGACCGCCCCCTGGAACGCGAGCCCCGGAGCTCGTCAGGGGACGGTCGTGCATTTACCCCCCGCAAAGTCCTCGGGTACTTTCGGTGGGAGACGGCCCCGTTCGCCACCCCCCTCTCGCGCGACCGGTCGGGCCGTCGGGCTACCACGAGGAGAGCTGGGAATGGCACTGCGGCCACTGACGGATGACGAGCGCGCCAGGGCGCGGGAGAAGGCGACGGCGGCCCGGTCCGTGCGCGCCGAGATCAAGAAGGGGCTGCGGGACGGCACCGTCTCCGTGGCCGAGGTGCTGCGCCGCGGCGACGAGGACGAGGCCGTGAGCCGCCTCAAGGTCACCGAGCTGCTGGAGTCCACCCCCGGGATCGGCAGGGTCCGCTCCGCCGCGATCATGGAGCAGATCGGCATTGCCCCCACCCGCCGCGTGCGCGGGCTGGGCCAGCACCAGCGCCGCGCGCTGGTGGAGTACCTGGACCGCTGAGGAACCACCGCGCGGGCGGTGGCTCCCGGTTGGTACAGTGACGGACGAGTTCGACCCGACCGTCGCCGCACCCCCGGAGGTATTCGTGCCCGCATCGCCCACCGTGACCGTTCTGGCCGGGCCCACGGCCGTGGGCAAGGGCACCGTGTCCACGTACGTGCGGGACCACTACCCGGACGTGTGGCTCTCCGTCTCGGCCACCACCCGCGCTCCCCGGCCCGGCGAGGTGGACGGCGTGCACTACTTCTTCGTCCGCGACGACGAGTTCGACCGCATGATCGACGAGGACGACCTTCTCGAGTGGGCCGTTGTGCACAACCTCCACCGGTACGGCACCCCGCGGCACAAGGTCGAGGAGGCGCTGGCCGCCGGGCGCAGCGTGCTGCTCGAGATCGACCTGCAGGGAGCGCGCAGCATCCGGCAGGCCATGCCCGAGGCGCAGTTCGTCTTCCTGGCCCCGCCCAGCTGGGACGAGATGGTGCACCGGCTGGTCGGCCGGGGCACCGAGACGCCCGAGCAGCAGCAGCGTCGGCTGGAAACGGCTAAACTGGAACTCGCGGCGCAGTCCGAGTTCGATCACACGGTCGTCAACGACACCGTGGAGCGCGCCGCCGCAGAGCTTGTGGCACTCATGGGGCTGCCGGGTGAGCAGGGGCGCTGAGCGCCTCGCCATCCTGGCCCACCACCGCGGAGCGCCCCGCACGCCACCGACATCTACGTCCACCACAGGAGTCATGAAGCACGTGAGCACGAACAACGAAGGCATCGTCAACCCGCCCGTCGATCGGCTGCTCGACAAGACGGATTCCAAGTACGGACTCGTGATCTTCGGGGCCCGCCGCGCCCGTCAGATCAACGCGTACTACTCGCAGTTGCACGAGGGCCTGTTCGAGTACGTGGGTCCGCTGGTGGACACCCAGCTCAACGAGAAGCCGCTGTCCATCGCGTTCCGCGAGATCGACGAGGGCCTGATCGAGGCCGACCACGTGGCCCACGCCGGGTTCACCCCCAACGGCCAGATGGTCAGCGACGAGCCCACCGCCACGGACATGTTCACCGGTGACTTCTTCGCCCAGGGCGAGGAGCAGGACTCCACCGCCATGTTCTCGGACGGCACCCAGCTGCCGGCCTCGGAGGAGACCCCCGGGCAGGACTCCACGGAGACCGCGGAGACTGCGGTCGAGGAGACCACCGAGGACTCCGCGGAGCCCACCGAGCAGTGACTGAGCCGCACTCCGGCCACGCCCCCGTCCCCGCCCGGCCCGCGCCCCTGCGCGTGGTGCTGGGTGTGGGCGGGGGCATTGCCGCATACAAGGCCGCGCTCGTCTCCCGGCTGCTGTCCGAGGCGGGGCACCACGTGGTGCCCATGCCCACCCGGGCGGCGCTGGAGTTCGTGGGTGCGCCCACGTGGGAGGCCCTCACGGGGGAGCACGTCTCGGAGTCCGTCTTCGACCGCGTGGACACCGTGAACCACGTGGCCCAGGGCCAGGCCGCGGACCTCGTGGTGATCGCGCCGGCCACCGCGGACCTCATGGCCCGCATCGCGCACGGCCACGCGGACGACCTGCTGAGCACCACCGTGCTCGCCACGTCCGCGCCCGTGCTCCTGGCGCCGGCCATGCACACGGAGATGTGGCTCAACCCGGCCACCCAGCGCAACGTGGCCCTGCTGCGCGAGCACGGCCACACCGTGATGGAGCCCGCCACGGGCCGGCTCACCGGAACCGACAGCGGCCCTGGTCGGCTTCCCGAGCCGCAGGACATCGTCGACGCCGCACTGGCCCTTGCCGCTCGGACGGCTCCCTCCAGCGCGGGGCCCTCCGACGCCGCGTCCACCGGCTCCGCGAGCACCCCCGACGCCGCACCGTCCACCGTCGCGGCTGCGCCTGCCGGGGCCCCCACCACGGACCACGTCGGCTCCGACCCCGGGGTGCTGGCCGGACGTCGCGTGCTGGTCACCGCGGGTGGCACCCGTGAGGCTCTGGACCCCGTCCGCTTCCTCGGCAACCGCTCGTCGGGCAAGCAGGGCGTTGCCCTGGCCCGGGCGGCACGCGAAGCGGGCGCGGACGTCCACCTGATTGCGGCCCACGTGGAGACCGATCTTCCGCACGGCATGCGCACCACCCGCGTGTCCTCGGCGCGCGAGCTCGAGGAGGCAACGCTGACGGCGGCGGCCGGGAGCGACGTCGTGATCATGGCCGCGGCCGTGGCGGACTTCCGCCCGGACACCGTGGGGGAGCACAAGATGAAGAAGTCCGAGGACGGCACGGACCCCGTGATCCGGCTGGTGCGCAACCCGGACATCCTGCGCGCCGTGGTGGCGCAGCGGGATGAGCGCGGCCTGGACCAGCTCGTGGTGGGCTTCGCGGCGGAGACCGGGGACGCCGAGCACTCCGTGCTGGACTTCGCCCGCGCCAAGCTGGTCCGCAAGGGCTGCGACCTGCTGGTGCTCAACGAGGTGGGCACCGACAAGGTCTTCGGCCGGGACGAGAACGAGGTGGTCGTGCTCTCCGCCCGCGGTGCCGAGGAGGCGTCCACGCGGGGGAGCAAGGACGAGGTCGCCCGGTTCGTGGTGGAGCGCATCGCTCGGGAAGAGGGTGTCGGCGCCGCCGGGTAATGTGGTGGCGTGAGCGCATCGACTGAGCACCTGAGAATCTTCACGTCCGAGTCCGTGACCGAGGGCCATCCGGACAAGATCTGCGACCAGATCTCGGACTCCATCCTGGACGCGCTGCTCAGTGAGGACCCCCAGTCCTCCGTGGCGGTGGAGACCATGGTCACCACCGGTCTCGTGCACGTGGCCGGGGAGGTCAAGACGGACGCGTACGTGGAGATCCCGCACATCGTGCGCAAGACCCTGCTGGACATCGGCTACAACTCCGCGGTGCACGGCTTCGACGGTGAATTCTGCGGCGTGTCCATCAGCGTGGGTGAGCAGTCCAACGAGATCTACGACGGCGTCTTCAACTCCCTGGAGGAGCGCACGGGGATCGCCAAGGACCCGCGGGATGCCCAGGGTGCGGGGGACCAGGGCATCATGTTCGGCTACGCCTCGGACGAGACCGAGGCGCTCATGCCGGCCCCCATCCTCCTGGCGCACCGGCTCTCCGAGCAGCTCACGCGCGTGCGCAAGACCGCCGTTCTGCCCGAGCTGCGCCCGGACGGCAAGACCCAGGTGACCCTGGGCTACGACGGCCACACCCCCGTCTCCGTGGACACCGTGGTGGTCTCCTCCCAGCACGCGGAGAACTACGACCTCGACCAGCTCACCCGGGACATCACCACGTGCGTGATCGAGCCCGTCCTGGGCGACTCCGGCCTGGACCTCTCCGGCACGCGGATCATCGTGAACCCCGCGGGCAACTTCGTGCGCGGCGGGCCCGTGGGGGACGCCGGGCTCACCGGGCGCAAGATCATCGTGGACACCTACGGCGGCATGGCCCGCCACGGCGGTGGCGCGTTCTCCGGCAAGGACCCCTCCAAGGTGGACCGCTCCGCCGCGTACGCGATGCGCTGGGTGGCCAAGAACGTGGTGGCCGCAGGGCTCGCACGCCGCGCGGAGGTCCAGGTGGCCTATGCGATCGGCCAGGCCCACCCGGTGGGTCTGTACGTGGAGACGTTCGGCACCGAGACCGTGGATCCCGTGCGCATCGAGAACGCGATCACCGAGGTCTTCGACCTGCGTCCGCTCGCGATCATCGAGGACCTGGACCTCAAGCGGCCCATCTACGCCAAGACCGCGGCCCACGGGCACTTCGGCCGCACGGACCCCGACTTCACGTGGGAGCGCACCGACCGGGTGCAGGAGCTGCGTTCCGCCGCGGGGCTGTGACCCCCGGGCGGGACACCCCGGAGCAGGCTCCCGCAGTGGGAAACCCTCCTGGCCCGGCGGGCACCCCGGATGCAGCGGAGACCCCGGAACGCGAGCACACTCCCGGGCCGGGGGCCACCTCGGAACCGGAGAACACCTCCGGCGAGCAGCTCACGCTCGCGGGCCTTCCCCCGGCGCCGGAGCCCCGCGCCGCGCGCTCGGGTGGTTCCGCCGGCACGCGAGAGGCGGGGCCCCGCCCACGGGGCGCCGCCCTGGGCTCCGAGGGCGTGGCCGCCGAGAACCCCGTTGCCCGGGTGCTGCTGGAGGCCTACGTCCCCCACCTGGACCGGGTGTTCGACTACCGCGTGAGTGCCGCCCTGCACGAGCAGGCCGTGGTGGGGTCCAAGGTGTCCGTGATCTTCTCCGGGCGCAAGATGTCCGGGTGGGTCGTCGAGCGGGTGGCACACACCGACGTTCCGGGAGAACGGCTGCTGCCCATCCGGCGGGTGCTCTCACCGCTGCCGGTGGCAGCCCCGGAGATCGTGGACCTCGCGGAGGCCGTGGCCCAGCGCTGCGCGGGAACCGCAGCGGACGTGCTGCGCGTGGCCATCGCGCCCCGGGTGGCACGCGTGGACAAGGAGTTCGCCGTGGGGGACGCCACGCCCGCACCGGTGGAGGAACCGTCAAACGCCACCGAGGAGCAGCCGTCACCCGGGCAACAGGACAGGGAGGGCGAAGACGCCGTCGCCCCGTCGCCCGAGGTCTGGGAGCACTACGAGCACGGCCCCGAGTTCATCGCGGCGGTGGCGTCCGGGAGGCCGGTGCGCGGCGTCGTCGAGGTGCTGCCGTCCGCCGAGGACCACGACTGGGCGCGCCTGACCGCGAACGCCATGGCCACCGCGTACGCCGCCGGCCGCGGGGCTGTGGGCGTGGTGGCGGACCACAAGGCCCTGGAACGGCTCGAGACCGCGCTGCACGAGCTGGTGGGGGAGGACGCCGTGGTGCGGCTGCACGCCGGGGACGGCCCCACCCCGCGCTACCGCGGATTCCTGGAGCTCGCGCTGGGCCGCAAGCGGCTGGCCGTGGGCACGCGCTCGGCGGCCTATGCACCGGTGCAGGACCTCGCCCTGGTGTGCTGCCACGACGACGGGGACGTCAACTTCGTGGAGCAGCGCGCCCCCTACCAGCACACCCGGGACGTCCTGCTGCTGCGGGCCCAGCAGCAGAACCTGGCCGCGCTGTTCACCGGCTACGCCGTGAGCCCGGAGGCCCAGCGCCTCGTGAGCACGGGGTGGGCCGTGCGGCTGGCCCCGGACCGGACGGAGCTGCGCAGGTGCTCCCCGCGGATCGAGGCGACCTCGGACTCCTACAACACGGCCCGCGATCCGCTCGCGGCCCGCGCGCGGCTGCCGCACGAGGCGTTCCGGGTGGCGCGCGCGGCCCTCGAGAAGGGACCGGTGCTCGTGCAGGTGGCCCGCAAGGGCTACGCGCCGGTCCTCGCCTGCCAGCGGTGCCGCACACCGGCGCGCTGCCGCGCGTGCGACGGGCCGCTCGCCCTGTCCTCGGCGAACGCCGTGCCGGTGTGCACGTGGTGCGGTCGCCAGGCGCACGAGTGGAGCTGCGCGGAGTGCGGCTTCACCAGGGTGCGCCTGAGTTCCGTCGGTGCCGGGCGCACCGCCGAGGAACTCGGGAGGGCCTTCCCGCAGGTGCCTGTGATTTCGTCTTCCGAGCACACGGTCCGGGCGCGCGTGGGGTCCGCTCCCGCGCTCGTGGTGGCCACCCCCGGGGCGGAACCGGTGGCCGAGGGCGGGTACGCCGCGGCCCTGCTGCTGGACGGCAACCAGATGCTCGCCCGCCCGTGGCTGCGCGCCGAGGAGCAGACCCTGCGCCGGTGGTTCAATGCCGCCGCCCTCGTGCGCTCGGCAGAGCACGGCGGCACAGTGGTGGTCACCGCGGACCAGGACCGCGCCGTGTCCGCGCTCGTGCGCTGGGACCCCGCCGGGCACTCGGAGCGGGAGCTGCACGAGCGCCACGAGCTGGGCCTGCCCCCCGCGGTGCGCACCGCGGCGCTCACGGGTCCCCGCGGGGCGCTCGCGGCCACCCTGCGGGACCTCCAGCTGCCCGAGCGGGTGCGCGTGGTGGGGCCCGCCCCGGTCGAGAACACACCCGGCAATGGCGCTGACGTCGCGGAGAACGAGACCGGGGAGACGTCCGATGGCACTCTCGACGGGCTCGCGCGTGCGGGTTCCGCGGAGACCGCGCGCCCGGGCCGGGCGGGCGCAGGATCCGGCGAGGACCGGCCGTACCGCGCCCTGCTGTTTTTCGGGTTCGGGATCGCGCCCAAGATCACCGCGGCGTTGCGCGCGGAGAAGGCCCGGGCCTCGGCCCTGCGGGAGCACGCGCCCGTGAACGTGCGCTGCGACGTCGCCGACCTGCTCTGAACCACCCGGCGAGCCCAGCGGTCCGGGGCGGCGGCTTTCGTGTCGCCGTCCCGGAGAACGGGGAATCTGCCGCCGGATGCGGTCCCGCGGGCACCAGAAGTGCCACGAGTGAGTCCTCGGGCCATCTCCCCGGGGCGTTCAGCCGCGCTGGTGCAGCTCGCGTGCGAGGTCCAGCAGGTCCCGCGCGGAGTCCGCCCACGTGTGCTCGCGGATCCGTTCCAGCCCCGCCAGGACGCGCTGCCGGGCGAGACCCGGGTCCGTGAGCTCGCGCACCCGGGCGGCGAAGGCGGCGTCGTCGTCCACCGGGGCGTAGCCGGCGGCGTCCCCGGCGACCTCGCGGAAGATCGGCAGCTCGGAGCACACGACGGGCGCACCCTCGGCGAAGGCTTCCACGAGCGGCAGGCCGTAGCCCTCCGCGCGGGACGCCGTGACCAGCGCGGCGCACGAGGACAGCAGCTCGCGGTACTGCTCCTCGCCCACGCCGCCGTGGAAAACCACGCGGGCCCCGGCCGGCACCTGGGCCTGGAGTTCGGCGCGGCGCGCGGGGGAGATGCGCGAGAGCAGGTGCAGGGTGTGCCCGGGGAGGTGGGCCATGGCCCGCAACAGGGTCTCCACGTTCTTGTACGGCAGGAACGAGCCCATGTACACCAGGTCCGTGCCGCGGCGCGGAAGCCGGGCGAACGCCTCGTCCTCGGGGATCCCCGCCGACGGCGCCGCGTTGGCGATCACGCGCACGTCCCGCTTCGTGAGGCGGCGGGCCAGGATCTGCTGCCGGGAGGTCTGCGAGACCGTGGCCACGGCATCGGCGCGGTTGAGCGTGAGCCGCTGGGGCCACCAGGCCTTGTGGTACGCGCGCCAGCCCCACTGCACCGGCAGCGGCAGGTCGCCCGGGGGCTGCGGGTGCTCGTAGTAGATGAGATCGTGCAGCGTGAGGATCAACCGGTACCGGCGCCCCAGCGAGCCCATGGTCTGCATGGGGGAGAACACCACGTCCGGGTCGAAGCGGTTGACCGCGAGCGCCGTGAGAACCTCCGCGGGCGAGGTGACCGAGGGGCCCGTGATCGTGGCGACGTCCTCGGGCACGAACGCCCGCTGGGCGGGGTCGCTGACCAGCGCGCACAGCCGCACCCGCGGATCCTGCCGCACCTCTCGGGCGGTCGCGGCGAGCAGCTCGGCGCTGTAGCGGCTGATGCCGTCGTGGTGGTCGGTGCGGATGTAGCGGGCGTCGAAGAGCAGCTTCACCGCTCGGACTCCCCGGACAGGCCACGCGCCCGGGTCTCCCGCCGGAACTGCGCGGCGCTCGCCGCGGGGTCCACGGCGGGGAGCATGCCGGTGAGCTGGTCGGGGGTGGACACGGTGGTGTCCGCGTGGGGCAGCTGGTCGTAGCCCTCCAGGGGCTCGGGGGCGGGGGACTCCAGGAAGTCCTCGATCATCCGCGCGGCGGTCTGCGGCGCCTCGTAGTGGATCAGGTGGCCCACCCCGGGGATGATCTGCAGGCTGTGGCTGCGGATCCAGGACGCCATGGTGCGCTGGGAGTCCACGGAGCCGAGGTCGTCCAGCTCGCCCACGATCAGCAGGGTGGGCATGGTGAGCTTCATGGCCACCTCGGCCACGGTGCGGGAGATCGAGGCGTCGTAGGCCTGGGTGAGGACGTCCCGGTTGGCGAACGTGTTGAAGTACGCCTGGTGCTGGCGCAGCGCGTAGTGCTTGATCTCGGGGTCCTCGGACTTGATCATCACGTCCGTCATGAGCTTGACCACGGCGTTGGAGGACAGCAGCCGGGTGCCCAGCCGGCGGGGCATGGTGGAACCCGCGCCGTAGTACAGCCGGGTGAGCTTGGTCAGGGACTTCTGCGACCCGCTCAGCGCGGGCTGGGAGATGGGGTTGATGAGCACCAGCCGCTCCACCATGGAGGGGTGCTCGGCGGCGAAGTGCGCGGCCAGGATGGAGCCGAAGGAGTGTCCCGCGAGCACCACGCCCGTGCCGGAGTCCGGGGTCACGGCGCCGTCGGTCAGGGCGGTGATGAAGTCCCGGGTGAACCGCACGTACTCGTCCACGGAGTGCTCGCGCTGCGGGAAGGGTTCGGAGCGGCCGAAGCCGGGCAGGTCCGGGACCACCACGTGGTACTTCTCCCGCAGTGCGGTGGCGATCAGCTGCAGCCCGTGGTGGTCACCGCGGAAGCCGTGGAGCATGACCAGCAGAGGTTTGCGCTGCTTGTCCGCGTCGTAGAACCAGTACCGCACGCGGTACCCGTCCAGTACCACGCTGCGGCGTTCTGCGTAGGGGTTGTCCACCGGGCCTCCATCCATGCGTCATCGGGCGCCCCCATGGTAGCCGGGCCCCCTGCACGCGGGCCGTGACGGCCGCTGGTCTAAACTGGGAGGGATCCCCACACATCCACGCGGGGGACCGCGCTGCCGCCCCGGAACCCCGGCCTCGGCACCCGCCCGGCCCCGTGAACCTGAAGGCGAGGCACGTGAGCGAGCACAGCACCCCGGAGGCGGGCACCGAGTACGACGTCCAGCGCATCGAGGCCACCTGGTCCGGCTACTGGGACGAGAACCGCGTCTACGCGCCCGCCGACGACGGCTCTGCGGAACGGCGCTACGTGCTCGACATGTTCCCCTACCCCTCCGGTGACCTCCACATGGGCCACGCCGAGGCGTTCGCCATGGGTGACGTGGTGGCCCGCTACTGGTGGCACCGCGGCTACGACGTGATGCACCCCGTGGGCTGGGACTCGTTCGGGCTGCCCGCGGAGAACGCCGCGATCAAGCGCGACGCCCACCCCGCGGAGTGGACCTACCGCAACATCGACACCCAGCGCGAGTCCTTCAAGCGCTACGCGATCAGCGCGGACTGGGACCGGGAGATCCACACCTCCGACCCCGAGTACTACCGCTGGACCCAGTGGCTGTTCCTGCAGTTCTACTCCCACGGGCTGGCCTACCGGAAGGACTCCCCGGTCAACTGGTGCCCCAAGGACCAGACCGTGCTGGCCAACGAGCAGGTGGTCAACGGGGCCTGCGAGCGCTGCCACACCCCCGTGACCAAGAAGTCCCTGAACCAGTGGTACTTCAAGATCACCGACTACGCCCAGCGCCTGCTGGACGACATGAGCGAGCTGGAGGGCCACTGGCCCGAGCGCGTGCTGGCCATGCAGCGCAACTGGATCGGGCGCTCCGAGGGTGCGCACGTGAACTTCGTGATCGAGGGCGCTCCCGCCGAGGGTGCCGACGCCTCGGACACCTCCGGGCGCACCGTCACCGTGTTCACCACTCGCCCGGACACCCTCTACGGCGCCACGTTCTGCGTGGTGGCCGCGGACGCACAGATCGCCCAGGACGTCGTGGCCCCCGAGCAGGCCGCGGCGCTCGCCGAGTACCGCGAGCAGGTCAAGGCGCTGTCGGACATCGAGCGGCAGTCCTCGGACCGCGAGAAGACCGGCGTGTTCCTGGGCCGCTGGGCGGTGAACCCCCTGACGGGCGAGAAGTTGCCGGTGTGGGCCTCGGACTACGTGCTCGCGGACTACGGCACGGGCGTGATCATGGCGGTGCCCGCCCACGACCAGCGTGACCTGGACTTCGCCCGCGCCTTCGACCTGCCGATCCGCACCGTGCTGGACACCGGCGAGGAGGATCCCGCGGTCTCCGGCGTCGCCGCGGTCGGGGACGGCACCCTGATCAACTCGGGTCCTCTGGACGGGCTGCCCAAGGCAGAGGCCCTGGAAAAGGCCATCGAGATCGTCACCGAGGCCGGCACCGGCGAACGCTTCGTGAACTTCCGGCTGCGGGACTGGCTGCTGTCCCGGCAGCGTTTCTGGGGTGCCCCCATCCCGATCATCCACTGCGCCTCGTGCGGCGAGGTGCCGGTGCCCGAGGACCAGCTGCCCGTGCGGCTGCCCGAGGACCTGCGCGGTGAGCAGCTCGCGCCCAAGGGGCAGAGCCCGCTCGCGGCGGCGTCAGACTGGGTGAACGTCAGCTGCCCCGCGTGCGGTGGGGCCGCGAAGCGTGACACTGACACCATGGACACGTTCGTGGACTCGTCCTGGTACTACCTGCGCTACACGTCCCCGCAGGACGACGCCGCCCCGTTCGACCGTGCGGCGGTGGACCGCTGGCTGCCGGTGGACCAGTACGTGGGCGGTGTGGAGCACGCGATCCTGCACCTGCTGTACTCGCGGTTCTTCACCAAGGCCCTCTACGACTTCGGCCTGGTGGGTTTCACCGAGCCGTTCAAGGCGCTGCTGAACCAGGGCCAGGTGCTCAACGGCGGCAAGGCGATGTCCAAGTCCCTGGGCAACGGCGTGGACCTGGGCGAGCAGCTGGACGCCTTCGGCGTGGACGCCGTGCGCCTCACCATGGTGTTCGCGTCCCCGCCCGAGGACGACGTGGACTGGGCGGACGTCTCCCCGCAGGGCTCCCAAAAGTTCCTGGCCCGCGCGTGGCGCCTGGCCCAGGACTGCACGGCGGACCCGGCGGCGTCGTTCGCGGACGGGGACAAGGCGCTGCGCAGCGCCACGCACCGCACGGTGGCGGACGCCGAGCAGCTGCTGGACTCCGGAAAGTTCAACGTGGTCATCGCCCGCACCATGGAACTGGTGAACACGGTGCGCAAGGCCATTGACACCGGCTGCGGCCCGGCGGATCCCGCCGTGCGCGAGGCCGTGGAGGCCGTCGCGATCCTGCTGAGCCTCGTGGCGCCGTACCCCGCCGAGGACATGTGGCACCTGATCGGCCACGAGGACACCGTGGTGCGCGCCCCGTGGCCCACCGTGGACCCCGCGCTGCTGGTGCAGGACACCGTGACCGCCGTGGTCCAGATCAAGGGCAAGGTCCGCGACCGCCTGGAGGTCCCCGCGGACATCACCGAGGCGGACCTGGAGGCCGCGGCCATGGCATCGGAGACGGTCCAGCGGCTGCTCGCGGACGCCACGGTGCGCAAGGTGATCGTGCGCGCTCCCAAGCTCGTGAACATCGTGGTCTGATGACCGCCCACGGTTCCCGGAGCCCGTCCCCCGACTCGCACGAGCCGGAGGGCGGGCTCCGTCCGTTCCCGGGGCTGCGCACGGACGGCAGCGCGCACGCGGGGGACGCACCCGCCCCGCCCGCCTCCCCCGCAGGAGGCCCGGACGACGACGCCGCGCCGCGTCCCGCGCGAGAAAGGCGGTCGCCGCAGGGTCGCGGTGGTGACCGACAGTGCCGCCGCCCCGCCGCAGGGTTGGCTCGAGGACTGGGAGGGCTCCGGCGGGTTCGCGCTCGTGGACATGCCCGTGCTCATCGGCGGGCAGCTCCCCACCCAGGACGAGGCGGAAC
>NZ_RCOM01000076.1 GCF_003667225.1 Kocuria rhizophila
CTCCTAGCACCGCTCTCTTTCCCCCGGTGCCGGGCAGCCCACCCGGCGAAGAGACGCTCTCGCCCGCCGCGTGCCACGTAATGCGTCCCCGTACTGACCGTGGCACCGGCTCGTCGGTCCCAGAGCGATCGGACCGTCCGGAATCCGGCGCAGCCCGCACCGGATTCACTGTGTAGACACCCGGGTCCACGGATCGTGACGCGAGAACCAGAAAAAAGTTTTCCGGCCCTCGCTGGGGGCGCCGCACGCCTCCCCCGAGTCCGCACTGCCCGCGCTTCGTCGACCTGCGCGCAGGGGTGGCGCATCCCCCGCCGTGGCGCGGCGGACCGCGGGTAAGGGTGCACTAACTATTGTGAATAGCTCAGAATAAGGTTAGAGTCGAGCCCATGGAGACCATCGCCGAGATCGCACCGCATCCCTCACGGGACGCGTGGACCTCGCATCTGCGCTCGCACGGGCGCAGGGTCACCAAGCAGCGTCTCGCGGTGCTCGACGCCGTGGACGCCGTGCCGCACGCCACCGCGGAGGAGACGGTCAGGCAGGTCCGATCGGTCCTGCCGAACATGTCCGTCCAGTCCGTGTACGTGGTCCTCGCGGACCTCGCGGCCATCGGCATGGTGTCCAAGTTCGAACCGCCCGGTTCCCCGGCGCGGTACGAGATCCGCACCGGGGACAACCACCACCACGCGTACTGCATCCGCTGCGGAGTCATCCGCGACGTGCCGTGCGCCGTGGGGCACGCGCCGTGCCTCACGCCCTCGCAGGACCACGGCTTCGAGCTGCTGTCCGCCGAGGTGGTGTACCGGGGCATCTGCCCGCAGTGCCAGCAGGCTGCTGCGGCGGCGGACCTCGAGGCGTAGTACGTCACCACTTCCCGTCGGATCCCATCCATCACCCAGGAGGAATCATGTCTGACACCACTCCCCATGAGCACGGACTGCGCAAGACCGGTTCGTTCACCACCAGCCAGGAGGGCCTGCCGGTCCCCACGAACGCTGACGCCCACTCGCTGAGCGTCGGCGCGGACGGCCCGATCGTCCTGCACGATTCCTACCTCGTCGAGAAGCTCGCCGCGTTCGACCGCGAGCGCGTGCCGGAGCGCGTGGTGCACGCCAAGGGCGCCGGTGCCTTCGGTGAGCTCGAGGTCACCGAGGACGTGTCCCAGTACACCAAGGCCGCCGTGTTCCAGAAGGGCACCAAGACCCCCATGCTGGCGCGCTTCTCCACCGTGGCCGGCGAGCAGGGCTCCCCGGACACCTGGCGCGACCCCCGCGGCTTCGCGCTGAAGTTCTACACCACCGAGGGCAACCTGGACATCGTGGGCAACAACACCCCGATCTTCTTCGTGCGCGACGGCATCAAGTTCCCGGACTTCATCCACTCGCAGAAGCGCCTTCCCGGCTCGGGCATGCGGGACAACACCATGCAGTGGGACTTCTGGACCCAGTCCCCCGAGTCCGCCCACCAGGTGACCTACCTCATGGGCCCCCGCGGCATCCCGAAGACCTACCGCCACATGAACGGCTACGGCTCCCACACCTACCAGTGGAGCAACGAGGCCGGCGAGCGCTTCTGGATCAAGTACCACTTCATCTCCGACCAGGGCACCGAGGGCCTCACCGGTCCGGAGGCCGAGGAGATCGCGGGCAAGGACGCGGATGCGCACCGCCGCGACCTCTACGACTCGATCGAGAAGGGCGACTTCCCGTCCTGGACCATGTACGTGCAGGTCATGCCGTACGAGGACGCCAAGACGTACCGCTTCAACCCGTTCGACGTCACCAAGACGATCTCCAAGAAGGACTACCCGCGCATCAAGGTGGGCAAGTTCACGCTGAACCAGAACCCGCTGAACTACTTCGCGCAGATCGAGCAGGCGGCGTTCTCCCCCGGCAACACCGTTCCCGGTGTGGAGATCTCCCCGGACAAGATGCTGATGACCCGCGTGTTCTCCTACCCGGACACGCACCGTCACCGCATCGGCGCGAACTTCGCGGACCTGCCCGTGAACTTCCCGTACCGCTCGGAGCAGAACTCGTACTCGCAGGACGGCCCCATGCGGTACACGTTCAAGCACCCGAACCAGCCGGTGTACGCGCCCAACACCCAGGGCGGCCCCGTGGCCGGTGCCGGTTCCGCTGTGGCGGACAACATGCGCTGGGAGTCCGACGGCGACCTGCTGCGCACCGCGGCCACCCTGCACTCCGAGGACGACGACTTCGGTCAGGCCGGCACCCTCTACCGTGAGGTCTTCTCCGACGAGGAGAAGGCGGAGACGGTGGAGAACATCGCCGGTCACGTGGGTGACGTGATGGACGAGACCATCAAGGAGGCCGCGTTCCAGTACTGGGAGAAGGTCGACCCCGAGCTGGGCCGCCGCGTCCGCGAGGCCGAGGCCCGCAACTCCGGTTCGGACGCCTACGGCATCTGATCCGTCCCGGTGACCCGGCGCTGCGGCGCCGCTGATCCAAAGGCCCCGTTCCCGCTTCGGCGGGGACGGGGCCTGTGGCGTGCCCGGGGTCCCGTGGCCGACGCCGCGGCCGATCCCTCAGGGGCCCGGTCCTCTCGCGGAGCGTCAGGGACCGGCACGGAACGTCCGCGGGTCTCCATGCCGTTCGCGGAGTTCGTCGGGGCGCGCTCCGCCGGGCAGCCCGACGCCGCGTGCCCGGGTTCTACTCGGTGTCCTGCGTCCCGGTGCGCTGCTCCTCGCGCTGCGTCACGAGCTCGAGCATCTCCTTGAGCTGCTCGGTGGGCAGGGTGGCCACGGGTGCCATGGCGTTGAGGCACACGGCCGCGGCGCCGCAGTCCACGGCGAACTGCAGGATCTGGCGGGCGGGTGCGGAGCGCACCGTCAGGGCGGGGTCCAGTGCGGCGACCTCCGCGGCGGAGGTGAAGACCAGGAGGGTGTCGGGTGCCGCGCCCTCCTGCTCGGGCTGGACCATCACGGGCACGGCGTCCTCGCCGTGGTCCCGGGTGCCGAGCATCAGGTGGGCGTCCGGGTTGAACAGCGCACCCAGCACGTTGGCCATGTTGCCGCTGACCAGGGCCTGCTTGAGGGGCTCGTTGTGCGGGGAGCTGCCCACCCACTCGACCTGCTGCCGGGAGATCCGGGTGGCGTGCGCGGAGGCCGGGTCCACCACGATCTCGTCGTACTGCCCGTCCTGGACCACCATCTGCACCATGGCGCTGGCCCGCTGGCGCAGCAGCACCGGTTCCTGCAGCTCCTCGTTCCGGTTGCTGCGCGTGAACATCTCACGGGCCTGGTCCGCGCTGGTGTAGACGGCCAGCGCCCGGGAGCCGTCCGGCTGGTTCACGGTCTGCACGCGGATGTGGGAGTCCGGGCCGATGGGCTGGCCGTCCTCCCCCGGGACCATGTCGGACCCGGAGACGTCCAGCAGCACCGTGCCCGCCAGCGCCTCGCGCAGCACTCCCGCGAGCGACCGGTCCCCCGGTGCCTCGGCGTGCGCCTGCGCCGCCGCCCGCAGCCGGGGGTGCACGTCCCCGTGGCTCTCGTCCTCCGCGGGATCCGCGAACGGGAGGCTGAGACCCGCGGCGTCCGCGAGCTCCACGGCCCACAGCGGCACGTGCTCCTGGGTGCGGGGGAACTGCGTGAGCTGGGCGAGGACGTCCTGGGCGGTGTAGGAGCCCTCCTGCGCGTACGTGGCGGGCATCTGCTCGAACTCGTAGGTCGCGTTCGTGCGCAGGGTGGGTTCGGGCCAGCCCTGTGCGGCGATCATGAGGGACATGGTGAGCCAGCTGCCGCGCCCGGCCACCCAGCAGCTGCGCTGCAGCTCCGAGAGCAGCTCCAGCACGGGGCTCTGCTCCTTGATGGGCCCGGCGGCGCCGGGGATCACCGCGCCCTCCCGGTTCTCGATGACCCGCAGGTGCACGCGCCCACCCTGCGGCTTGAACTCCACGAGCATGGAGTCCCAGCCCGGATCGGTGCGCAGCACGGACATCACCCACTCGCCCACCTGGGCCACGAGCTCGCGCTCGGTGCGGGTCGGAGGGGTCGGGCCGGACTCGGGTGCGGAGCTCATGTTCTCGTCAGTGTCCCTTCGGCCCGGTGTCCCCGGGCCAGTCTCGTCACGGGCGTGCGCGGGACTCCCGGTCGGTGGTCCGGGCCGCGTGGCCCCCAGCCTAGCCAACGTGCGCGGCGTCACCCCGGCGGCGTCGTGTGCTGCGTCCCCGGTGCGCGCGGGCGGCGCGTCCCAGCGGGCCCGAGCCCCGGCCCACTGGTGGCCCCGCCGCACGACGACGCCGCCGCGCCCGGCGCGCGTCCGCCCCCGTGCGGTCCGGGCGCCCCGGTCCCCGTCCGGCCCGCGCCCAGCGTTCCGGCAGGACGGACCGGACGGTGGGACCCCGCACCAGTTGTTAGCCTGGGACCATGACGAAAACTTTGCAGGAGCTGATCGACGAGTCGATCTTCATCTCCACCGAGTACCAGGCAGTGCTGGCCGAGCTGTCGCAGGGTGCGGATTGGGACGTGGACTTCTCCGCGCCGTCGTTCACCCTGCAGACCACCCCGCCGGTCACCCTTACGCCCTACCTGCTGGGCACCGAGTCCGCCGCCCGCGGGACGTTCGTGTGGTGCTGGCAGGAGCTGGGCCACTTCAACCCGCAGGTGGTCTCCGCCGCGGTGCAGGCCAAGCAGGCCGGGGAGCGCCACGAGATCGCGGAGCTGAGCACGGCGGAGCTGCCGCTGCAGGAGGGGCTCGCCCGCCGGGTGACCCTTGCGGCCAAGGCCGTGACCGGTCTCTACGCCCACTACCCCGCACGCGCCGGTGGCAACATCACGGCGTGGCTGCTGCTGGACGGCCAGCAGTTCGAGCTCCCGCGGCTCACCGAGCAGCGCATGATGCAGGTGATCGGGGAGTCCCTCACCACGGACACCGCCGTGGACCACAACCTGGCCGTGGCCAGCTACGCCAAGCTGCGCGGCGCCCACGTGGAGTGGGACACGGACGCCACCTGCGTGGTCACGGTCCACGACGGCGCGCAGCGCTTCTGGTTCGACGACCACCAGATCACCGGCGTGGAACCGGCCGAGCCCTCCGTGGGCGAGGATGAGCTGCGTGAGCTCGAGCGCCAGGCGCAGACCCACCGCGAGGCTCTGGTCCAGGACCGTCAGGCCGCTGTGGCCCAGGCGGAGCGTCTGGGTGAGCAGCAGCGCGCGGAGGCCGCGGAGCGCAAGCGGCGCGAGCGGGAGGAAGCCGCCGCGGCGTCGTCGTCCGCGCCCGCAGCCCAGCCCACGGACGAGGAGCCGCTGCCCACCGAGCTGTCCCCCGAGGACATCGAGGCGCCGGAACCCGAGCAGCCCGCCGGGGACGTGGCCGTGCCCGCGAGCCAGGTGCGGGACGCGGACGCCCCGTTCGACCAGGAGCCCACCGGGCCCGCCGAGCCCGGCCGCGTGGAGACCACCGTGCTGCCCGGCCACCAGGAGGAGACCCTCACCGCCGGACCGCAGGCCTCCCCGCACCCGGACACCACCGCCATGTCGCGGATCCCGGATCCGGACCTTGCGGCCGGCCAGCCCGGGACCGCCGGGGCGGAGACCCACGGCGGGCTCGACCGCGAGGACGACGTGCGCACCGAGCGCGAGAGCGTCACCGTGTCCGAGGAGCGCGTGGTGCGCGAAGACGCCTCCCCCGCCGGCCCGCGTGAGGCCCACGTGGAGCGCGAGGCCGTGGTGACCCGCGAGACCGTGGCCGGGCCCGAGGCCGCGGACGACGACATCTCCGCGCCCGCCGTGGTGGACGGCGAAGAGGTCGAGACCAACGAGCAGACGGAGCGCAAGGGCAAGAAGAAGCGCGGTTTCCTCAGCCGTTTCTTCGACCTGTAGGCCCTCCCTCCGCGTCCTGCACGCCCGACCACCGGCGGTAGGATGCTCCGGTGAGTGATGAGATGACACCCGGCCCGGGACCCGACCAGCACCGTCGGGCCCGGGCCGGAGTCGGTTACGGGTTCGGCGCCTACGCGATCTGGGGGCTGCTGCCGCTGTACTTCGTGCTGCTGGCGCCCGCCACACCCTACGAGATCGTGGCCCTGCGGGTGGTCTTCTCGCTGCTGTTCTGCCTGGCCCTGCTCGCGGTGACGGGCGGGCTGCGGCAGTACCTGCGGGTCTTCCGCGACCGCCGCGCCGTCCTGGCCCTGGGCGCCGCCGGCGTTCTGATCGCCGGGAACTGGTTGCTCTACACCGTGGCCGCCACCACCGGGCACACGCTGGAGGCGTCCCTGGGGTACTTCATCAACCCCATCGTGGCCATCCTGCTGGGCGTGCTCGTGCTGCACGAAAAGCTGCGGCCCCTGCAGTGGGCCGCGATCGCCGTGGGAGTGGTGGCGGTGCTGGTGATGTCCGTGTTCTACGGCTCCGTGCCGTGGCTGTCCCTGGGACTCGCGTTCTCCTTCGGCTTCTACGGTCTCGTGAAGTCCCGGCTGGGCTCCCGGTACCCGGCCCTGGTCACCCTGGCCGCGGAGACCACCATGATCACCCCGCTGGCCCTCGTGGCCGTGGCCGTGCTCGGGGTGCAGGGGCAGACCACCCTGCTCTCCGAGGGCGCCGGGCACTTCCTGCTGCTGCTCTCCGCGGGTGTGATCACCGCGGTCCCCCTGCTGCTGTTCGGCGCCGCCGCCTCCCGCCTGCCCCTGAGCACCGTGGGCATGATCCAGTACGTGGCCCCCATCGGGCAGTTCATCCTGGCCACGGCGGTGTTCCACGAGGCCATGCCGCCGGAGCGGTGGGCCGGTTTCGTGCTCGTGTGGATCGCGGTGGTGCTGCTCGTCCTCGACGCCGTTCGCGCCCCGCGTGCCCCGCGGCTGCCCCGCCGCTGAGCTCTCGCCGGAAGACGCTGCGGCACCCCGTCGCGGCGAACCCGCGGCCGAACCGCCCCCGGGGACGACGAAGGCCACTCCCGGAGATCTCCGGGAGTGGCCTTCGTGCGTAGGAGGGTCGGGTCAGAGGTGGCGGCCCGTGGCCTGCTCGGGAGCCTGGGCACCCTCACCTGCGGGGCGCGGTTCACCGCGCAGGTCGCGCGGGTCCTCGGCCGACGTGCTCGGCCGCCCGGTGGCGTCGTCGATGCCCCCGTGGTGCGCCTCAGCGAGCTCGCCCTCGTCCTCGGCGGGCGTGTCGATCTCGTCCTCCAGCTCGGGAGAGCGCTTGATGTTGATCAGCGCAAGCACCAGTCCGCCCCACACCAGGACCATGGCCACGACCATCATGACGATTGCGGTGCCGTTCATCGGTTGTCTCCTTCGGTGTGGCGGGACGTGGCGCCCGCGGAGGTGGTCGCCCGGGTGTCGCGCTCGGTGCTCGAGCGCGACCAGGGCATCCTCCGCCGGACCACGGTGCCGCGGTAGATGGCGCGCAGGGAGAAGTCCTGGCCCAGCGCCGGGGTGCGCCCGGCGGTGTCCGGGTAGTGGGTCAGGGACTCCTGGTTCTCCAGCGCCTTGCGGTCCAGGTAGGCGTCCTGCACCGAGGGTGCCGGGCTGGTGAAGGCCTCCGACGTGCGCCTGCTCCACGGCAGCCGGGAGATCAAGTAGGAGATCACGATGAGACCGACCGCCATGCCCCAGCCGAACACGTTCACGAACCACTGCGGCATGTCGTTGTAGCCCTCGGCCACGGTCTGCGTGAGCTGGTCGATGAGGATGTAGCCCAGGATCACCGGGGTCACACCGCCAGCCATGATCATCCAGGTGCGCCCCAGCTTGAAGGACGAGACCGAGTTGATGTGGTCGCGCAGCGTGGGCAGCGCGGTGAACCCGGAGGTGAGCAGCAGCACCGAGACCAGCGCGGCCGTGACGATGCCGAAGTTGTTCACGAACGCGTCCACCACGTCCAGCAGGTTCAGCCCCGTGGTGGTGGGGAAGAACAGCAGGGACACGGCCGCGAGGGGCAGGACCACCGTGGCCACGGCCGCCTTGCGGGAGAGCCCGAGCTTGTCCCGCACGCCCGCCACGATGACCTCCACGATGGAGATCAGGGACGTGAAGCCCGCGAAGGACAGGGCGCCGAAGAACAGCACGCCCAGAACGGTGCCGAACGGCGCCTCGGAGATGATGGCCGGGAAGGCGATGAACGCCAGGCCGATGCCGGACGTGGCCACCTCGTCCACGCCCACGCCGGAAGCTGTGGCCATGAAGCCCAGGGCGGCGAACACGCCGATGCCGGCGAGGATCTCGAACGAGGAGTTCGCGAAGCCCACCACCAGGGCCGAGCCGGAGAGGTCCGAGCGGGGCTTGAGGTAGGACGCGTAGGTGACCATGATGCCGAAGCCCACGGAGAGGGAGAAGAAGATCTGCCCGTAGGCGGCCACCCACACGGAGGAGTCGCCCAGGGCCTCCCAGTTGGGGGTGAACAGCGCGTTGAGCCCGGCGGAGGCGCCCGGCAGCGTGACGGCCATGACCACCATGATGAGGAACATGACCACGAGCAGCGGCAGGAGCACCACGTTGAGCTTGCCGATGCCGTTCTGCACGCCCATCATCAGCACCACGAGCAGCACGACCCAGGCGATCGCGGTCACCAGGAGCACGGGCCAGATGTAGTCGAAGCCGATGGTCACCTCGTCCGAGACCTGCATGTAGTCCGACATGAAGAACGAGGCGGGATCGTCCCCCCACGCCTTGGTGAAGGAGAACACGGTGTACTGCATGGCCCAGCCGATGATCAGCGCGTAGTAGACCGCGATGACCACGCAGATCCCGAGCTGCCACCAGCCAATGGTCTCGAGCTTGGGGTGCAGCCGCCGGAAGGACAGCGGGGCGGAACCGCGGTAGCGGTGCCCGATCGCGTAGTCCAGCATGAGCAGGGGAATGCCCGCGGTGAGCAGTGCCACCAGGTAGGGGATGATGAAGGCGCCGCCGCCGTTCTCGTAGGCGACGTACGGGAAGCGCCAGATGTTGCCCAGGCCCACGGCCGAGCCGATGGCGGCGAGGATGAACATGGTGCGGCCGGAGAAGGCTTCCTTCGCGGCGCCACCCTGTGGTGTGTCAGTGGTCATGTGTGAACCTCACGGGGGAATTCGTCCCATAGACGCGGCCACCGGGGTCCCGGGGCACGCAAGCGGATCGTGAATGTCCCAAGGATACTGACAACTCAGCCGGTTCTGTGGACCACCGCGTGGGCGAATTCACGGAGTGCGGACTTGGCCACGGAATCGTCCAGGGGCGCGAGCGCCTCGATGGCCTCGTCCGCCCACTGGTTCGCGATCCGCCAGGCCTCTGCGGAGACCGGGTGCTCGGACACGGCGTCCACGGCGCGGGCGAGCGCCTCGTCCTCTGAGAGGTCCCCGTCCACGAGGGCGAGCACCTCGCGTGCCGCGGCCGCCGCCTGCGCGTCGGTTCCCGCGGCCTCGCGGCGCAGCAGCAGCACGGGCAGCGTGTCCACGCCCTCGCGCAGGTCCGTGCCGCGGGTCTTGCCGGAGACGTCCGGGTGGCCGGTGAGGTCGATGATGTCGTCCGCGAGCTGGAACGCGAGCCCCAGCTTCTCGCCGTAGACCACCATGAGGTCCACCACGGAGGCGGGGGCACCACCGAGCAGGGCGCCGTACTGGCCACTCGCGGCGATCAGCGAGCCGGTCTTGCCCGCGATGACGTCCAGGTAGTGCTCCACGGGGTCGTCCCCCTCGGCGGGTCCGGCCGTCTCACGCAGCTGGCCGATGACCAGCCGCTCGAAGGTGCGGGCCTGGATCATGAGGGACTCCTGGCCGAGCTCGGACACCATGGACGAGGCCCGCGCGAAGATCATGTCCCCGGTGAGGATGGCCACCGTGTTGCCCCACACGGTGTGCGCGGTCTCCACGCCCCGGCGCATGGGGGCGGAGTCCATGACGTCGTCGTGGTAGAGGGAGGCCAGGTGGGTCAGTTCCACCACCACCGCGGCCTCGACGACGTCCTCGTTCACGGACCCGGCCACTTCCGCCGCGAGCAGCGCGAGCAGGGGCCGGATGCGCTTGCCGCCGGCGTTGAGCAGGTGGCGCGCGGTGACGTCCGCCAGCTGGTCCGTGGAGCGCACCGCTTCGCCCAGGCGCTCCTCCACGCGCTCGAGCGAGCGCAGCATGAGGGGACCCAGACGAGGGTCCTGGGCGATGAGTTCGAACCCCGCGGGCAGGCGCGGGGAGGCCTCGGGGCGGCTGGGATCAGTCACGGTGCACCACTCTATCGACAATTCAGCGCGCGGGCGTCAGCGCGTCCAGCACTGCGATGGCGCGGTCCGTCACGGTCCGCGCGGGGTGGTCCGAGAGCTCGGTCATCACCTGCACGGCGAAGCGCATCAGGGCGGGCACGTTCATCCCGGCGCGCACCGCCGCGGAGAGCACCGCGGGGTGGCCGATGAGCTCGGCGAGCGCCCTGCCCTGCGTGAAGTGGGCTCCCCACTCGTCGCGCACGAGCTGCGGGTAGCGGGCCAGGGCGTTCTCGCGCTGCTGAGAGCCGTTGGCACCGGCGGCGTCCAGGATGCAGGACGCGGCGAAGAGCCCGGACTCCATGGCGTTGGAGATCCCCTCGCCGTTGAACGGGGAGACGAGCCCGGCGGCGTCGCCCAGGAGCATCAGGCCGGGGACGTAGTGGGGGGTGCGGTTGCCGGCCATGGGCAGGGCGGCGGAGCCGATGCGCCCCACCTGGTGCTCGGGGTCGAAGGTCCAGTCCGCGGGCATGGAGGCCACCCAGTCGCGCAGCACCGCGCGGTAGTCCAGCGTGCCGAAGGCGGGGGAGGTGTCCAGGATGCCGAGGCCCACGTTCGCGGTGCCGTCCCCCACGCCGAACACCCAGCCGTAGCCGGGCAGCAGCGAGCGCTGCGGGGAGGTGCCGTCCTGCAGCTCCAGCCAGCCCTCCATCCAGTCCAGCGCGGAGCGCGGGGAGCGGTAGTAGGTGCGCACGGCCACGCCCATGGGCCGGTCGGTGCGCCGGTGCAGGCCCGCCGCCACGGCGGTGCGGGTGGAGTTCCCGTCCGCGGCCAGCACGAGGTCCGCGGTGTGCTCCTCGGTCTCCGCGGTGCGGCGGCCGGTGGCGGGGTCCATCACGGTGGCGCGCACGCCCACCACGCGCCCGGTGCCGTCCCGCAGGACGTCCTTCACGGCACGGTGCTCGACCACGTGCGCACCGGCCCGCTGCGCGTGGCGGATGATGTCCTCGTCGAAGCCCGCGCGGGTGCGGACCAGGCCGTAGGAGGGGAAGTCGGTGAGCTCGGGCCAGGGGAACTCCACGGTGCGCCCGGCCGCCACGAGCCGCAGCCCCTGGTTGCGCGTGTAGCCCTCGGCCTCGCCGTGGGGCAGTCCCATGAGCCGCATCTGCTGCACGGCGCGCGGGGTGAGCCCGTCCCCGCAGACCTTCTCCCGCGGGTAGCCCGTCTTCTCCAGGACGGTCACGGGGATGCCCTGGCTCGCGAGCCAGTACGCCGCCGTGGCGCCGGCGGGACCGCCCCCGCTGATCAGAACCTTCACTGCGCCGCAGCCCTCCGCGTCCTCGTGCACCCCGGGTGCGCGCCGGCCGGCACGCGAGACCCCCTGGAATCCACGGACCATTGTGTCACTGCCCGCCGACGCCGCCCGCTCACCCACCGCCCCCGGCTCCCC
>NZ_RCOM01000077.1 GCF_003667225.1 Kocuria rhizophila
GCTCCCGCCCCGCCGCGGGCCGTCCGGTCCGCGGTGGAGCGGGCGGCCACCAGAACCCCACGACCCTGTTACTCCCACCACGAAGGACACACCATGACGAATCCCGCTGATCGGACAATGACGTCCTCGGGCTTCTACGTTTCGCAGGAAGCCCCGATCACCACGGACAACCCCATCAAGACCCCGAGCGCCCCGGCACCGGACATCCTGCGCTGCGCGTACATGGAGCTCGTGGTCACGGACCTCGCGAAGTCCCGCGAGTTCTACGTGGACGTGCTGGGGCTCACGGTCACGGAGGAGGACGAGAACACCGTCTACCTGCGCTCGATCGAGGAGTTCATCCACCACAACCTGGTGCTGCGCCAGGGCCCCGTGGCCGCCGTGGCCGCGTTCTCCTACCGCGTGCGCACCCCCGAGGACCTGGACAAGGCCGTGGCCTTCTACGAGGAGCTCGGCTGCCGCGTGGAGCGCCGTGCGGAGGGCTTTACCAAGGGCATTGGCGAGTCGGTGCGCGTGGAGGACCCGCTGGGCTTCCCGTACGAGTTCTTCTACGACGTGGAGCACGTGGAGCGCCTCGCGTGGCGCTACGACCTCTACACCCCGGGCGCCCTGGTGCGCCTGGACCACTTCAACCAGGTCACCCCGGACGTGCCCCGCGCCACCAAGTTCATGCAGGACCTGGGTTTCCGCGTGACCGAGGACATCCAGGACGAGCAGGGCACGGTGTACGCCGCGTGGATGCGCCGCAAGCCCACCGTGCACGACACCGCCATGACCGGCGGCGACGGCCCCCGCATGCACCACGTGGCCTTCGCGACCCACGAGAAGCACAACATCCTGGCCATCTGCGACAAGCTCGGTGCGCTGCGCCAGTCGGACAAGATCGAGCGCGGGCCCGGCCGCCACGGCGTGTCCAACGCGTTCTACCTCTACCTGCGGGACCCGGACGGGCACCGCGTGGAGATCTACACGCAGGACTACTACACCGGTGACCCGGACAACCCCGTGGTCACGTGGGACGTGCACGACAACCAGCGCCGCGACTGGTGGGGCACTCCCGTGGTCCCCTCCTGGTATACGGAGGCCTCCCTGGTGCTGGACCTGGACGGCAACCCGCAGGAGGTCGTCTCCCGCACGGACGACTCCGAGCTCGCCGTGACCATCGGCGCGGACGGCTTCTCCTACACGCGCCCCTCCGAGGGCGAGAAGTCCATGCCGGACTGGAAGAAGGGCGAGTACAAGATGGGTCACCAGCTCTGACCCGTTCCTCCCGCGCGTGAGCCGCGCCCGCCCGCCCCGGCGGCTGCGGGTGCGGCTCACGCCACGGGGACGACGACGCCGCTCGCGGCCTTCCCGGGGGAGCGGCACCCGGCCCTGCGGGGCACCCGGGTGACGGAACGGCGGGTAGCCGGCGCAGCGGCGTCGTCGTCCCCTGCGGACACGGCGCACGGACCAACCGAAAGGCAAGGACATGCTGGAGCACGAACGCGTGGTGGCCATCGCGGACGAACTGGCCGCCGCGGAGGCGAACCGCACGATGATCGAGCGGCTCACCCAGCGCTACCCGGAGATGACCGTGGAGGACTCCTACGCGGTGCAGAACGAGTGGCGCCGGCGGGCGCAGGAGTCCGGGCGGCGGCTGGTGGGCCGGAAGATCGGGCTCACCTCCAAGGTCATGCAGGAGGCCACGGGGATCACGGAGCCGGACTACGGGGCGATCTTCGCGGACCAGGTCCACGAGAACGGCTCGGTGATCGAGCACGGGCAGTACTCGAACGTGCGGATCGAGGTGGAGCTGGCGTTCGTGCTCAAGGACGAGCTGCGCGGACCGCACACGAGCATCTTCGACGTGCTGCGGGCCACCGAGTACGTGGTCCCGGCCCTGGAGATCCTGAGCTCGCGGATCGAGATGGAGGGCCGCACGATCGTGGACACCATCTCGGACAACGCGGCCCTGGGTGGAATGGTCTACGGCGGCAACCCCGTGGCACCGGACGCCGTGGACCTGCGGTGGGTGTCCGCGCTGCTGTACCGCAACGAGACCCTGGAGGACACGGGGGTGGCTGCGGCCGTGCTCAACCACCCCGCCAACGGCGTGGCGTGGCTCGCGAACAAGCTGGCCGCGCACGGGGACGCGCTGGAGGCCGGGAGCATCGTGCTCGCAGGCTCCTTCACCAAGCCCATGTGGGTGCACCCCGGGGACACCGTCCACGCGGACTACGGAGAATTGGGAGCCATCACGTGTCGCTTCGAGTGAACGAGCTGATCCACACCTTCCGCGCTGAGGGCGCCGCCAACCTGCCGGGCGTGCTGCCGAGCCTCAAGGACCTCGTCGCGCTGCCGCGCACGCCGCAGGACCCGGTCACGGGCATCTTCCTGTCCTCGGGGGACCCCACGGCGGCGGAGATCTGCGCGAGCGCGGGCTTCGACTACCTCCTGGTGGACGGCGAGCACTCGCCGCTGTCTCTGGAGTCCATCCAGGCGCAGCTGCGAGCGATCGCCGGGTACCCCACGCTCTCCGTGGTGCGGGTGCCGGACAACGACGAGGTCACCATCAAGCAGTACCTGGACCTCGGGGTGCAGTCGCTGATCGTGCCCATGGTGGACTCCGTGGCCGAGGCGGAGGCCGCAGCCCGGTCCGTGGCGTACCCGTCCGCGGGCGTGCGCGGTGTGGGCGCGGCGCTCGCGCGCTCCGGGCGCTGGGGCGGGATCCCCGGCTACCTGCCGCGCGCACGGGAGACCATCACCCTGGTGGTGCAGGCGGAGTCCGCGGCGGCCGTGGCGAGCATCGAGGAGATCGCCGCGGTGGACGGGGTGGACGGCGTGTTCGTGGGCCCCTCGGACCTCGCCGCCTCCATGGGGCTGATCGGGCAGCAGACCCACCCGGACGTCGTCGCCGCCGTGAAGCACGTGATCACCGCGGTGCAGGCGGCGGGCAAGTTCGTGGGCGTCAACGCGTTCGCGCAGGACCAGGCGCGGGACTACCTCGCCGCGGGTGCGGACTTCGTGAACGTGGGCGCCGACGTCGCCCTGCTGGCTTCCGGGGCACGGAACCTGGCGGGGGCGTTCCGGGGCTGAGCCCTCCGGGGGCATGAATAAACCCCGGCCGTCACACTCGCGTGGGCTGCGCCGGGGGCTACTCTTCCAAGTATGCAGGGTGCCTCCGGTGGACCGTGACCGCGGGGCTATGGTCTGTGCATGACTGAACTCGTGCGATACACCGTGGACCTCGCCCACGCCTCTCAGGAGAGGGGCGGCTCGAACCGGCTCTCCGCCTACGTCGCGCGGCCCGCCGGGGACGGCCAGTGGCCTGGCGTGGTCATGGTGATGGAGATCTTCGGCGTGAATGACGACATGCGCGCCCACGCCGACCGCATCGCCGGGTGGGGCTACGAGGTCGTCGTTCCGGACCTGTACTCGGAAGGTGGGGCGCGGCGGTGCCTGGTCGCCACGATGCGTTCCCTCATGACGGGCAAGGGCAGGGCTCTGGTGGACATCGAGACCAGTCGGCAGTGGCTGCTCGCCCAGCCGGAGACCACCGAGGCCGTGGGCCTCATCGGCTTCTGCATGGGCGGGGGCTTCGCGCTGATGACCTGCGACCGGGACCGCTACGCCGTGGCGAGCGTGAACTACGGCACCGTTCCCGAGGACGTGGGCCACGCCTGCCCGGTGGTGGGTTCCTACGGTGCGCGCGATCTGCAGAACCGGGGCGCTGTGCAGAGGCTGGAGGCAAAGCTCGACGCCGCCTCGGTGGAGCACGACATCCAGGAGTACCCGAGCGCGGGCCACGCCTTCCTCAATGACTCGATGCCGGGGCCCGCCGCGCTGGCTCCGCTGTGGCACGTGGCAGGCTTCGGGGGCACCCGAGAGGACCGTGAGCACGCGTGGCGGAGGATTGAGGACTACTTTGGGGCGCACCTGGGCGCCTCTGTGTGAGTGCCTGACGGTGTTGCCCCGCACCGGACACAAGCCTTCACGCCTGCGACTGCTAGTTAGAGTCAGAGCATGGACCGCGAACAGCTGAACCGTACGGTCAACGCATGTCGAGACCTCATCGAGCACCGTTTCCCCGGCGATGAGGAGCGCGGGGCAGCCGCGATGCTGCTGGCCGACGGGACGGTTCTCACCGGCACGGCACCGGATGCGGTGAACCCGGCGGTGGAAGTCTGCCACGAGATCGAGCCCTACGCGGCAGCGTTCCGGCTCGAGCAGGAGATCGTGGCGTCCGTGTGCCTGCACCGGGAGGAAGCGGGAAGGTTCCTGGTCCTCAGCCCGTGCGGCGTGTGCCGGGAGCGGTTGGCCGTGCACGGGCCCGATGTGCTCGTCGGTGTTGCCGGGCGCGGGGATCCCACGCAGGTCACGTGGAAGCCATTGCACGAGGTGCTGCCGGACTACTGGATGACCGTGTTCCCAGGCGAGATCTCCAGTCGTTGGCAGTAGTTGTTTCGTCTCCGACCCCTCGGCCGTCAGAGCCCGGGACCATACGAACGTTGAGGCGCGGATCTTCCAACCACGCCGGCCAGGTTCCCTGGGCGTAGCTGAGAGACTCGTGGCATGAATCGTCACCAAACCCTCGCGCTCCTGGCCGAACGTTTGTGCGCCGTTGCACCGGGGCGTCCTGCGCTGGTGGCCATTGACGGATTCGACGGAGCGGGAAAGACGGTTCTGGCAAGGGAGCTGGTGACACTCGTGTCGGCCCGGGGCACGCGGCCTGTCATCAACGTGAGCATGGACGACTTCCACCACCCTCGCGCCCACCGGTATGCAACTGGCCGAGGCCCTGAGAGCTTTTATCGCGACTCCTACGACTACGACGCTTTTCGTCGCTGTGTCATCACACCACTTCGAACTGAGCACGCCATTACCCCGGCCGTGTGGGACGTTGACGAAGACCGGCCTGTCGATGCACGGCCCATCGAGCTGGCACCGGACACCCTGGTGCTGGTGGACGGGATCTTTTTGCACCGGCCTGAACTGCGTGACGAGTGGGATGCTTCCGTGTGGGTTGATGTTCCGTTCAGCGTCTCGGTACCGAGAGGAAACGCGCGTTTTGCCGGGGAACACGACCCAGACCCGGAGGCCGAAGAGCATCACCGTTACGTGGGCGGCCAACGCCTTTACCTGGCCGAGGCTTCTCCCCGGGAGGCTGCAACGTTCATTTTCGAGAACACAGATCTCAACCGCCCGCGGCTTTTCTAGGGTTCGGAAGAATGAGCTTGACGATTCAACGAGGCGACGACAGCTATGAACAGTTCGGCAACGGCCTTGGTTCCCATCCCATGGACTATCGGCAGTAAAATCAGCGCATGACACGTCGACCGACCTGGAGGACGACGACGCACAAGTGGGCGTGGGAAGTCGACCCCGGTCACCTGGCATCGATGCGCGATGTTCTGCTCGCCCCTGGGGTAGCGGGAGGGCGGCGTCACCTGATGATGGAGGTCCTGGCCTATGCGCGGGACGAGGCCATCGCGGCCGCACAGCCAGGGCATGTCCTTGTCACCTACCACGACGACGGATCTGTCACCATCGATGACGACGGTCGGGGAACCGACACCCGCGTGGATGACGATGGCCGGGTCATCCGAAAACCCGTGATGGCGACGGCGGACGTTCGGTTCACGGACCCAAGGCGTTCTCCCCGTCTTCCTGACGGGTTGCCACGCCGGGGAATGTCATCCGTTGCGGCGCTCAGCGACATCCTCACCCACGAGAACCACCGAGGGATGGAAGCGTGGACCCAGACCTACCACTACGGGATTCCTGCGGCAGAGTTGATGTCGGTGACACCCCGCGGCCATTCAGGCACGGTGGTGACATTTCATACGGAGATTGATGGGCCCCAACGCTTGACCCCCGAAGATCTGCGGGCGTTTACGGGAATTCACATAGAAGTGCAATGACCGGTCATTTGAACCGTGCCCCTGTAGCCAAGTGTGGACGGTCTGCGGCGTCTTGCCCTTGTAGCGGTCAGGGGATGCCTAGCATCCGCTCAGCAGGCCCAGCTGACGTGATCAGTCTGCCTGCCATTGAAGCCGCCGCGGGAGAGGCCTTCCGCTCGATCGGGATGCCGGAGGTCGCTGACGATCCTCTGCCCGACGTGCAGCGACTTAAACGGCATGCATCGGCCGGCCGGGCGTGGGTTGCCACGGTCGACAACCAGGTCGTGGCCTATGCTCTCGCCGTGCTGCGTGACGGGAGTGCCCATCTGGAACAGGTCAGCGTTCACCCGGATCATGCCGGGCAGCGCATCGGAGCCAACCTGATCGACGCCGTCACTTCTTGGGCGCGTGACCGGGGCGACGACCGGCTCACGCTGACCACCTTCGCGGACGTCCCCTGGAATGCCCCCTACTACCGCAAGCTGGGCTTTCGTGCCCTGCCGGACGATGCCCTCGGGCCGCAACTCGCCGCCGAACTCTCCGAGGAGCGCATGCGGTTCACGGCCCCTCGGGTCGCGATGGCCCGTGACGTGTGACGGGGTAGCGACCACCAGGGTGCTCGACCGCTCGGGAATGCCCCACACCAGCCCCACCCGTCTCGCGACGCGCTGATGCACGCGCAGTGCGGCCGGGATGCAGCACCACGAACGCGCAGCGCAGGGAAGAAGTTTCAGGCGCCCGTTTCCACAGTGAGCTGCTCCGGACGGTGCAGCGCCTCCACCACGTCCGCGTACCGCCGACGCTTGTTCGTGGCCAGGACGGAACCGCGGAGCGGGCTCAGCTCACCAGCCCGGCGCACGGCGTGGGCCAGCAGATCTGCGCCGGGAACGGCGTCGTCGACAATTCCTGCCGCCGCGGCCGCAGGGGCGTCGTAGCGCTCGGACAGGACCATGGCGCGGTGGGCGTCGCGCGGGGCGAGGCGGGCCGTGACCAGGGCGGACAGTCCGGAGGTGAACGGGACCCGGATCGAGGTCTCGGGGAGGCACAGGAACCCGCGTTCCGAACGGGCGCAGCGCTCGTCGCACGCGAGGGCCAGCAGGAGCCCGCCGGCGTAGCAGTGGCCATTGATCGCGCAGACCGTGGGGACCTCGGAGACCAGCAGACGAGCGACAAGGCTCTGGAATGCCGCGCTGTACTCCGGCTCCACGAAGAGCTCGGGGACGAGCCCGTTCGAGAAGAACTTGCCCTGAGCCGTGATCACCAGCGCGAGCTCCCCGGGCGTGGACTCCACCCGCGTGAGGGCGGCGTCGATGGCCCGCATCCGCTCGTACGTGAAGCGGTGGTCGCCCTCGGGCGAGTCGCTGATGTCGAGGACGAACACGTTCTCCTGGCGGGTCAGCTGAGTCATCTCGTCAGCATGGCACACGCCCGCCCACGGACGCGGCCGGGCAACCAGCGCCGGGCGCCGGACCGTGGACGGCGGCGCGTCCCCGCACTCTAGACTCGCCTCACATCCCAGGACGAACGGAGCCCTCATGACCACCGCGAACCAGAGCACCCCGGGAGCCGAAAGCGCGGCGGAGCACGCAGCGGACGTCGTCGTGATCGGCGGCGGGCCCGCGGGGGAAAACCTGGCGCAGTATGCGCACGACGGCGGGCTCTCCACCGTCATCGTGGAGGAGTCGCTCATGGGTGGCGACTGCTCGTACTACGCATGCATGCCCAGCAAGGCGCTGCTGCGCCCCGTGGAGGTGGCGCGCACCGCCGCGCACCTGGAGGGCGTGGACTCCCCGGCCGTCCGGGTGCGGGAGCTTCTCGCTCGCCGGGACGCGTGGGTCTCCCACTACGACGACGCCGCGCAGGTCCGCTGGGCGGAGGGCGCCGGTCTGCGCGTGGTGCGCGGGCACGGGGAGATCACGGGGCCGCGCACCGTGCGGGTCACCGGTCCGGACGGCAACCGGACGCTGACGGCCCGCCGTGCGGTGGTCATCGCCACCGGCTCCACCGAGGTGGTCCCGCCCGCCCTGGAGGGTCTGCACGCGTGGAGCTCCAAGGACGCCACCGGGGTCGTGGAGGTCCCGCCGCGCCTGGCGATCGTGGGCGGCGGTGTGGTGGCCGTGGAGGCCGCCACCTGGCTGGCCGCTCTCGGCTCCTCCGTCACGATGCTCGTGCGCGGCGACGCGCTGCTCGCGAAGAACGAACCGTTCGTGGGGGAGATCGTCAAGGACGCCCTCGAGGACGGCGGGGTGGACGTGCGGCTGAACACCACCGTGGAGACCGCCCACCGCGCGGAGGCGCGGGACACCGGACTCGGCCGGATCCACGGCGGCCCGGTGCGGCTGGGCACCACGGGCGGTCCGCTGGAGGTGGACGAGGTGCTCGTGGCCACCGGCCGCACGTCGCGTCTGACGGATCTGGGGCTGGACTCCGTGGGGGTCACCCCGGAGGATGCCCGCGCCGGGCACCTGCCGGACTGGCTGCACCTGGTCGGGGACGCCGCCGGCACCGCCCTGCTCACCCACATGGGCAAGTACGAGGCCCGCGTGCTCGGCTCCCGGCTCGCCGGACGGCACGAGACCGCCCCGGACGGTCCCGTTCCCGTGCCGCAGGCCGTGTTCACGGATCCCCCGGTGGGTGCCGTGGGCCTGACCGAGGCCGAGGCGCGGGAGGCGGGGCACGGCGTCGTCGTCGCGGAGGCCCCGATCACCGGTGCCGCCGGAGCCGCCCTGCTGCGGGACGACGCCGCCGGGCACGCCACACTCGTGGTGGACGAGGACTCGGGGTGCCTCCTGGGCGCCACGTTCGTGGGCCCCGAGGCCACCGAACTGGTGCACGGGGCGACGATCGCAATTGTGGGAAGGGTGCCCGTGAAGCTGCTGCGCCACGCCGTTCCGAGCTACCCCACGGTCTCCGAGATCTGGTTGCGGCTGCTGGAAGAGCTGCCCGCGGAGCTGCGCTGAGGCCTGTCCTGGTCGGCCTGGCGTGCCGAGCGCCGCAAGAGGTGCCCCGTGGGACGTGATCTGCGGCCCCGGAAGGGCTTCGCTCGGGACGGTGGGAACGCGTCATGCCGTGGCGCGCGCCCGGAGAGGCCACGAGTCCGGGATGCTGAGCGCGCGGCGGGCACCATGTCGTGGCGCGCCCACTAGCCTGGACCCATGACGAGCACCGAGCGGCGGCCCCTGTCCGCCCACCTGCGACTCGCGATCGCCGTGGCGGTGGGCGTGGTCGCGGGCGGGATGGCCTCCCTGGCCCTGGACGGGCTGCTGGCGGTGCTGGTCGGGGCGTGCGGTGTGTCGCTGGCGTACGTGGTGCTGGCGGTGTCCGTGCTGTGGCCCATGGATGCCGCGCGCACGCGCAGGAACTCGGTGCGCGAGGACTTCCAGCCGCTCGTGCAGGAGGCCACCGTGGTGGCACTGTCCCTGGTGAACCTGCTGACCATCATGGTCATCCTGGTGCGCGGAGGCACCGAGACCCGCACCACCGGTGCCGTGCTGGGGCTGCTGGGCATCCTGCTCACGTGGGCCATGCTCCACCTGATGTACGGGGCGCGCTACGCCCACGAGTACTACCGGCACCCGCAGGGCGGGATCGACTTCAACGACCGCGAGCCCCCGCGGTACGTGGACTTCCTCTACTTCTCCTTCAACCTGGGCATGACGTTCCAGGTCTCGGACACCAACGTGAGCACCACACGGCTGCGCGCCGTGATCCTGCGCCACTGCCTGCTGTCCTACATCTTCAGCACGGTCATCCTGGCGGCCACGGTGAACGTGGTGCTCGGTGTGCTGCCAGGATGACCGCGCCTGCTTCTCTCCCCGCGCTCTGCGCCCCGCAGTGACGGCCGATGGGTCGTGGGGGCCCTATGCGCCGGCGCGGGCGGATTTCAGGATCGCGTCCACGGTGCCGGCCTCGTCCGTCTGGTTGATCTGGTTGACCAGCTCCACTCCCTTGCTCTGGGAGAGGGGCTTGTTGCCCTCGTTGACGGGGGCGTAGTGGAACTCGGCCAGCAGTGCCGCCTTGTCGCCACCGTTCGTGAGGCGCACGATGCCCTTGTTGTCGGACTCCGTGAGTCCCCACATCACCGAGTCACCACCACCGTCACCCCGTGCGGGCGCGGGCACGTAGCTGGAGTACGTGTAGACCTTGCCGTTCACCTGCTCGCTCATGGGCGTCTCCAGCCCGATCAGCGGATGGGCGGGGCGGGTGAACCAGTCGCCCTTGGGCGGCCGGGCCTTGGTGGAGGCCACGGATCCCGTGACCTTCCCGTCCGGGCTCTTCAGCTCCAGGTAGCCGTTGCTCTGCTCAGCCGTCCAGTCCTTGGGGTACTTCACCGTGAACAGTTTGTCCGGGTCCGTGTACGTCTGCGTGAGCTCATAGGTGGCCGCGCTGTCGGCCTCGGCGGGTGTGACCCCCTGAGCCGGTGCCACGGAGCTCTCGCCGCCGGCCGGGGCGCTCGCCTCGGGGTTCGCCGAGGGGCCACCCTGTTCGGGATCGCCGGAGGAGCCGCCCGCGCACCCGGTCACCGTCACGGTGCCGAGCAGCACTGCGGCGACCAGCCATGTTCGAGTGCCGTGTCGCTTCGCCATAGCAAACAGGTTCGCAATCGCGAGTCCTGTGCGCAACGCCACAGCGGGTTCGTCACCAACTCGTGATTTTGCAAACGCATACAGGGGGCGCCAATGTGCGGGAATTCACGGCCTGACCTGCAGTGATGAGCAAGCATGAGATCGGCCCACTTCGGGGGGCATCGTGGTGGGCG
>NZ_RCOM01000078.1 GCF_003667225.1 Kocuria rhizophila
GTCGCGGACCGCGCGTCCGCGTGCGCGGCCGCCCGAGGCGGGGCCGGCGACGAGTCAGCGCCCTGCCCGCACGAACGGACCCCGCCACCCGGGGCGGGTGACGGGGTCGCGGTGCGCGGGCGGCGTCGTGCGCCGGAACGGGTGTCAGGAGACGGTGGCCACCCGGATGGTCTCGGGCAGGGCGCGGATCGCGGCCACCACGTCCTCGGTGACCCCGTTGCCGCAGTCCGTGACCAGGTAGCCCATCTGGGCCTTGGTCACGAGCTGCTGGCGGTCCACGTTGATCCCGTGCTCGCCGAGCACGGAGTTCACGCGCGCCAGCACGCCGGGGACGTTGCTGTGGATGTGCAGCAGGCGGGTGCCGCGGATCTCCGGGTCCAGCTGGACCTCGGGGAAGTTCACGGACAGGCTCGTGGTGCCGTAGCGGCAGTAGTCCACCAGCTTGCCGGACACGAAGCCCCCGATGTTCTCCTGGGCCTCCGCCGTGGAACCGCCCACGTGCGGGGTGAGGATCACGTTGGGCAGTCCCTGCAGCGGGGAGACGAAGGGCTCCCCGGCGGCCTTGGGCTCCGAGGGGTAGACGTCCAGGCCCGCGCCGGCCAGGTGCCCCGAGACGAGCGCCTCGTGCAGCGCCTCGATGTCCACCACGTGGCCGCGCGAGAGGTTGAGGAAGATGGAGCGGGGCCGCATCTGGCGGAACTGCTCCCGGCCGAACATGGCGGTGTTGGACTCGCGCCCGTCCACGTGCAGCGTGACGGTCTCCACGCAGGAGAGCAGCTGCTCCAGGGAGTCGCACCTGGTGGCGTTGCCCATGGCCAGGCGGTCCTCGACGTCGTAGTAGTAGACGTCCATGCCGAAGGTCTCCGCGACCACGGAGAGCTGCTTGCCGATGTTGCCGTAGCCCACGATGCCGAGCGTGCGGCCGCGGACCTCGTGGGAGCCCTCGGCGGACTTGTTCCACACGCCCTGGTGCACGGCGGCGTTCTTGTCCGTGAGGTGGCGGGCCAGGGCGATGATCTCCGCGAGCGCGAGCTCCACCACGGAGCGGGTGTTGGAGAACGGGGCGTTGAACACGGCCGTGGCGGTGTCCGTGGCCGCCGTGAGGTCGATCTGGTTGGTCCCGATGCAGAACGCGCCCACGGCCAGCAGCTTCGGGTGGGCCTCCAGGACCTCACGGGTGACCCGCGTCTTGGACCGGATGCCCAGCAGGTCCACGCCCTCCAGGGCGGTGAGCAGCTCCTCGGGGTCCAGGGCGCCCTTGCGGGTCTCGACCTCGAACCCCCGGCTGCGCAGGGCGTCGACGGCGTCGGTGTGGATGTTCTCGAGCAGTAAGGCCTTCACGCTGTCATCCTACGGTCCGGGTTCGGGGCCCTCCGCCCCGTGACCGGGCACGACGCCGTCGGGCCGGGGTGACCCGCGGACGGGCACGACGTCGCGTGGCCGGGGTCGCTGCCCCGGCACCGGATGTGCGGCGCGGCGGGAAGCCGTGCGGGCGGCGTCGTGACGGCATATGCGCGGCCCCCGCCGAGAAGCGGGGGCCGCGCGGTGCGGATGCGGGATCAGACCCCGCATCCGGGTCTCAGGACCGGAATCAGCCGGCGATGCCGAAGGCCTTGAGGAAGTCGAGAACGATGCCGGCAACGGTGCCGAGGGACTGGATGATGGAGGTGAAGATGTCCATGGTGCGTGTCCTTTGCTGTTGAACGTCGGTGACATGTACCGGGCCATCCCCGAGCGGATGCTGATCCGTTCTGACCCGGTAGTAACTACGCTACGGAGCCGCCCGGATCGGGACCACCGACCACCGGCCAGATCTGGGCTGGACCCCCGGCCAGGACCGGACTGGCCGATCGGCCAGTCCGCCGTCCCCCGCACGGGGGACACCTCCGAGACCTTTTCCTGGTGCGTGTGGCGCTCAGCCCTGGTAGGCCCGCAGCAGCCGCTCACGGACCGCGTCCATGCCGTACTCCCGGGCGATGGTGTCCCGCGCCGCCCGCCCGGTGCGTGCCCGCAGGTCGGGGTCGGACAGCAGCTCTGCGAGTGCGCGTTCGAGATCCGGCTGCGAGTCGTCCACCACGGCCCCGGAGCCGGTGCGGCGCACCGTGTCCGCCAAACCGCACGTGTCCGTGATCACCACCGGCAGCCCGGAGGACATGGCCTCCAGCACCGACATGGGGTACGGCTCGTCCACCGAGGGCAGCACGTAGAGGTCCGAGTCCCGCATCCACTGCGCGGCACCCGCGGAGTCCACCGGGCCCGCCCAGGTGAGACGGTCCCCGAGGTCGGCCTCCGCGATCGCGCGGCGCACTGCGTCCCCCTGTCCCTCGTCCGGGCCCACCAGCGTGAACGTGGCGTGCGGGAAGCGCTGCGCGAGCGAGCGGGCCGCGGCCACGAACGCGAGCGGGCGCTTGCGCTCCTGCAACCGGGCGAGGAACAGCACCCGGCAGGTCCCGTCCGTCCTCGCCGTGCGCGACTGTGCGCCCACGGGCATGCCGTTGTGCAGCTCCATGAGGTTCACGGGACCGCGCGCCACCTGTGCCACCTCCCGCTGCTCTCGCGGTGTCAGGTGGAAGATGCGGTGCGCGTCCCGCAGCACGCGCCGGGTCAGGGCGGCGTCCAGCGGACCCGCGAGTGGGTTCTCCGACGGGTCGATCATCCCGTGGGTCTGCAGCACCGTCCGGGTGCCCGCGCGCTGCGCGAGCCACGCCGCGGGCAGGGTCAGCAGGTCCCGGGCCATGTGCACGTGCACCACGTCCGCGCTCGGGGCCACCCGGCGCACCCACGAGAGCATCGCGGGGGACGTCAGCCCCGCGAAGCCCGCGCCCGGCAGCACGAAGTGCGGCGGGAACAGGGCCGTGCGCACGCCGTCGCGCTCCGTGGGCAGCAGGGTGCCCAGCTCGGAACCGGTGGCCGCGAGCACGACGTCGTGACCGGCGTCGGCAAGCGCGCGGCACTGGTTGAAGGCCACCGTGGTGGGCCCCCCGTACGCGTTGGTGCCCGAGACGAGGGCCACGATCTGCAGGATCCGCATGCCGCTCACGCCCTCGCGGCCACGGGGGCCAGGACGCGCTCGCCGGCCGGGACGTCCCGGGTGACCAGGGCGGTGGCGCCCACCACGGCGCCCTCGCCCACGGTCACGCCGCGCAGGACCGTGGCGCGCAGGGCGATCCACGCTCCGTCGCCCACGGTGATGGGCGCGTTGTCGAACTCGAACGCGGGGTCGTCCGCGCGGTGGCTGCCCGTGCACAGCATGGCGCCCTGCGAGATGCACACGTCCGAGCCGATCGTGACGGGCTCCAGGTTCAGCAGCCACGCGCCGACGCCGATCCACGAGTTCTCGCCCACGCTCAGCTTCCAGGGCCAGTGGATCCGCACGTCGTGACGGATCAGGGTGCCCTCCCCGATCTGGGCCCCGAACGCGCGCAGGATGCGCGTGCGCACGAGCGGAGGGCACAGCACGGAGCGCTGCAGCGGCTCCGCGACGAGTGCCCACGCCGCGCACTGGAGGGTGCTGCGGCCCTTGTCGTAGCCGCGGCCCGTGAACGTGGCGAGGCGGCGGTGGTGGTGTGTCATGTTCTCTCCCCCTGTGGTGGTCGTGCGGTCCTGCGATGTAGGTGTCGGGAGGCCGTCCTGTCGGCCCGCCGGTGGCGGGGTTCTCGGTCCTCTATCCGCCGGGTGGTGCGTGATGTACGGGTGCTGAGTACGCAATCTTTCCCTCGTGGGTCACCAGCCGGGCGATGGTGAAGCCGCCTGGGACGGTGCTCACCTCCTGGCCACCCACGATGCTCTCCGGCGGGTTCTGGAACTCCACGCCGGTGTCGTCGAGCGCGAGTCCCGCTGGCCAGGTGTTGTGGAGGAACTCCACGGACCGAACCGGGTGCGCGGTCCGCACGCGCATCCCGGCGGGTCCTGGCCCCGCGCCGCGGTCGATCTTCGCCACCTCCGAGAAGTCGGTGGCCTCGTGGCTCCCGAAGGAGTAGTAGCGGCGGCGGTCCGGCGATGGGACGGCGGGGTCTCCGCCGTCGTACACGACCACCGGGGCGCCGCGGACGCCGGATACGCGTGAGCCGCCCTCGTCGAGGACGTCCACGACGGTGACGACGTGCTCACCCCCGCGCAGGTCGAGGTCCCGCTCTATCACTGCGGCTGTGACACCGCCCGCGGCCACGGGGTCTGAGGTGGCCTCAGCAAGGATCTGCCCCGTGGCGGACGTGACTCTTGCGCGAATCCGCACGGTGGCGTCGCCGTGGTTGACCACGAGCCCCTCCGCCAGGAACTTCCGCCCAGCGACGAGGTACTGCGGTGAGCTCACGTAGGCCCGGGTTTCGGAGTCCCCCTGGGCCGCGTCCCTGAAGACCGCAGAGTGATGAGCCAACAGATCCGCGCGCGTGCTGCCCCAGTCAGTGGAGGGCTGGACCGACGTGTGCTCCACGGCGTCGTTCCACGTGACTGCCGTCAACCACGCGGGGTGAGACGCCAACTGGGCCTCCAGATGACCCCGCCACAGCTCGGTGCCTCGGGCATCCACGTAGCCGCCACGGTCCGTCTCCCTGTCGTACCCGGGCAGTGTCCCGCCCGCGAACGGGATCTCGTTCGCCGCGGCCCACGAGGCGAAATCCTCCAGGACCGCCGACTCCTTGTCCTCGAACAGCCACACGGCGTCGAAGCAGTGGGCATAGGGATCGATCATCGAGGTCTCGAGCGAGTCCCCGTGCTGGCTGGCCTCGGTTTGCAGCTCGGCGACCAAGAAGACGTCGGTGCCCCGTTCATGGAGGTCACTGCGCAACGAGTCCCACTGCCCGGGAGAGAGGGACCGAGCGTTGTATATCCAGACGAGGAGGGCGCTGCCCGAGCGTGCGGCGGAGGCATGCTGTGCTGCGGTCTCCGCGTACTGCTCGATCATGGCCGTGGCCCCGCTGGGGGAGGACACCTGCAGACAGGGGGCGACCGAGAGTCCTGGGGAGCTTGCACCCTCCCACGACTGATCGGTGGCGGTCATCCAGTCACCCACGAAGTCCGCACCCGTGTTGACTCCCTCCAGCAGGAGGATCTGCATTCCCGTGAGTCCTGCCGAACGCGCTTGCTGGACCTGGTCCGCGATCTGTCTCTGGTAGCCGGTCCCTGCAGGTGCGAGGGACAGTGGTCTCTCGCTGCCG
Source organism: Kocuria rhizophila (assembly GCF_003667225.1). GTDB lineage: Bacteria > Actinomycetota > Actinomycetes > Actinomycetales > Micrococcaceae > Kocuria > Kocuria rhizophila. Next base: position 5,157 of record NZ_RCOM01000078.1, read on the forward strand.
TAGTGGACGTCGCTGCCGGATGCCAGGGGAAGACCTTGCGGTACCATGTGCGCCCACACCTGGCGCCGGTGGAGGGCGTCGTCAGGTGCGGGGGTGCGGGACACCGGCCCTGGGCCGTCCGCGCACGATGCGCACGCGGCCAGGGGGGCGACTCCCAGGAGCATCAGGACAGTCCGCCGGTTTGCTCCGACCCGGGCCATCGGACTGTCTTCATCCCGTGTGGGCATCGGCTACGGGGCCTCTCACCGTGGAACCGCGAGTGCGGGTGACGCGCAACGACCTGCGTTGCAGGAACGCCGCAGTGGCAGGGCGAAGCACGCGTTCGAGGATGGCAACCGCGATCATCATGGAGATGATGCGGTTGACGGCTCTCGTGTTGTACTGCGTGATCATGACGACCGTCAGCATGGCCATCCCCAGCAGGGCGGCAAGGAAGAGCACCATGGTGGGATGGGGATTGGAGCCCACGCTGCGCAGACACCCGCGCACCACCAGACCCCAGGCCAGCGTGAACAGCATGAGGCTGAACCCGCCGAAGCTCGCCCATTCCCCCAGCGCCGAGTACGGGATGAACTCGTGGACCCGCATCGAGAACAGGATGTCGTCCCACCCCACGAGACGTCCCGGCCCAGGGTTGAGGGAGATCAGCATGTCCTGGGCCGTGATCCCGTACTCGTGGCTCGTGAACACGAGCAGCGGGATGCTGAAACCGAAGCTGCTGGTGGTGGTGAGCAGGGACTCGCTGATGAACGACGGCTCCAGGATGACATCCGCCATGGCGTGGGCGTACGGGACCAACCCGTGTTCGGTCAGATCTCGGCAGTAGAGCGGGATCGGGAGCAGCACGACCGTGATCACGGCTGTGTACAACCACCCCAGCCAGGAGACCCGCCCTCCCGCCAGGAAGCGCCCGGCCATGTAGAGCACGACCACCCCGGCGAACACCCGTGTGGCACACGCGAACAGAAGCACGAGCCACAGGACCATGGCGATCCTCCCCAGGAACGGGTGCCTCACGGACAGGAACCCGGCCGCCAGCACCGCCATCGGCTGCGCCACGCTCGACGCGGACACCAGTGCAGGAGGCGCCATGAAGATCAGATACTGCGGAGCTTCCAGCAGGTACCGTCCCTTCGTCGCCACGAGGGCGGCCATGGCGCCGAACGTCACCAGGATCCAGAGCCAGGACAGTGGGCGGACCTGTTTGCCGATGGTGCTGATCAGCACCACCCACGAGGGTGGGTGGCCTGGCAGCGGAAAGAGCAGCGCCAGCAGGAGACCGCAGACGGCCCACGACACGAGGCGGGCCGCATCGGCGTGGTTGTACGCGGCCCAGACGGGTGTGAACGGGCTGGGCAGGGTGACGACCGAGTGATTCAGGAAGTAGACCGTGGATGCCCAGCTGACGAACAGGAAGGCGATCAGCGTGAGCACCGGGACGCGGTCCATCGTGATCGCATCACGCCACTTCATGACGACAGCGAACCGTTCTGCCCGACGGTCGAGGACGTCGTGTGATGGCGGGGCACCACGCGTCGGCGGGTGGCCGCCTGCGCAGCCGCGAGACCCAGGACCGTCCCCACGGTTCCACCGATGAGAGCCCACTGACTGGCGCTGGGCTCGTCGCTCGTCGTCGCGGCACTGCCCTGCTGGACGATCGCGACGTCCACCTGGGGCTCGCCGTCGGTCTGCGGGGAGAACTGCCGGATCGCGTTACGGAGGCCAACCGCCAGGTCATCCGCCACGGCGGCGCTGCGTTCCTTGTCGGAGTCCGTGTGAGCCAGCTTGACCAGGCTCGAACCGGTGGGGACCTCGACGGTCAGGTCGTCGGCGATCTCATCCGTGGACTTGCCGTGGTCCGCAGCTTCCTCCATGACGCTCGTGGTCAGCGCCAGGTTGTTGTACGTGGGCATGTTGCTGAGGATGTACTGCGAGACCGTTTCCGTCTGTCCGTTCGGCAGGTTCTGGGCCGGCGTGACCATGACCGTGGTGGTGGATGTGTAGCTCTCCGGGCGAAGGGCGGCCACGCCGCCTCCGATGGCGGCGCCGAGGAGCGTGACCCCCAGGACGATGCCCACGAATTTGATGATGACGTTCTTGACACGTGCTGACACGTGATCTCCCCCAATTTTCTCCTGCATTCCCATCAGCCCGACGGGAACCCCCAATGTTTATGTAGCTATAACTGGGGACAAATGTCTGGACAATTGCCCCTATTTGGGGGACAGGGTTCTGTTTTCTCGGACATCCGTCAGATGTGCAGCCACCGTGGCGTCGATGTGCCGGATTCCCGGCGGTATCGGCATGCAGGCCCGAAATCTCGGGATACTTCTGCGCTACTCCCACCGCGCCTCCCTGTCCCGCTTTCACCATGATAGCCTGAATATCGCTCTGCGTTTCTATGACAAATAATTTGTCCGCAGATGTTCACCCCGGGGAGCCGAGAACGGTGGGGTGATTCGTGGTTATCAGGGGAGAGGGCCACCATGCCGAAGCTGACCGTCATCATGCCCGCGTACCGCGCGGGTGCCACCGTGGAGAGCGCCATGCGCTCCACGCTGCGGGCCATGCCCCGCGACTCCGAGCTCGTGGTCTCCGTGGACGGCCCGGACGCCGAGACCGAGCGAGCCGCCCATCGGGTGGTGGACCGCCGCGTCGTCGTGCGGGAGAACGCGGTGAACGTGGGGACCGTGGCCCGGATGAGGGAGGCGCTGGACACCACCGACAGCGCGTTCGTGGCGCGCACCGACGCGGACGACCTCTCGCTGCCGTGGCGGTTCACCGCCAGCATGCGGGCACTGGGCCGCGCGGATATCGTGTGCGGCGGCGGCGTCCGGTTCGGGCAGGGAATGCTCCCTCGGCCTTCCTACCCCCGGAGCCTCACGAGCACGGAGCTCGGGCTGCTGCTGCCGTTCGTGAACCCGCTGTTCCACTCCAGCATGCTCGCGCGCCGGGAGAGCCTCGAACTCGCGGACGCCTATGCGCGGCCCAACACCGCCGAGGACTACGTCCTGTGGCTCGACGCCCTGTGCCAGGGCGCCCGGATCCACAAACTGGCCGTGCCCCTGATCGCCTACCGGCTGAGCCCGGGGCAGCTGTCGAGCGCGCCGGACTACCACGCCCGCATCGCCCGGGACGCTGAGGTCCGGCGCGCGTGGGACGCGTGGGCCCGGACGAGCGGCATGACGTGGCTCGTGGACAACGGGGGCGGTCCCGGCAGCCCCGTGGGCACCGCCGAGCAGCTGCGGGCGGTTGTGGCCGGGGTTCGTCCCGGAACGCGGCACTACGCGCGGCGGCACCTTGCGCAGGTCGCGGGCGTGGCGAGGGAACCCGCATGCTGAACCAGATCAAGTCCCTCATCGAGCGGGCCCTGCCCCGGGTGTCCTCGGCGCTGGTCATCCTGACCCTCGCGGCGTTCACCAACCCGCACTACGTGGGCATCTACAACGTGGTCACGCTGTGCTACACGGCCATCCAGGTGACCATCGACTCCGGCGCCAGGTTCGCGGTGATCCGCGTGCTCACCGAACCCGGTGGCATGCGGATCATGAACCGCTACCGCGCGATCATGCCCGTGCTGGCGTTCACGATCCTCGTGGGGCTCATGCTTTTCCTGCGCTCCAACGGGACCCTGGAGAACTGGGGCGAGTTCCTCCAGGTGCTTCCCGTGGCGTTCGCTCCGGGTTTCGGCGCCCTGGGGCTGCTCTACGTGGGCACCCTGCAGGCCACCAACCAGTGGGGGACCCTGGCGCGGATGCAGCTGTGCGCCTCCGTTGCGGGACTGGCCGTGGGCGGTGCGGTGCTCGTCATGACCCACTCGTTGCTGGGGCCCTCCCTGCAGCTGGCCGTCACGGAGGGCACCTTCGCCCTGCTGTGCTGGCGGGCCGCACGACGCAGCACGGAACCGCTGCCGCGGTCCACCCCCGGGGAGAAGTCGATCCTCTCGGACATGACCACGATGTCCGGCTACGCGCTCATGGCCTGGTTGCAGGGCCAGGCCGAGCGGCTGTTCATGACGGTCTTCGCCGGGACAGCGGTGCTGGGCACCTACACCGCGGGCAGCGCCGTGGGCCGTGCGCCGGGAGACGCGCTCGCGGCGTCGACCGCCAACATGGTGCGTGTGGGGGTGGCGGACAAGGAGACCCCCGACGAGATCCGGGACGCCAGCGACCACTACCTGTTCCGAGCGCTCATCCTGGCCGTTGCGGGGGTGGTCGTCTCGCAGGTTGCCGCCATCGTCCTCACACCGATTCTGGGGGAGGAGTGGCGCCCGGCGATGGCCATGGTGCCGTTCATCGCCATGGTGTCCTTCCCCGGTGTGCTGTCCTGGGCGGCGTCGGTGCTGCTCGTGCGCACGGGTGCGGCGTGGAAGACGTTCGTGGGGCCTGTCATCGGCATCGTCTTCGGTGCCGTGATCGCGTGGGTGGCGTCGTTCAACCTGCAGCTCGCGGCCACGGTGCTGGTGCTGCGCGAGTTCGCCGTGGTGCTCACCGCCTACCTGCTCGTGGGCAGGGCCGCACCGTGGCGGTCGTTCTGGTTCGGGGCGGGGCTCAGCGCCGTGGGTCTCACGGTCTGCTGGCTGGGAGTGCTCTGAGCACCAGCGTGCTCACGGGAGCCGGTCGTAGCTTTCTCGCATGACAACTCCTGGATCCGGCGTCCGCCCGGCGCAGGCGGCCCGGGGACGCTCCGGCTTCATCCGCGACCGTTTGAGCGAACCCGCCGCGCTCGATTCCCGTGACCGCCGGAATCGTATGGTCATTGCGCTGCTCATGGTGGTCGTGGGCCTCGTGCTGTTCTTCTCGGTGTGGGACTGGTGGACCGAGCAGGAGGACCTCTCCCGGTGGGACGTCCCCGCCATGACTTGGCTCATGGAGCACCGCAATCCCGTGGCGACGGCGGTCCTGGAGGTCATCACCACCATCACCGCGCCCGCCGGGATGATGATCATCTGCGCCGCCACCGTGGCGGTTTGGCTGCGCCGCAGCCGGCACTGGTGGCCCCCCGCACTGCTCGCCGGTGCCATGGGCGTGGCCGTGCTGTGCATCGTGGGGATCAAGTCGATCGCCGGCCGGGGCAGGCCGCCGATCGCGGACATGCTGATGGGTGCTGACTCCTCCTACTCGTTCCCGTCCGGGCACACGCTGGCCACGTCCACATTCGTCCTCGTGGTCATCTACCTCGCGTACTTCCGGCCACGTGTGGCGGCGCCGCCCCGGAGCATGGGCGGGGGCGGCGGGGGTGCCCGAT
>NZ_RCOM01000079.1 GCF_003667225.1 Kocuria rhizophila
CAGCAGAGCATGAACGAGAACGTGGCCGAGGGGGATCTGCCCGGGAGGCAGATCCCCCTCGGCCACGTTCTCGTTCATGCTCTGCTGCGTCATTCGGTGGCTCCCTGGTGCTCAACGGCGCGGTCCCCGGCGGGGAGCGCGGTCGGTGCGGGGGCCGCGGCGGTGGACCCCGTGCTGTGCTGCGTGATGGTCTCGGGTCCCGACGCCGCGGCGTGGGATCCCCGGCGCGTGGCGGGGGCCGCGGTGGGCAGCACCTGCGCGCTGACCACCTGGTCCCCCGGTTCGAGGTGGCGGATGGGGTTGCCGCCCCAGTTGCCGTCCGAGGGCACGGTCTCCTGGCGCATGACCAGGGATCCCGGTGCCACGGTGGTGCGCTCCTCGATCGTGGCGCCCGGCAGCACGAAGCTGTTGGGGCCCAGTGTGGAGCCCCGCCGCATGGTCACGGGCTCCATGCGCATGATCCGGTCGTGGAACAGGTGGGTCTGCAGGACCGTGCCGCGGTTGACGGACACGTTGTCCTCGAGGCGCACCAGGTCGAACTCGGGCAGCCACCAGGTCTCGCACCACACGCCGCGGCCGATGTGCGCTCCCATCAGCCGGGCCCACACGTTGAACAGGGGCGAGCCCACGCTCAGGCGGATCATGGAGGGCACGGCCAGGGACTCGGCGAACACGTCCGTGAGCTCGTTGCGCCACACGAAGGAGCTGAACAGCGGGCGCTCGCTCTCGCGGAAGCGACCCATCAGCGCCCACTTCACGAGCACCGGCACCAGGCACGCCACGGTGCTGGCCACGGTGAGCACCACACCGGACCAGGCGAAGGCGGCGATCACACCGCTCCACCCCATCCCGTGGGACATGTAGATGTCCGTGAGCACGTACACGATCACCAGGTCCAGCCACGCCGAGACCATGGCGGGCAGGAAGCGGAAGAGCTCCACGAACGCCCGCGCCGCCTTGAGCCGCCGCTGCGGCTGGAACGTGGACTCGGCATCCGCCTCCGTCTTGGCGCGCGCGATCGGCGCCGCAGTGCGGCCCAGCCAGGAGGACCCGGCCGGTGCGCGGTGGGGTGCGGAGCTGAGCACGGCCACCAGTGCGTCCGCGGGCAGGTCCCGGTCCGGTCCCACGATCCCGGAGTTGCCCACGAAAGTGCGCTCACCGATCACGGACGTGCCGATGTGCAACCAGCCGAAGCCCGCGCGGTGGGACGTCACCAGGGCGTGGTCCGCGAGGAACGAGCCGTCCTTCAGCGTGGTGAGGTGCGGGATGGTCTCCGCGGTGGAGATCTCCACGTTGCGCCCCACCTTGGCGCCGAGCAGCCGCATGAACCACGGGGTGATGCACGAGGCGTAGATCGGGTAGGTGGAGATCAGCGTGCGCTGCATGAGCGTCTCGGTGAGCCACATGGCCCACCCCACCGGTCCGTTCTGGGGGAAGTACCCGGGGACGATCATCCCGGAGACCAGGCGCACCAGGCCCACCACAAGCAGCAGCCACACCACGGCCGTGACCACGGTGAACACCGGAACCCACACGGCCACGATCGGGAACACGACCTCGTACTCCTGGATGGTGACCACGCGGGTGAGCACGATCAGCGCACCGGGAATCAGTGCCAGGAAGGGCAGCAGCCCCACCAGGACCGCGCCTCCGGAGAACGCCAGGTGGCTGGTGAGCGCCCCCCAGGTGCGCATCCCGCCCGTGGCCTCCGGGGAGTCCTCCGGCCAGGTGGTTCCGGCGTTGCCGTGGTGGCGCAGGGGCGAGCCGCCCCACAGCTCCCCCGCGGGCACCGCGCGGCTCACGTGGGACCCCGGCAGCACCTCGGCACCGGCACCCACGTGCATCCCGGGATCCACCAGGGTGCGGGTGCCCACGCGTGCGTGCTCCCCGATCTCGATCGCGCCCACGTGGAAGACGTCGCCGTCCAGCCAGTAGCCGGAGAGGTCCGCCTCGAACTCCACGGTGGCGTGGTCCCCCACGCGCACCAGGCCGGTGACCGGCGGGGTGTTGTAGAGGTGGGCGTCCCTGCCCACCGTGTTGCCGAACAGCCGGTGCAGGGTGCGTGCCATGGGTGTGCCGGTGAGGACGTCGTACTTGTTGTAGACCACCACGCGTTCAGCGGCCCACACCCTCAGGTGGTTCCAGCTCCCCCGCGGGTAGTGCCCGGGCTTGAGACCGGCGGTGAGCGCACGCACGGTGGCCGCGCCCACGAGCACGCGTCCCGGCAGCGAGAACATCACGAGCCAGCCCACAACCAGGGGCAGCAGTGGCGGGGTGGGCACCCACCCGGCGTCGGCGACGACCGCGAGCAGCCACACCACGATCAGCGAGCCGAGGACGTAGCGGAAGCCGTTGAGCACGTTCAGCGCCAGGATGAAGGCCCCCTGGAACCAGCCGGCGGCCGCGGGGACGGGGTCCGGATCGCGCTTGACGTCGTGGGACTCCCCGAGCGTGGCCAGGTAGCCCGCCATGGACTCGAGGGTGGGGTGGGCGTAGATCTTGGCGATCTCCGTGTCCGGGTGGCTCCGGCGCAGCGCCGAGACCAGACGCGCGAGGGCCACCGAGCTGCCGCCCATCGCGAAGAAGTCGCTGTCCGCGGCGAACGGCAGGGGCCCGAGCTGGTCCGCCCACAGCTCCGCGAGCCACGCGAGGTCGCCCTCGAGGGGCGCGGAGCCGTCGTCGCTGGTGGTGGGCAGCGGCCACGGCAGGGCCTTGCGGTCCACCTTGCCGGAGGTCTTCATGGGCAGCTCGTCCATGAGGCACAGCGCGGGGACCATCCCTCCCGGGAGCCGCTCCACGAACCAGCGGCGCGCCTCCGAGAGGTCCACGGACCCCTCGTCCTCGGGCACCAGGTAGCCCGCGATCACGCTGCCGCCGCCCGGTGTGGAGTGCACGGCGCACGCGCCCAGCTTCACGCCGGGCACCTGGGTCATCTGCGTGTCGATCTCGCCGAGCTCGATGCGTCGGCCCGAGACCTTGACCTGGTCGTCGGCGCGGCCCGCGAAGACGATGCCCTCGGGGTCCGCGCGCACCACGTCACCGGAGCGGTAGGCGCGCTCCCACCCGAGCGACTCCAGCGGGGCGTACTTCTCGGCGTCCTTGGCGGGGTCCAGGTAGCGGCCCAGGCCCACGCCGCCGATGATCAGCTCACCGGTCTCGCCCCAGGCCACGGGCTCACCCTGGGAGTCCACGACGGCGAGCTCCCACCCGGGCACGGCGAGGCCGATGCGGATGGGCGCCTCGCCGGTCAGCAGGGCGCCGGTGGCGATCACGGTGGCCTCGGTGGGGCCGTAGGTGTTCCACACCTCACGCCCGGGACGCACGAGGTGCTTCGTGAGCTCCAGGGGGCACGCCTCGCCCCCGAAGATGAGCAGCCGCACGCGGTCCAGGGCCTCGCTGGGCCACAGGGAGGCCAGCGTGGGCACGGTGGAGACGGCGGTGATCTGCTTGTCCACGATCCACTGGCCGAGGTCCGGGCCGGAGCGCACGATGCTCCGGGGCGCGGGCACCAGGGTGGCGCCGTGGCGCCAGGCCAGCCACATCTACTCGCACGAGGCGTCGAACGCCACGGACAGCCCCGCCATCACGCGGTCGCCGGGCCCGAGCGGGCGGCGCTGGAGGTACATCTGGGCCTCCGCGTCCACGAGAGCCGCGGCGGAGCGGTGGCTGATGGCCACACCCTTCGGCTTGCCCGTGGAGCCCGAGGTGAAGATGATCCAGGCGTCGTCCCGCGTGCGCGGGGTCTCCGTCCGCTCGCCCGTGGAGACGGCCGTGCGGCGCGTCAGTTCGAGACCCTCCCCGAAGACGGCGGCCACACCGGCCTCCTCCCACACCGTGTGGGCCCGCTCGTCGGGGTCGTCCCAGTCCACCGGCACGTAGGCCGCGCCCGCGAACAGCGTGGCCAGGATGGCCACGTAGAGGTCCGCCCCGCCGGAGGGAACGCGAATGCCGACCCGGTCACCGCGCCCCACGCCCATGTCCCACAGGCGCTGGACGTGGACCTCGATCCGGTCCTCGAGCTCTCCGTAGGGGACGGACTCGTGCTCGTCCTCGAGGGCGATCGCGTCCGGGAACTGCGCGACCGTGTCGAGGACGATGTCCACCAGGGTGCGCGGAGCCGGTGGTTCCTCCACCGGATAGACCGCTCTGTCGGGGGCTGCGCCCCGTGGGGCGCCGGCCTCGTGGGCCTCGCCGCTGAGATTGTGGCTGTCCACTGCTGTTGTGCTCCCCCTCGCTAAGGACCAGTGGCGCAGGAGGAGACGGACGTGAGCCTCGGTCAGGTCGCGTCCGCGCGGGTGTTCGGATCAAGCCGCCCGGGTCCCCCGACCCTGACGGCGGCGCGACATCCCGTGAACGCGCCGTGGTGCCCAGCGTTGACATCCCCCTGCCGGCCCAGTGTGTGAGGCCAGAATACGGGAGGGGTCGTGGGCGGTCCAATACTCGGACCATTGCATGGAGTTGTCCGGAGATGCCCTGACGGCTCCCCGGAGCGCGGTGCTCGTCCGGGCCCGGGAGCCCGCCCCGGCGTCATCCCGGGGACGGTGCGGAAGAGCTTTCCGCCGTGAGGAGCTCGTCCAGGATGGCGGCGTCAGGCATGTCGAAGTGGTCGTGGCCCGGCAGGATCTCCAGGCGCGTGCGGGTGAACCCCCGCTGCTCGTAGAAGTCCTGCCCCTCGGTCGCCGCGCCCACGGCGTCGAAATCGGCCTCGGGGTCGGTGCCCGTGTCCTGGGATCCTGTGAACCACCACAGCCTCATGTCCCGCTTCCGCTCCTCCGTGGCCCGCGTGCCCAGGGACTCCGGGGCTCCGCCACCGCCCACCATGACGGCACCGCCCGTCACGAGGTTCCGCGCACTCGCGAGCACCCCGTAGCTGATCATCTCGGCCCCACCGGAGTAGCCCATCCACGTCACCTGCCCGGGGTCCACGGGAGTCGTCCCGAGCAGCTCGTCCTCGGTGAGGGCGCGCAGCCACGCGAGATTGGTCCTGAGGTCCTGCCACCAGGTGCGCTCCCCCCTGCTGTCCGGTGACAGCGGCACGGCGAGCAGCGCGTTGTGGGAGGCGGCCACGGCCGCGAGGCACGTGCTCCGCCCGCCCGGTTCGTAGAACTCGGCCCCGCCGTCCCCGTGCAGGTCCACGACGAGTCCCACGGGGCGGGTGGTGTCCACCCCGCCGTCGATCAGGTGGTAGCTGCTGGTCACCCCGCGGTCCGTGAAGGACCGGTCCAGGCGGCCGAGGGCCCCGGCCTGCGTTTGGTCCTCCCCGGTGTCCCCCGTGGCACGGGTGACCGTGTGCGGATGGGCTCTGGGATCGTCTGCGGAGAGACCGTAGCGCGTGCAGTCGGTGGTGGGGATCTCCGCGGCACGGAAGGGGTTCACCACGAGGAGCACCGCTGCGGCCACGAGCACTGCCACCACCAGGAACACGGCGGCGGCCACGGCCACGGGACGCCACCCGGGAGCAGAAGAGCCCTGCCGGGGCCAGGTTTTGGGCATGGCGGTCATCGTACTCCGCGGATGCCGCGCCACCGGACCGGGGCCTCGCCGGCCCGGTACGACGCCGCGAGGCCGCCCCCGCAGGCACCTCGGCGCCGCCTCCCCGGACCTCGTGCCGTGCCCGGCGCCAGCCCCCACGGCCGCCCAGAAGCCGCGCACGGCCCTGAGCGGCTCCGGCGCGAGGTGTTCAGTGCATGGTCAGGGATTCTGCCACGGCAGGCCCTGGTGCATGGGCGGCGCCGAGGACTCCGGGAGCCCACCCCCGGTCCCGCACCCGCACGGTGCGGCGTGGCCGCGCGGTCTCGGCTCGCCTGCCGTGCCACGGTGCCGGGTTCTCGGAGTCTCCGTGGCCTGGCGAGCCGGGTTGTCGGAGTCTTCGTGGCCTGGCGCGCCGGAGGACTGGTGGGACGAGGGTGTCGGTGGTCGGCGGCCGGTGGGTCGGCGCTGTCCTCGGGCGGCCCGGCCGCTGTCTAGGGTGGGAGCATGACGGCTCCCTCCCCCGCCGGGCACCCTCCCGAGTCCCCTTGTCCTGGCCGCCCGCTCCGGCTGGGTCTGGCCTTCCACGGGGATCCCTTCGACCCCGCGTCGTGGTCCGGCACGCCCCGCGGCATCGGGCAGGCGCTGCGGGCCCAGGGTCACGACGTCGTGGGGCTCAGTGCTCGCGCCGGCGAACCCGTGGACGCCACGGTGCAGCGGATTCTGGCCGCCCCTCGGATGCTCCCGCGGATCGGCGCGGTCCGACGCGGCCAGCCGCTGCCGGAGGCCGTGGACCATGCCAAGTCCGCCGCGCGGATCGGCGCAGAGTACCGCGCGCTCGGGACTTTGCTGATTTCGTACGGGATCGCTCGCGCGGGCCACCTGGACGCGGTGCTGCGCCTCGGTACGTCCTTCGAGGTCCGCCACCCGAGAGTCATCACCTTCGAGGACCTCACGGTCCCCCAGGCCATCGAGGCCGGGGAGCTGGAGTGGGGCCGGGTCGGGGCCTGGACCCGTCGGATGCGGCTGCGGGCCCAGGGCAGGGCGTTCAGGAATGCGACCGCGTGCTGCACGGCCACGCCCTGGACGGCCCGCTCGGTGGTCGAGGACTTCGGGACGGACCCCGGCACGGTCTTCCCCGTGGGACTCGGCGCCAACCACGTGCCGGGGCCCGCGGGGCCGGAACCGGACCGGGCGGCGTCGTCCGGGAAGGACTGGAGCTCGCCCCGCTTCCTGTTCGTGGGCAAGGCGTGGGAGGACAAGAACGGTCCCACGCTGCTCGCGGCGTTCGCACGGCTGCGCGGCAGCCACCCGGACGCGCGGCTGGACCTCGTGGGCAACCACCCCCGCGTGGATCTCCCGGGCGTGACCGGGCACGGTTTCCTGCGCGCGGACGACCCCGACCAGCAGCGCCGGCTCGCCGCGCTCTACGCGCGCGCAACGTGCCTCGTGGTGCCCACCACGTTCGAGCCCGCCGGCATCGTGCATGTGGAGGCCGCCGCGGCCGGGGTCCCCAGCATCGGCTCCGCACGCGGCGGGGCGGCGGACATGATCGGCCCCGCCGGGCTCACGGTGGCCCCGGGAGACGTCCCGGAGCTCGTCGCGGCCATGGACCGCATGGCCGATCCAGAGACGGCCCGCCGCATGGGCGAGGCAGGGCTGGAGCGGGCCCGGCTGTTCACGTGGGACCTCGTGGCGCACCGCATGCTTCAGGCCGGCGGTCTGGAACCGTACGACGACGCCGCCTGGCGGGGTCTCTTCCCGGCCTGAGGCTTCCCGCATCCTCGTGGCACGCCGCGCCACCTGATGTTCCGCGGCACGCGAGCCCACAGGCGCTCCGAGGCACCCGGGCCCACGCTGGTGCCCTGCGGGGCCGCCGGCTGCGCCCCCGGTGCCGGTCCGGGGCGGCCGGACACCGGTGGTGGCCCGCGCCGGGGCCGTGCACTGCGGTTCCGTTCGCCCTCAAGAGTGGTTCATGATCGCGGGCAGCGGGTCCTCGAGGTCGAACAGCAGGCTCAGTACGGAGTCCCCGGAGACGGGCACGTGGTCGGACCAGGTGAGCGTCAGACCGTGCTCCGCGAAGTACTCCTCCGGGTTCTCCACCATGTAGGCGCGGCCACCGGATCCCGCGTAGTACTCGTCCCCGCCCACGGCCCTGACCTGCTCGATGAGCCGGTCGGTGGCCCGTTGCTGCGGCGGGTCCGTGAACAGCAGCGGGGTGGTGATGCCCAGCTCGTCCCGGATCATGTGGATCAGCTGCAGGTTGACCTCGTCCAGGGCGCTGCCCGTGAAACCCCGGATGCGTGACACGAGCGCCGGCCCCCGGTTCGCCCACTGCGGGGCACCGCGGTAGCGGCTCGTGATGACCCGCGCGAGGTTCTCCTGCCACCCGGCCATGACCTGCACGTCCGTGATCGGCACGAGCGCGGGCTTGCCCACGAGCCGGTGGGATGCCCACGTGCCCCGCATCCGCACACGGCGCTGGTAGCCCTGCTTCTGGAACTGGTCGTGCCGGGAGACGACGAACGCGTCCGAGACCGCCATCTTGTACCAGAAGCCCGAGTAGGGCAGCAGGTCCGGCTGGTGGATGGTGACCCGCATCAGCGCACGTGCCTGACGAGCGCGTACTGCTCCGCGTACGCCACCCCACGGACCCGCCCCAGTCCGGCGGCGAGGTCCTTGATCGCGGTGATCGGGTGGTTCTCCCCCGGGATCTCGGACTCGTAGCAGCGGCACGCCCGGGCCTTGCGCTCGGCCTGCTCCTCGCTCAGCGGCTCGAAGGTGTTCCAGCGCAGGTCGCTCGGGTAGAGGTTCACGTCGTACACGGCCACGTCGTAGACCAGCACGGACGGGGCGGACCAGTGTTCCGGGGACATGGACAGCCGGGCGGTGCGCATCCCGGCCTCGTAGACGGAGATGTGGTCCTGGTGCAGGGAGGGGAACGGCAGGTACAGCTCGTCCGGTCGCAGCTGCGCGCAGATCTCGTCCAGCCGCCGGACGAGAGCGGGCATGTCCGCTCCCACGGCGCCGTCCGGCAGGTTCAGCTCGCGGGTCCGGCGGACCCCCAGGACCTCCATGGCGCTGCGGAACTCACGGCTGCGGGTCTCGTCCCCGGCCGCCACGACCACCACGGTGCACTCGTCCGGGAACTTGGCCAGCAGCCCTCCGCAGCCCATGCTCTCGTCGTCCATGTGCGGGGCTATGACCAGGCGTTGCATCGGGCAGTGCTCCAGGGGTGGGGGGCGTTGGTCGGTTCCGGGACCGGATCCATGCTACCCATCCGTCGCCACCGGCCCGCGGCTGCGGGACGCTGATCTGCCCCGAGCACGAAAAATCCCCCCACCGTTTCCGGTGAGGGGATTTCCCTTCGTGGTGGAGCTAAGGGGACTCGAACCCCTGACCCCCTGCATGCCATGCAGGTGCGCTACCAGCTGCGCCATAGCCCCGTGCTTCCGGCGAAACTTTACCACGCTTCCATCACTGCCCGTTCACCCGGATTCTTCCTCCGGGCCACCGTGCGGCGGCGTCTGCGTTTCCGGTCTCCCCGTCAACGACTCGATTATTTTAGACAGGATGCGAGGGCCCGCGCAAATCAGCGGGAGGCGTCTCAGCCGACTCGCGTGGCGTCGTCGTCGTCGGCGCCCGGAGCGGCTCCGGCGGGTGCCTGCGGGAGCTGCACGTCGATGGCGGGGCTGTCCCCCCAGAGACGCTCGAGCGCGTAGAACGCCCGGTCCTCGTCGTGGAGCACGTGGATCACGGCGTCGCCGAAGTCGAGCAGCACCCAGCGGCCCTCGCCCTTGCCCTCGCGGCGCAGGGGGCGGCGGTCGAAGCGCTCGATCAGCGCCTCCTCCACGGCGTCCACCACGGCGGAGACCTGGCGCTCGTTGGGTGCGGACGCGACCATGAAGACGTCCGTGATGGCCAGGCTCTCGGACACGTCGAAGGCCACGATGTTCTCGGCCTTCTTCTGGTCCGCAGCCGCGGCGGCGGCGCGCACGAGAGCGATGGATTCGGTGGTGGCAGTCACAGGAGTGTGCTGTCCTTTCTGGTGGTTCTAGAGGATGAACATGACGAGGACGACCGCCAGGGCGGCGAGCACCACGAGCAGCAGGGTGATCAGCACCTTGGGCGTCGCGGTGCCCCGGGTGTACTCCTTGGGTTCGAGCAGCTCGAGACCCTCGGCGTCCACGGCGCGCACTGGCCCAGCGGGTGCCGGCGCGTCCGCAGCGCGGTCGGCGGACTCCGACGACGCCGCGGGAGCGTGCTCGTCGCCGGCCGCCTCCGTGTCCTGGTCGACGCGATCGCCGTCGCAGAGCCCCTCCTCGGGGCTGCCGTGCTCCGCGGGGGTCCCGCGGTCGTGGTCGTGGTCGGACCGGGCGGTGCCGTCCGAGGTCCGCTGCGCACCGGTGGTGGGCTCCTCGGCGGGCGGCGGAGACGGGATCGCAGGGATCTGCGTGGTCACCGGACCGTAGTGCACCGCGGAGGCGGGCAGGGAGGCGGGATCCGCCACGCGCGATCCCAGATCCATCCCACCGGCCGTGGCCTGCGCCGCACCCGGGAACGTGATGGTGAAGTACTCGTTGCCAGCCGGCTCCGACGCGGCAGGAG
>NZ_RCOM01000007.1 GCF_003667225.1 Kocuria rhizophila
TCTCCCTCGTGTGTCTGCGCCCGGGCCCCCGCCGCCGGACCCGGCAGACGGACGGCATCGCGCGCCCCCGGGCGCAGACACACGAGGGAGAGCACCAGAGCATGACCCAGCAGCACGACGCCGCCCGCACCCTCACCCGGCGGACCCTCGCCAAGGGCGCCGCGTGGTCGGTTCCGGTCATTGCGGCGGCGTCGGTTGCGCCGGCGCTTGCCGCGTCCAGCCAGTGCCAGCCCGCGCTCCGGTTCAGCGGGGGCATGTTTTACGACTTCGGCACCATCGATTCCGGCACGGGGAGGACCAATCAGTACCTGACCCTGGGAGGTCAGACCTACGTGGACAACCTCCCACCCGGAGTAATCGTCACGGACATCAGCTACACCTTCTGGATGGAGAACCAACAGGGGCAGGGCAGTAGCGGCCCGGGGGTGTTCTGGATGGGAAACTCCACCGCTAGCACGCGCAACACATGCTCGAACGGGACCTGCAATGCCTCTTGGTCCCCCCACATCTGGCAGTGGATTCCGGTCACGGGTCACCAACACCGTCAACAACACGACTGTTGAACACCCAAATGCTGGCCCGCTGCCTTCGTGGGATGTCAACATGTTCTGGTCAGCCGCCCAAGACACCGGAAACCGGTACAAGGTCGACTCTCAGACTGGGTGCAGGAATTTTGATTCAGGACCTTCTGGCCGGTTCCGCGTGGATTACACAGGGGTGGTAGCCCTCACCACGGCCGATGTGCGCAACGGCAAGAAGAGAATTCGGTCATTCGCGGAAGTCACGGCCACTTTGAACACGGGTCAGAAACTCACCAAGTCCTACCCCGTGGTCTATACAGGCTGATCTACCCCCCTCCCCACTCCCTCATAATGGACCCCATGGATTCCCACGCCACCTGGCCCGCGCCCGTCACCGTGAACGACCGGGGGTTCGACGCCGCCGCGCTGCGCCAGCTGAGGAAGGCGCCCTCTCCCGCGAGCGGCGACGAGGCGGGGCGGCCCCACGCGTCGTCGAGCACGGAGGCCGGGGAGACGGGCGTGGCGGCGGCCGAGTCGGCTGGTTCCCACGAGAGCGCGGTGACGTCTGCCGAGGCGGGCAGCGGGGCGGCGTCGTCGGACGGCGCGGCGGCGGACGGCCCCGGTGGCAGCGCACCTGCCGCGCGGAAACCGCCCGTGGGCGAGCGGCTGGTGGCGTCCCTGCTGCTCGTGATCCCGCTGGTGTCCGCGCTCGTGATCGTGCTGAGCGGAATGCGCTTCGCGGACACCCGCAACGGGCTGTGGCTGGGGGTCGTCGCCGTGGTCCTGGTGGCCGCGGCGCTGGCCTGGGTGGCCGTGCTGCGATGCTCCTTTGCCAAGGCGCAGGGGCACCTGGCCGCGCGGCTGCCCGGCGTGATCGGCTACGGCGTGGGCATCGTCCGCGAGCTGGACGTGGAGTCGCCCTTCGACGAGAACGGTGTCTCGGACACCGTGACCGCGCACCTCACCGTGCGCGTGAACCCCACGCAGGGTCCCGCGTTCACCGGCACCCTGGATGCCGTGTACGCCGTGGCGGACGCGGAGAAGCTCGAGGTGGGCTCCCACGGCCCGGTGCGCTACCTGCGCTCGGACCCGGAGAACACGGTCAGCATCGAAACCCGCCTGCCCGCGGAGAAGGTGCAGCAGATCTACCGTGCCGCCGCGATGAACTGACCACCGACCGTTCTTGCGGGGAGGAGGGCCCCAGGCCCTCGCGCCTCGCCGGAGGAGGACAGACGGCGGACCGGGCCCGCACGCGCCCGCCGTGACGAGCTGGCCCGGGCGACAACCGGTGATGGCGGGACGGCCACCGGCCCGGATCTGGACTCTGCGAGAGCAGTTCCGGAGTGGGAACGGTCCTGGCCGACGCCGCTCAGAACTCGGCGCGGTCTCTGGCGGGGGCTGCGGAGGGACGGACCGCCGAGGAACCGCCCTGCGCGGACGTCCCCGCCGATGCTGCGGAGCGCCCGGAGACCGAGTGCTGGGCGCGTGCGGGGGAGACGACGTCGTGCTGGTCGGTCTCCGGCTCCGGGTCCTCGACCACGCGGGTGCCGGTGCGGCGAGCGCGCGCGGGGAGGTCGTCGATCGCGGTGATGCTCACAGCCATGACGTTGAGGGCGATCCCCAGGATGGTGAGGATCCACGCGAGCACCGCCAGCGAGCCCACGGCGCACAACAGCCCGATCACCACCAGGGCCACGGACGTGAGGTAGGCGGGGGTCTTGACACGCTGGAAATCGAACTTCATGGATCCATTTCACCACGTTTCCCTGACCGCCCCGCCCGGTCGTGGGACAGCTGGGGGAACTTCACCCACAACTTAACTGCTTGTCAGACCCGGCCACCGCGCAGTTGACTGGGAGGTAGTTGTCAACGAAAGGATTCAGTAACGATGTCCAAGAACCAGACCCTCCAGCTTAATGACGGAAACACCATCCCGCAGTTCGGCTTCGGCGTGTGGCAGGTGGACGCGGACGTGGCGGAGGACGTGGTGAGCCAGGCCCTTAAGATCGGCTACCGCCACATCGACACCGCCAAGATCTACGGCAACGAGGAGGGCGTGGGCCGCGCGATCGCCAGCAGCGGCATTCCGCGCGAGGAGCTCTTCGTGACCACCAAGCTGTGGAACGACGACCAGGGCTACGAGTCCACCCTCGAGGCCATGGACAAGTCCCTGGAGCGCCTTGGCCTGGACTACGTGGACCTCTACCTCATCCACTGGTCCCAGCCGGAGAAGGGCAAGTACCTGGAGACCTGGAAGGCCTTCCAGGAGATCAAGGCCTCCGGCAAGGCCCGGTCCATCGGTGTCTCGAACTTCACGGAGAAGGCGTTGCAGGACGTGCTGGACACCGGGGTGGCCCCCGCCGCGCACCAGATCGAGCTGCACCCCTACTTCAACCAGCAGGCCCTGCGCGAGCTGGGTGCCCAGCACGGCATCGTCACCGAGGCGTGGTCCCCGCTGGGCCAGGGCAAGGCGGACCTCCAGGACGAGACCATCGGGAAGATCGCCGAGGCGCACGGCGCCACCCCCGCCCAGGTGGTCATCGCGTGGCACCTGGCCATCGGCAACGTGGTGTTCCCCAAGTCCGTGACCCCTGAGCGCATCCAGGAGAACTGGGACGCACAGAAGCTCACGCTCACCCCGGAGGAGATCGAGCAGATCAACGGCCTGACCCGTGACAACGGCCGCATCGGCCCGGATCCCGCGGACTTCAACGACTGACTCCGCACGGTTCGCGACTGCCGTGTGACGAAGCCCCCGGGTGTCCTGCCTCACAGGAACCCGGGGGCTTCGTCCTGTGCGTCGGAAAGCAGTTCCCCGGGCATCCGGGTGCATCATGGTGACCCATGAGTCACAGCACACCAGGCAGCGGCCTCACCGGCAACGCGCCGAACGATCCGAACCCGACCATCGACCCGCACAACCCCGCGGGCAGAAGAACCTTCTTCGGTCAGCCCGGCATGCTGGCCAACCTCTTCTCCGTGGAGATGTGGGAGCGCTTCTCCTTCTACGGCATGCAGGCCCTCGTCCTGTTCTACATGTACTACCCGGCGGCGGAGGGTGGTCTCGGCCTCGACCAGGGTGTGGCGACAGGCATCGTGGGCGCCTACGGCGGCACCGTGTACCTGTGCTCCATCCTGGGCGGCTGGGTGGCCGACCGTCTGATCGGCTCCGAGCGCACCATGCTCGCCTCGGCGGTGCTGATCATGGTCGGCCACATCGCCCTGGCACTGATCCCCAGCGTGCCCGGTCTGGCCATCGGCCTGCTGTGCGTGGCCGTGGGTTCCGGTGGTCTGAAGACCACGTGCGTGAACCTGGTGGGCACGCTCTACGAGCGCGACGACCCGCGCCGTGACGCCGGCTTCTCCATCTACTACATGGGCGTCAACATCGGCGCCCTGTTCGGGCCGCTGCTCACGAGCTTCGCGTGGGGCACCTGGGGCTTCCACGCCGGCTTCGGCATCGCCGCCTTCTTCATGGCGCTCGGCCTGGTGCAGTACTTCCTCACCCGCAAGGGCCTGCCGGACTCCGTGCACACGGTGGCCAACCCCCTGCCCCGCTCGCAGTACGGCAAGTGGATCGGGATCGCCCTGGGCTTCGTGGTCGTGGTCCTGGTGCTGCTCTTCACCGGGATCCTCAACCCCGGCAACCTGTCCGGCGCCGTGGTCCTCATCTCTCTCGTGGCGGCCATCGCCCTGTTCGCCATCATGCTGAAGGACAAGGGGCTCTCCCCCGAGGAGCACTCCCGGGTGGTCGCCTTCATCCCCCTGTTCATTGCCACAGCGGCATTCTTCGCCCTGTTCCAGCAGCAGTTCACCGTGCTGGCCGTCTACGCGGACACCCGCCTGGACCTGAGCCTCTTCGGCCTGGAGTTCAAGCCGTCCGCGGTCCAGTCCATCAACCCCGTGTTCATCATCCTGTTCGGCATGGTGTTCGCGGGCGTGTGGACCAAGCTCGGAACGCGCCAGCCCAGCACCCCGGTGAAGTTCGGCATCGCCCTGCTGCTGATCGGTGCGGCGTTCCTGCTCTTCATCACCCAGGCGGACACCGCGTCCGTGTTCGTGGGCTGGATCGTGCTGATCCTCCTCGTTGCCACCCTGGGCGAGCTCTTCCTCTCCCCGGTGGGGCTGTCCCTGGCCACCAAGCTGGCACCGCGGAGGTTCCCGGTGCAGATGGTTGCCCTGTACAACCTCTCGGTGGCGCTGGGCACTGCACTGTCCGGCTCGCTGGCCGAGTTCTACAGCCGCGAGAACGAGGTCGCCTACTTCGGCACCATGGGCGCGGTCACCATCGTCCTCGGTGTGGTCATGCTGCTGGCCGCCAAGCCCATCCTCAGGATGATGCGCGGCATCCGCTGATCCAGCTCGTCGCGTGAGAGCGCGTCCCGCCCCACCCAGGGCGCGGGGCGCGCTCTTTCCACTCCTGCCGCAGTGCCCCCTGCGGCGCGCAGCATCCCTTAGGGTTACCTGTACGCAATGAGCCGCGGATCACAGGTCGAACCCCCGAGCGGGTGAACCGTGCGCGGCCGCACTCTGGTCGATCCGCGGAGGACAACATGAGCAGTTCAGCTACGCCGAACGGCGCCGCACCGGCGTCGTCGGCCACGGGCCGTGACACGGCCGCAGCCGGGGGCACGGACCCCTCGGGAGAGAACCACGAACTCAAGCGGGTGATGGGCCCAGGCCTGCTCCTGCTGTTCATCGTGGGCGACATCCTGGGCACCGGCGTCTACGCCCTGACCGGCAACATCGCCGGTGAGATCGGCGGCGCCGCGTGGGCCCCCATCCTCGTGGCGTTCGTGGTGGCCACCATCACCGCGTTCTCGTACCTGGAACTCGTGACCAAGTACCCGGGCGCCTCCGGTGCGGCGCTCTACACGCACAAGGCCTTCGGCATCCACTTCCTCACCTTCCTGGTGACCTTCGCGGTGCTGTGCTCCGGACTGACCTCGGCCGCCACCGCGTCGAGCACCGTGGCGGCGAACTTCGCCAAGGGCTTCCACCTGGACCTGAGCCCGTTCGGCATCACCCTCGTGGCCGTGGGCTTCATGGCCCTGCTCGCACTCGTCAACCTGCGCGGCGTCTCCGAGTCCGTGAAGCTCAACGTGGTGCTCACCGTCATCGAGCTCACCGGCCTGCTGATCGTGATCCTCGTGGGCTTCTGGGCGGCGTTCCAGGGCAACGCGGACTTCAGCCGCACCATGATCTTCGAGACCGCCGAGGACAAGAACATGTTCCTGGTGCTCTCCTCGGTGACGTCCCTGGCGTTCTTCTCCTTCGTGGGCTTCGAGGACTCCGTCAACATGGTCGAGGAGACCAAGGATCCCACCCGCAACTTCCCGCGGGTCATGCTGTTCGGGCTGTGCATCACGGGCGTCATCTATGTGGTGGTGTCCCTGTTCACCGTGGCGATCGTTCCCATCGGTCAGCTCAGCGAGTCCACCACCCCGCTGCTGGACGTGGTCAAGATCGGTGCGCCCAACATCCCGATCGACACCATCTACCCGTTCCTCACCATCTTCGCGGTGGCGAACACCGCGCTGATCAACATGCTCATGGCCTCGCGCCTGCTCTACGGCATGGCCAAGCAGGGTGTCATCCCCGGGTTCCTGTCCAAGGTCCTCCCCGGGCGCCGCACGCCCTGGACGGCCATCCTCTTCACCACCGCGCTGGGCATGCTGCTGATCGTGATCGTGAACAACATCATGGGCAAGAGCACCGCGTCCGCGCTCGGTGGCACCACGGCCCTGCTCCTGCTGGGCGTGTTCACCGTGGTCAACGTGGCCGCCATCATCCTGCGCCGCGACCGCTCCCAGGAGGGCCACGACTACTTCCACGCGCCGCGCGTGCTCCCCTACCTGGGTGCCGTCACGTGCGCGTTCCTGCTGGGCCCGTGGGCGCAGGACACCATCGAGTACCAGATCGCCCTGGTGCTGATCGCCCTCGGCGTGGTGCTGTGGCTCGTGAACTTCCTCTACGCCCGCCTGTTCACGGGGCGCCGCACGCGCTTCCAGCACCCCGAGGACATCGCCCACCTCGAGGACGTGGACCGCTGAGGTCCCCGGCCCACCCCAGAACCCACCACGTCACGGACCAGGAGACCCCATGAACATCGTTGTCGGATACCTGCCCACCCCCGCCGGGCGCGCCGCGCTGCGTGCCGCCATCGACGAGGCCAAGCTGCGTGCCGCGGACCTCATGGTGGTCCAGGGCCACCACACCAAGCGGTGGGGCCGCCACACTGGTCCGGAGGAGACCGAGACCGCAGTGAGGGAGGACCGCGCCGCGCTGGACGCGAGCGGCGTCGCCTACGAGCTGATCCCCATGGCGGACGACGCCGACCCGGCGGACGTCATCCTCGACGTCACCGACCGCACGCACACCACGCTGCTGGTGATCGGCACCCGCCGGCGCACGCCGGTGGGCAAGCTCATCATGGCGCCCACCACCCAGCGTCTGCTGCTCGAGGCCGGGTGCCCCGTGCTGTGCGTGAAGGCCGAGTACACGCAGGACTGACACGCCGCTGGACTCCCCCGGGAAATACCCCGGGACGTCCACGGCGGCGCTGAGGGCCGTGCGACGGGTGCACGCCGCGAGTTCTTCCCGAGACCGGGGCTGCGGGCACATCTCAGACTCCGCGCGCAGGACCGCACGACGACGGCGGGCCGAACCTTCCAGAGGTTCGGCCCGCCGTTCGTCGTGGGCGCGCGCACACCATGTCCTGACGCGTCCGCCAATGCTCAGCGCGGGTCCACCCGCCACCGGCAGTGGGCGCGCGAGGGGGGCGCAGGGATCAAGCCGCTCGGTCCGAGCGCCGCGGATCGTGGGTGTCGGAGGATCCCGTGACGCGGCGGGCCGTGGAGCCGTGCGCCTCGGTGGGAACCGCCGCCCGGGTCGCGGCACGGCGCGAGTCTGGTGCCTCGAGGGACACGCCCACCTGCTGCCACGAGAAGCCGTACGCCAGGGCGGGGACCACCTTGTTGGCCACGGCGGTTCCCACCATCACCCCGGCCCAGGCCACCGGCAGGGCGGCCAGGACGTCGAGGGGGTAGTGGGCCCCCGAGTACACGCGGGCGGCACCGACCACGGCCACTCCGAGGGTGCCCCACAGCAGCACGTTGCGCCGGGTCCGCCGGCGCGCGGCCACGAAACCGAGGGCGAGGACGATGGCGACCAGGGCACCCGTGTGGGACGAGGGGAAGGATGTGGATCCCGCAACCACTTCCAGTGGATCGCCGGACACCGCCGGCCGGGGACGTTCCACGAGCACTTTCACGAGCCCCACCGCGCCCCAGCCCGCGAGCGCGGTGATGGCGAACCCCGTGGCGTCGAGGGGGCGGCGTCGGATCACGGCCAGCCAGCCGATGACGGCCGCGATGATGAGAACCACCCCGCCGTTGGACAGCGTGAACTGCACCAGGGTGGCGATGCCGTCCAGAAGGACGTTGCGATGCTGGGAGAGCCCCTCGAGCAACGCGGTCTCCCCGTCGGTCACCTGCGGTGAGAGCACCAGCAGACGACCGATTGTCGCTGTCAGCAGCACCACGACCAGAGGAACGGCCACGCGGTGACGCAACTGCGGCAAGTGCCACGGGGACCCGCCCGGCGAGGGGGAAGTGTACTGCGCCGGATTGGTCATACAGCAATGGTGACACGAGACACCGTGTGAATCCTGGTGTCGGCGTGTCGTGCTCCGCGTGGCGCCAGCAGACGCTCGTTTCACGTGAAACAGCTTGTGAAAAGGCTACCCATAAGCATTGCATGTCTTGTACGCCATATTAGACGCCCGCTCCCGCGGGCCCCTTCCCGGCACCGGAGGACTTCCGCCCCACTTTCGCCCGGACTTCGTGTTCGTTGCCCGAACGTTGACTACACTCAGGCCACCACGAGCATTCGAGAAGGGAAGAGACGATGACGTCCTCACCCACGGCGCGGCCCGCGGAGCGCCCGGCCACGGGTCGGCTCCGTCCACCGCGTCCATCCCCCGTCGAGAGCCCCGACGAGGCGGAGTCCAACGCCGCGCGGGCCGACACCGCGGCACGGGTCGCCAGTCCCACCGCCCCGGGATCGCAGACGGCCCTGCGCGTGGCCAACCGGCGACGAGTGGTGGACGCCGTGCGCGAACTGGGGGCCGTGACCCAGGCGAGGATCGCGCGGGAGACGGCCCTGGCGCCGTCGACCGTCTCGTCGATCGTCAAGGAGCTCACCCGGTGCGATCTGCTGGCCGTGGAGCCGGATCACGGGGGACGCAGGGGTCAGAATGTGCGGTTCAGCCCCCGCGCCGGGCACCTGCTGGGGGTGGACGTGGGACACCGCCACGTGGCCGTGGCCGTGGCGGACCTCAACGTGGAGATCCTCGCCCGGAAGTGCTGCGAGCTGCCGCCCGACCACGGAGCCGCCGAGGTCCTCGAGACCGCGCGCCGCATGGCCGACGAGCTGCGGGACGAGCTCGGGATCTCCGCTCAGCGCTTCCTGCAGGCCGGGATCGCGGTGCCCGCTCCCGTGGCCGAACGAGGGCGGGAGCTGGACTCCGCGGCCATCCTGCCCCGCTGGGCGGGAATGGACGTCCAGGATCTGGCATCCCGGGTGCTGGACTGCCCCGTGGTCCTGGAGAACGACGCGAATGCCGGCGCGGTCGGCGAGCACTCCCTCGGTGCCGGGCGGGACGTGCGCGACATGGCCTACCTGAAGGTCTCCCACGGGGTGGGTGCGGGGCTGGTCCTGGGAGGTCGGCTCTACCGCGGCGCCACGGGCTCCGCCGGGGAGATCGGCCACGTCACCCTGGACGAACGGGCCGGGCTCTGCCGCTGCGGGAACAGGGGCTGCCTCGAGACCTTCGTGTCCTCCGCCGCCGTGCTCGGTCTGGTGCACTCGTCGGGACGCCCGCTGGGGACGGTGCCGGACGTGGTGGACGCGGCCCTCGCGGGAGACCCGGGCTGCACCCGGGTGGTCGCGGATTCCGGGGGACTCATCGGCGGGGCCGTGGCCCAGCTGTGCAACCTGCTCAACCCGCAGCTCGTGGTCGTGGGCGGGGACCTCGCCCGCGCCGGGGACCTGCTGCTCGAACCGCTGCGACGGGCCGTGGAGAAGTACACCCTGCAGCGCGGGGACCGGGTGCGGATCACCACGTCCGAGCTGGGCCCGTTGGCGCACCTGACCGGCGCGCTGCTGCTCGCCCGGGCGGGGACCCCGCTCCCCGTGTGAGCCACCCGGTCCCGCCGGGTGGCTGTGGCCGGCCCGCGGTGCCTCCGCCCACGGGGCCCGGCGCGAGAGACCTCCGCGGGGCCTGATGCGATGTGGTGCGTCCGCCCTCTGAGCCGGAGCAGACATGACGCGCCGTTGTGTTCGACTCATGGACATTCTGTGATGCGAGTCCTACGCTGGGGTCACCGTCCACACCGGCGGCCGCTCCACATGCCTCCACGGTCACGGAGGCCCGGTCCTCGCCGACCGCGCCCCCTGGTCCCGCGCGTCCAGCTGTGCACGGCGGACGGCGGGGCACGGTATCCACCGAGCGTTGAAATTCACGACAGCAAGGGAGCTGTGGGATGAGCCAAGCGGCGCAAGCACACCCGACGGAACACCACCAGACGAACACCGCGGCGGTGGTTCGCATCACCACCGTGGCCGCCTTCGGTGGCCTCCTCTTCGGATACGACTCCGCCGTGATCAACGGCGCCGTCTCCTCGATCCAGTCCACCTTCGACGTGGACCCCGGACCGCTCGGCTTCGCCGTGGCCGCCGCCCTGCTGGGTGCTGCGGTGGGTGCCTTCTTCGGCTCCCGCATCGCGGACCGCACGGGCCGCATCCCCGTCATGAAGGTCGCGGCCCTGCTGTTCCTACTCTCCGCGATCGGCTGCGGCCTCACGCAGTCCATCGAGTGGCTCATCTTCTGGCGCGTGATCGGCGGCGTGGGCGTAGGCGTGGCCTCCGTGATCGCTCCCGCCTACATCGCCGAGGTCTCCCCCGCCCACCTGCGCGGGCGGCTGGGGTCCCTGCAGCAGATGGGCATCGTGCTGGGCATCTTCCTGTCCCTGCTCGTGGACGCCCTGCTCGCCAACTGGGCCGGCGGAGCCTCCCAGGAGCTGTGGCTCGGGCTGGCCGCGTGGCGCTGGATGTTCCTGATCATGGCCGTCCCCGCCCTCCTCTACGGCATCGGCTCCTTCCTGATCCCGGAATCCCCGCGCTTCCTGGTGGCTGCCGGCCGCGAGGACGAGGCGCGCAGCGTGCTGTCCCGGATCCACGGTGACGACGCCGTGGACGTGCGCGTGGACAAGATCCGCACCACCGTGAACAACGAGCGCAAGCCGCGCTTCTCCGATCTGCGCGGTTCCATGGCCGGGCTCAAGCCCGTGGTCTGGGTGGGCATCGGCCTGGCCGCCCTGCAGCAGTTCGTGGGCATCAACGTGATCTTCTACTACTCCAACACGCTGTGGGAGTCCGTGGGGTTCAAGGAGTCCGACTCCTTCGCCATCTCCGTGGCCACCTCCGTGGTCAACGTGCTCGTGACCATCGTGGCCATCTTCCTGGTGGACAAGGTGGGGCGGCGCCCGCTGCTGCTCGTGGGCTCCGGCGGCATGGCCGTGACCCTTGCTGCGATGTCCTTCGTCTTCGCCACCGCCGGCAAGGAGATGGTGGACGGTCAGCTCACCCCGGTCCTCGGCCCCGTGGCGGGCCCGGTAGCTCTCGTGGCGGCCAACCTCTTCGTGGTGTTCTTCGGCGTCTCCTGGGGCCCGCTCATGTGGGTGCTGCTCGGCGAGATGTTCCCCAACCACATCCGCGGTGCGGCTCTCGCCGTGGCCGGCGCGGTGCAGTGGCTCGCCAACTGGGCCGTGACCGTCTCCTTCCCCACCATGTCCAACAACTCGCTGGGCCTGACGTACGGGATCTACGCGTTCTTCGCCGTGGTGTCCCTGGTGTTCACCATCAAGATGGTGCGCGAGACCAACAACGTGGAGCTCGAGGACATGCACGACTGACCTGTTCCCCCGCACCACACCGTCCGCCCCGGCCTGCACCTGCGCAGACCGGGGCGGACGGCGTCCGCGGCCCTGTCCGTGTCGCATGCTGGACGCATTTCCGTGCGCTTTCCTGCCGTCGGGTATTTTGCGAAGAACACTCGTGGGCGCTGCGGCCTTCCGGTCCCGGCGCCCGTCCTGACGGCGAAAAGAGACCTTCCCATGACGCAGCCAACCGCCACCGCAGCTCCGGGCCGTATGTCCGCCGGGCACGTGATCGTCGAGTCCCTCGCGGCGCACGGCGTGGAGCGCGCGTACGTGGTCCCCGGGGAGAGCTACCTGGACGTTCTCGACGGCCTGCACGACTCCTCCATCGAGACGGTGGTGTGCCGCCACGAGGGCGGAGCGGCGTACATGGCGGAGGCGGACGGGAAGATGAACCAGGTCCCCGGGGTGGCCATGGTGACCCGCGGCCCCGGTGCGGCCAATGCGCACGTGGGCCTGCACACCGCGTGGCAGGACTCCACCCCCATGGTGCTGTTCGTGGGGCTGATCCCGTTCGAGCACCGGGAGAAGGAGGCCTTCCAGGAGTTCGACCCGCACCAGTGGTTCGCCTCGGGCGCCAAGCGCGTGATGGTGCTGGACCACGCGGAGCGCGCCTCCGAGTACGTGGCCGAGGCCATGTTCGCGGCCCGTTCAGGACGGCCCGGTCCCGTGGTGGTGGGGCTCCCGGAGGACGTCATCACCCGTGAGATCGACGCCACGCTGCACCCGGAGATCCCCGTGGCCGGCGGCGGCATGACCGTGGACGACTGGAAGGCCCTCGAGGCCGCGCTGCAGCAGTCCATGAAGCCCCTGTTCGTGTTCGGCGGCAACGACTGGAGCACGGAGGGCGCCGAGCGGTTCACTCAGTGGCTCGAGGAGCACCACATCCCGGCCGCCGCCGAGTGGCGCTGCGAGGGCACAGTGCCCTTCGGATCCCCCTCCTACGTGGGCCCCATCGGGTACGGGCGCCCCAAGCCCACGTTCGACCTCATGGAGGAGACCGATCTGCTGGTCTTCGTGGGCACGGTCCCCGGAGACGTGATCACCAACGGGTTCCTGGTGCGCCAGGACTGGTCCAAGAAGAACTTCATCGTGACCATGGATCCCTCCATGCGCGGTCGTTCGGGCGCCGTGACCTACCAGATCGTGGCCAAGCCGGACGTGTTCGTGAGGGACCTGGTGCGGATGAACCTTCCGGTCAAGGACTCGTGGCGGGACTGGTGCCACCGCATGCGGCAGCAGCAGGTGGACTTCTGCACGCCCCAGCCGTGGCCCGAGCAGGACGGCCCCGCCACCATGGACGCCGTGATGACCGAGCTGACGCGGACCCTCCCGGAGGACGCCATGGTCACCTTCGGGGCGGGTGAGCACACCAACTGGGCGCACCGCTACTTCCCCACCAACGGGTACGCGTCCATGATCTCCGCGCGCAACGGGTCCATGGGGTACTCGGTGCCCTCCGCGGTGGCGGCATCGCTGAACTTCCCGGGCCGCCGGGTGATCTCGATCGCCGGGGACGGCGAGTTCCTGATGAACGGGCAGGAGCTGGCCACGGCCGCCCAGTACGGCGCCACCCCGCTCGTGATCGTGATGGACAACCAGGAGTACGGCACCATCCGCACCCACCAGGAACGCCAGTACCCGGGTCACGTGTCCGGGACGCAGCTGAAGAACCCAGACTTCGCGGCCATGGCCGCCGCGTTCCACGGCGTGGGCATCCGGGTGGAGTGGCAGTCGGAAATCCCCGGGGCGCTGGAGCGGGCATACCGGGCCATCGACGAGGACCACACGTTCGCGGTGATCCACGTGGTCGTGGAGCAACGCCAGAAGGCATACTGATCCGCACATAAATACAGGTCAGCAAGGCATCACGACGCCGCCGCGAGCCTCCCTGCGAGGCTCGCGGCGGCGTCGTCGTCAGCGCAGCGGGTGCTCCGCCTGGTCCCGGTGCATCCGGCCCACGACGACCGCCACGACACCCAGGGCGGGGGTCAGCAGGGCCACGCCCCAGAAGATGGCCTCGGGTGGGACCACCTGCGAGACCGGGCCCGCCACGGCCATGGAGATGGGCATGAGCAGCAGGGACACGAAGAAGTCCAGGGAGGAGATCCGCCCGAGCATGTGCGAGGGGACCCGACGCTGCAGCAGGGTGCCCCAGATGACCTGGCCCGCCCCGCCGGTGGCGCCGAACACGCACAGCGCGCCCGCCATGACCCACCACGAGCCGGTCATTCCCACCAGGCCGAAGGGCAGCGTGCCGAAGCCCCAGAGCCAGATCATGGTGGTGAGATACTTCCGCGGCAGCTGGAGGGAGGCCATCACGCTGGAGCCCACCGCCGTGGAGATGCCGTAGAGACCCAGCATGGCGCCGTAGTCCGCCACCGTGCCCCCCAGCCGGTCCACCACGAGGAACGGGACGAGCACCTCGAGCGGACCCATGAACATGAAGATTGCACTCATGGCCCAGAGCAGGGTCCACAGCAGCCACGGTGTGCGCACGCAGTACTGGAAGCCCTCCAGCATCTCGCGCAGCATCGAGGACTGCGACGCCGCCGCGTCCTGCGCGCCGTCACCGCCCCGCTCCGGGAGCCGCAGCCGCAGCATGAACACGAGCGCCACGGCGTGGCACACGGCGATGGCCAGGACAGAGGCCCCGGGCAGCGCCAGACCGGTGAGCGCACCGCCCACGGCGGGGCCTGCCGCGAGCTGCAGCAGGGGGCGGGCCGTGCCCTCCACGCCGTTGGCCGCGAGCAGCTGGTGGACCGGCAGAATCCGGGGCAGCGCGGCGGAGTAGGCCGGGTAGAAGAAGCCCACGGCCCCGGAGAACACGAAGGCCGCAACGCCCAGGTGCCACAGGGCGAGGGTGTCCGTCCAGGTGAGGACCACGATGGTCGTGGCCGTGACCAGGTTGGTGACCTCCACGCACCGAAGGATCACCGTCAGTCGGAACCTGTCCGCAGCCACTCCCCCCACGAGCACGAAGACGACCATTCCCACGGCCCCTGCCGCCGTGACCAGGGACAGGTCCACGGCCGATCCCCCGAGCTCCATGACCCGGGCCACCATGGCCACGGCCCACAGCCCGGACCCGAACACGCTCACGCCCATGGCCAGGGCGAGCACCGTGTAGGCGCGCGAGGAGAAGGGGGCGAGGGCCCGGGGAAGTTTCACCGTCACAGGCTATCGGCAGCCGGAGACGCCCCGCGTGTGAGCCGGAACTCACCATGGCGTAGCGTGCAGAGTGACCAGCACACCTGCACCGATCCGAAGGAGCACCATGCGCGCCACCCACGTCCCCAGCCCCGGAACCGTCGTGGTGAAGCAGTGGCCCGATCCCGAGGCCACGCAGGACGGCGAGTTCGTGGTCAAGATGGTCGCGGCGTCGGTGTGCGGCTCCGACCTGCACTCCGTGCTGCACGGGACGCTCCACCCGCGGGGCCCCGAGCTCCCCGGCTACCCGGGTCACGAGGGAGTGGGCGTGGTCACGGAGTCCCGCTCGGAGAAGTTCCCCGAGGGCACCGCGGTGCTGTGCCTCGCGCCCGGGGAGCTCGGCGGCGCCTTCGCCGAGTACATGCTCCTGGACGAGGACCACGCGGTGGCGCTGCCCCCGGAGGTGGACCCCACGGACCTCACCGAGATGCGGCGCTACCTCATGGCCCAGCAGATGGGCACCTGCATCTACGCCATGAACCTCTACTGGCCCACCGAGGTGCCGCCCCGGCGTGCCGGGACCTGTGTGGTCATGGGAGCGGGTTCCGCGGGGCTGTTCTTCCTGCAGGACGCCCTGCGGCGGGGCTTCGAGCAGGTGATCGTCTCCGACAAGGAGGAGTCGCGGCTCGAGATCGCCCGGCAGCTGGGTGCCCGCACCGTGCACGTGCCGCACGAGGAGCTGACGGCCGTGGTCTCCGAGGCCACTGGCAACACGGGTGCGGACCTCGTCATCGAGGCCGTGGGCTCGGACGCCCTGCGCGCGGAGGCCGTGGAGATCGTGGCCGACCGCGGAATCGTCGGGTGGTTCGGCCTCTACGAGAGCTTCGAGTCCGCACCCGTGCCGGTCTACGAGGTCTTCCGCAAGTCGGTCCGGCTCCAGGGCTCCGTGGCCGCCCAGTCCGAGCCCGGTCTCGTGTCCTTCCACGAGGCCGTCCGGCGCATCCGGGACGGCGAGGTCACCGTGGACTACTGCCTGGGCCCCGTGCACCCGCTCGAGGAGACCATCGACGTGCTGCGCACGGCCGAGCGCGGCGGGGACGGCCACGTGAAGTTCACGATCGTGCCGTAGGCCCCGCGCGGGTCAGCTCTGCACGCTCCTGCCCCGCATACTCGTGATGATCTGGACGGCCACCGGGATCAGCGAGAGGAACACGATCAGGATGGCGATCAGGTCCACGTGGTCGCGGATCAGCGGGATGCCGCCCAGCAGGGAGCCCGCCACCACCATGATGGTGACCCACAGGAAGCCGCCCAGCACGTTCCAGCCCACGAACTGCCGGTAGGGGTGGCGTGCGGCCCCCGCCACGAGGGGCACATAGGTCCGCACGATGGGCACGAAGCGCGCGAGCACGATCGACCGGCCCCCGTACTTGTGGAAGAAGTCCTCGGTCTGGCGCAGGTACGCGGTCTTCAGGAACCGGGCGTCGTCCTTGAAGAATCGCCGCCCGTACCGGTGCCCCAGGAAGTACCCCACCTGGTCTCCGGCCACCGCGGCGATGAACGGCACCAGGATCATGAGCCACAGCGGAATGTTCAGCGCCTCGTGCAGCAGACCGCCCGTGAACAGCAACGAGTCGCCGGGCAGGAACGGGAACAGCAGCCCGGACTCGATGAAGACGATCACGGTCATGCCGGCCAGGGCCCAGGGTCCGAGCTGCTGCAGCAGCTGCTCGGGGTCCCCCAGTGGGAGCAGCTGGGGCGCGAGGGCTCCCGCAGTCTGCGTCAGTTCAAGCGTCATGGTGACCCATTATGCGCCCTCGGGACCGGGTCGCCGCGGCGGGGGTTCACGACGCCGCCCGGACCGTCCACGCTCCCGTCACCCGATTCCCGGGGCGCGTTCCACGGGGCGCGTTTCCCCGGGCTCGCTTTCCCCGGGCTCACTTTCCCCGGGGCCCGTCGTACCTGGGCAGGCGGGTCCGGAGTCCCCGTGCGGCTTCCTCGCCGGCCGAGCTCCGGCCGGGAGTGCGCTGGTGTGCACCTGGCAGCAGCCCCCTTGTTTTCTGCCAACACCCTGCCGTGTTCCGTGCCGTGCCCGTCCGGCACTCCGGATACCTATGCTGTCCCCGTGCGATGATCCAGTCTCCGTGGGGAGACCACCGGTCGTCCCACGGAGTCCACGGACAGTCCACAGGAAACGAGCAGTGTGCCATGGCGTTCTTCGAGCTGACAGGGTGGCCCCTCTTCGTCGTCGTCGCGGGAGCGGCGCTGGCCCTGCTCGCGGTCACGGTGGTGGTCCTGCCGCGCCGTCGTGGGCCCGGGCTGGGGAAGTACCTGCTCCAGCTGGTGTGCGTGGTCCTGGTGGTCCTGCTGACCCTGGTGGGTGTCTTCCTGAAGATGAACATGGACAACCAGTGGTACTCCAGCTGGGGTGACCTGCTCTCCAACGGCGGGGGGCCGGTGACCACCGCGACCGTCGGCGCCGTCCCGGCCGCCGTGACCACGCCCGCGAAGGATCTTCCCCACCAGCCCTTCACCGCCGCGCAGACGAACCCCGCCAGCAGCTCCTTCTTCGGGTCGCAGGTGGATGCGGCCAGCACCTCGGGGCAGTGGGTGCACTTCACCCTTCCCGGCCGGGAGTCGGGGATCACACAGGATGCCACGGCCTGGCTGCCGCCCTCCTACATGGCGCAGCCGCAGCGCGCCTACCCCGTGATCACCGCGTTCACCGGGTTCCCCGGGGACGTGCGGACCTACACCAAGGCCATGGACATCGGCCACCACATCCGCTCCGCGGTATCGGGCGGCACCATGCGGGAGGCCATCGTGGTGATCCCGGACGTCTACCCGGGCAACAACGACACCGAGTGCGTGGACAGCGACCACGGGCGGTGGGAGACGTACGTGAGCAAGGACGTGGTGTCCTGGATCCACGAGAACCTGAGGGTCTCGAGCGATCGGGCGGCGTGGTCCACCCTGGGCTACAGCGCGGGTGGCTGGTGCTCGGCCATGTTTGCCGTGCGCCATCCCCAGATCTGGTCCAGCAGCGTGAACCTGGCGGGCTACTTCGCGCCCATGTACAGCCCTGGACAGCAGTGGAAGACCGCGGATCCGGCGGCCTACGACCTCGCCTCGGTGGTTCGCCGCGACACGCCGGACGTCCGCCTCTGGTTCTTCTCCGGCGGTGAGGACACGGTCTCGGTGAACGCCGTGCACGGATTCGCCCCTGCCGTCTCCGCCCCCACAAGCCTGGAGACGAACATCTCCCAGAGCGGTGCCCACCGGGTCGCCCTGTGGGAGGCCCAGCTGGACTCCTCCCTGGCGTGGCTGGGCCGCACGTCCCCGGCGTTCGCGCCTCTGCCCGCGTGAACGGCCTCGGGAACCGGATATGAACGCGGGGGAATACACCGGAACGGTCCTCGCCACGGCGCTGGGCGGCTTCGACCCGGCGCCCATGGTCATCATGGCCGCAGCCCTCGGGGCGGGGGTGCGGCGCCGCCACATCATGGGCGCGTCCGCCCTCCTGCTGGGAGGGACCGCCGCGTGGGGCGTGGCCCTCACGCTTCTCGCGGGCCCTCGCCTGCAGAGCGTGGACTGGTGGGCCCTGGTGCGCCACGGCGGCACCGCCGCGTGGGTCGAGGTCGGTCTCGCCGTGGTGGTGGGCGGCTACGCGCTGTGGCGGGCCGTCTCGCGCCGCCGGGCCCGGGGAGAACCGACCCCGGAGAAGCCCGCCGCGAGCCCGTGGGCCCTGTACGCCACGTCACTGGTGTTCGTGGGGATCGTGGTGCTCGACATCCCGTTCGACATCCACGTGGCGGTCGCCGCTTCCCAGCCCCTGCCGCGGGTGGTCATCGGATGGGTGGCGTGGGCCCTGCTGAGCCAGATCGCCCTGACCGCCCTGGTCCTGCTGACCCTGCTGGGCCGGTTCTCCACGGTCATGCGGCGCACGTGGGCAGCCGTCGCGCCCAGGATCACGGTGGTCGTCACTGCCCTGCTGGGACTGGCGTCCCTGCTCATGCTGCTGGACGCAGGTCTGTTCCTGTGGGCGGGACGGTTCCTGATCGAGTGATCCGGGCCCTGCTCAGACCGCCGTCTGGGAGGCTGTGACGGGGTGCCCGGCCGCCAGGCGGCGTCGTCGGTCCGCCTTCTGCCGCTGGACGCCCGCGAGCGCGAGCAGCCCGCCCACGATGGACAGTGCGCACGCCACCACGGCGGGTGAGCGGTAGCCGAAGCCGGCGGAGATCACGACGCTGCCCAGCAGGGCCCCGATCGAGTTGGCCACGTTGAAAGCGGCGTGGTTCAGGGACGCGCCCATCAGCTGGGCGGAGCCCGCGGCCGTGATGAGCCAGCTCTGGATGCTGGGCATGATGAACGAGTTGACCAGCGCCATCACGAAACCGGCCACGAAGATTCCCACCGGGGAGCCGCCGAGGATCCCCATGAGCAGAAGTGCCAGGGCCAGTGCCGGGAAGCCCACCGCCATGGTGCGCCGGGCGCTGCGGTCGGCGCTGATGCCGCCGAGGGCGTTGCCGATCGTCATGCCCACGCCCACCACCGCGAGCAGCCACGGGATCGCGCCGGCGGACAGCCCCGCGAGCTCACGGCCCATCTGGGTCAGGTACGTGTAGATCGCGAAGAACCCGCCGAAGCCCACCGCGGCCACGCCCATCACGATCCACACCTGGGGCAGGGCGAAGGCCTTGAGCTCACCCCGCCGGCTGGCCCCGACCACGGGCTCCTGGCGGGGAACCGTGAACCACAGGCCGATGACGGTCGCGGCGAAGACCAGGGCCACCGCGCCGTACGCCATCCGCCATCCCCACGCCTGGCCGACGGCCGTCATGACGGGTACGCCCACCACGTTCGCCACCGTGAGACCGGACAGCGCGAGGGCCACACCCTTGGCCTGGTTGCCGGGGCCCATGACGGTGGCGGCCACCAGGGACGCGAGCCCGAAGTAGGCACCGTGAGGCACGCCCGCCAGGAAGC
Source organism: Kocuria rhizophila (assembly GCF_003667225.1). GTDB lineage: Bacteria > Actinomycetota > Actinomycetes > Actinomycetales > Micrococcaceae > Kocuria > Kocuria rhizophila. The sequence continues at coordinate 19,658 of NZ_RCOM01000007.1, forward strand.
GCAGCACGACCAGGGACTCGAACGAGGGTGCCAGCGCGGAGGCCAGGCTGCCCGCGAGCAGCGCCGCAGCCATCACCAGGAGCATGACCGTGCGCGACGACTTCGCCGCCAGGAAGGAGATCACCGGGGCCCCCACGACGACGCCGGCCGCGTAGGCGCTCACCATCCAGCCCGCCCGGGCGATCCCCGTCTCCGGCGACTGCCCGTAGAGCTGCGGCATGAGGTCCTGGGCGATCTGCGGGAGCAGGCCCATGGAGGCGAATTCGGTGCAGCCGATGCCGAAGCCGCCCAGCGCCAGGGCGAGCAGGGCGAGTCGGCGGCGAGCAGGAGTCAGCTGGGTCATGACCACGCGGCCTTTCGAGGATCCGGGAGCGAGGGGCGGCACGGGGGCTGCCGTGCCTCTCGGGGCGGCTCTTCGCACGCGACGGCGGGTACGGGATGAGCGGGCGGCGGCGGACGGCACACATTCGTCGCGGCGCACACACGGACAACGCGCGCGGAGGGGGAATTATTCGCGCTGGGGGCCCATGTGCGGGAGGTCACCGGCGCCTTCTCCCCACCCGGTGCACGGACGTTTTCCACAGGTGTGGAGAAAAGTGTGAATATCTTCCGGCACATGTGTGGATTGGAAGCCACGAAACCCGGAAAACCGGTATCCACAGGGTTGTTCACAGGTGTGGAATTACAGATGTGTAAGTTGTTAACAGGTGTGGACAAGCCCTGTGGAGAACAGCGCTGAACACGTCGTCAGATCCTCCGCCGCAGCCGCGGCAGCATGAGCGCCGCCACGATCGCGCCGGTGACGAGCCCGCCCAGGTGGGCCTGCCACGCCACCCCTCCCACCAGGAATCCGAAGGCCAGGTTGATCACGATCAGCACCGTGATGGGCACGATGCTGTTCTCGAAGTGCCGCATGAACACGAACATGGCGCCGAACAGCCCGAAGATGCCGCCGGAGGCACCGATCACGAGCACCCAGGGATCACCGAGCAGCAGCACCCCCACCGAGCCGCCGAGCACGGAGAGCAGGAACAGCACGGCCATCCGCCACGCTCCCAGCAGCGGCTCCAGCATCCGGCCGAAGAGGTACAGGGTGTACATGTTCAGCAGCAGGTGCACCGGAGAGGGCATCGCGTGCACGAAACCGCTCGTGAGCATCCGCCACGGCTGGGAGGCGGTGAGGGCGGGGGCGTAGCCCAGCACGGTGGAGAGGTCGTAGGGCGTGAACAGGCGCGTGAGCCACTGCAGCGCCCACGTGCCCGCGCAGATGCCGATGAGCGTCCACGTCACCGGCCAGCCACTGCGTCCGCGCCCCCTCCGGGAACGCCCGCGGGAGGGCGCGCCGCCCCCGGCAGGGTCGTGCTGCCCCGCGTTGGACGGTCCGTGGCCGTGCGGCCCGTACCCGTGCGGTGCCGGGCCCTGAGCGGCGCCGTTGCCCTCCCGGGGGTCGCGCGGCTGCTGCCCGGGGAGGTACTGGCCGTAGCGGGGCGCCGGCACACCACCCGGGGGAGCTCCGTGTCCTCCCCCGGGGCCCAGGCTCCCGTGCGGGTGGGCAGGTCGCGGGTCGAACTCATCACCGGCGTGGTCGTCACTCATGTCATCTCCGACATATCAACTGGTGGGGCGGGTCATCGCCCCCGGATAGACGTGGAGCCCACCCGGTGACCGGGTGGGCTCCACGCTGTGTGGTCTCGAGTGGGACTCAGAGAGCTTCCACGTCGATGGAGGTGATCACGCAGTCCTCCACGGGGCGGTCCTGGCCGCCGGTGCGGACGGTGTTGAGCTCGTCCACGACCTTCTTGGAGTCGTCGTCCGCCACCTCGCCGAAGATGGTGTGCTTGCCCTGCAGCCAGGTGGTGGGGGCGGTGGTGATGAAGAACTGCGAGCCGTTGGTGCCGCGTCCGTTGCGGGTGCCGGCGTTCGCCATGGCCAGCATGTACGGGGCGTTGAAGTTCAGCTCGGGGTGGATCTCGTCGTCGAAGTTGTAGCCCGGGCCGCCGATGCCCTGGCCCAGCGGGTCCCCGCCCTGGATCATGAAGTCCTTGATGATCCGGTGGAACACGACGTCCTTGTACAGCGGGCCGGACTGCTTCTCACCCGTGCGGGGATCGGCCCACTCCTGGGTGCCGTCCGAGAGACCCACGAAGTTCTTGACCGTCTTGGGGGCGTGGTTGCCGAAGAGCTCCACCACGATGTCCCCGTGGTTGGTGTGGATGGTGGCCTTGTGCGTGGCAGTAGCGGAAGTCATGGCTGTCATTCTGGCACGGGTGTCACGAAGCCGTCAGGACGGCCGAAAGGTGTTCAGCGCACAGTGAAAAGGCCCCCGGGCAGCCCGATCCCCGGGAGTCTCCCAGCTCACAGAACGTATGCTGGGAAGTGGAGATTCACATCATCGCCACTGTAGGAGGGAGACATCATGAGCGTGTTCAAGAGCAAGGCTCAGAAGCAGGCCGAGGCCACCAGCAAGGCGGCCGGGCACAAGGTCGTCCACGCGGGGGACTGGCTGTCCACCGAGATCGCTGAGCTCGGCGAGAAGCTGCAGCACGGTGTGGAGGCCGGCGCCACCGCCCTCGCGAGCGGCGTCGAGGCCACGAGCCCGTACGTCCAGGACGGTCTGGGCAAGGCCCAGAGCTTCGGCGAGGACGCCCGCAAGCGCAGCGAGAAGGCCAAGGCCGCGGGTGTCGCGGCTGCCGCTCCCCTCGCCGCCAAGGCCGCCAAGAAGACCGCCACCGGTCGTGCCGCCGCCCAGGAGAAGTACTCGGGCGCCGTGGCCGCGCTGGCCGCCAAGGTCGCGGACGCGGACACCTCGGACCAGTTCGACGCACTCGTCACCAAGCTGACGGGCGACAAGAAGACGGTCAAGCGCATCCAGAAGGCCGCCAAGAACTCCGCCAAGGAGTACGCCAAGCAGCAGAAGAAGGCCCAGGGCGGCCACAAGGGCCTGCTGGTCCTCGGTCTGCTCGTGGCCGGTGGCGTGGCAGGCGTTGCCGCATGGCGCGCCTCCCGTCCGGTGCAGGATCCCTGGAAGACCCCGGCCACCGCGTCGCCGCGCGTGTCCGCGTCCCCCGTCAACACCAACTCCACCGTGGCCGCCGGCACCGGTGTGAAGGTGGACGACGTCAAGGACCCCACGTCCAGCGCACACCAGGGGGGCACCGCCACGCAGGCGGCCCACCGCGCCACGGACGGCGTGAAGTCGGTGGCCGAGGACGCCAAGCAGACCGTCAACGAGGTCAAGGAGCAGATCAAGGGCTCCAAGACCGATGACACCAAGCTGGGTTCCGCGGACAACGCCTCCAAGCACAACCCGGGCAACACCAAGCACTGAGGTTGCGCAGGATCCCCGCCGGGGATCCCGCGGCCACAGCACGACGCCGCGCTCCTCGTTCGAGGGGCGCGGCGTCGTCGTTGTCAGGGCCGGGTCAGGAGAAGATCCCGGCCACGGTGTCGTAGGTCTGGTAGACGCCCAGAATGATGAACAGCACCGCGCACACCACCAGCACGGCGTTGGTGAACATGCCGTTGCGCCACTTCTTGGGGGTGCGGGACGTGTTGAGCAGCCCCAGCAGGGTGACGGCCAGGAACGGCATGAACAGGGCGCCCAGCACGCCGTAGAGCAGGATCAGGAACACCGGCTTGTCCAGCAGCAGCAGGAGCATGGGCGGGAAGGTGAGCCACAGCAGGTAGAACTTGAAGTACTTGCCGCCGGTCCTCGTGTCCGGGTGCCCACTGGGCCTGTTCCGGACGTTGCCCCAGTAGTCCGCGAACATGAGGGACACACCGGACCACACGCCCACCACGGAGGAGAACGAGGCGGCCCAGAATCCCACGAGGAACGTCACGCCGATCACGTCCCCGTAGCGCTCGCGCAGCACCTTGTCGAGGTCCAGCAGCCCCTTGTCCCCGGCACTGATCGCGTAGCCCGCCGAGTAGAGCACCTCGGCACCCACCACGAGCATGGCCAGCACGAAGATGCCGGTCATGGTGTAGGCCACCACGTTGTCGAGCTGCATGACGCGCATCCACCGGGGCTGGTGCCAGCCCTTCTCCCGCAGCCAGTAGCCGTACGCGGCCAGGGTGATGGTGCCGCCCACCCCACCGGCCAGCGCCAGCGTGTACACCACGCCGCCCTGGGGGATCACGGGGATCAGCCCGGTGATCATCTCGGGGATGTCCGGCACCGTGATGACGGCCAGGCCCACCATGACCACGAACATGATGCCCACCATGGCCGCGGTGATCTTCTCGATGACCGCGTACCGTCCGAGCCACACGATCCCGAACCCCAGCACGCCCATGATCATGGCCCACGCCCACAGCGGCAGGAACGGGAACAGGGCCGCCAGGGGCAGCGCGGACGAGGACATGGCGGTGGCTCCGTACACGAAGCCCCAGATGATGATGTACGGGCCGAAGTACCAGGAGGTCCAGCGACCCAGGGACCGCCAGCCCTCGAAGATGGTGCGGCCACTGGCCAGGGAGTAGCGCCCCGCTCCCTCCACGAGCACGATCTTCATGATGGTGCCGGCCACGACCGCCCACAGCAGGGTGTAGCCGTACCGGGAACCGGCGGTGAGGGTGGCCACCATGTCCGCGGCCCCCACGCCCGTGGCGGCGACCACCAGTCCGGGGCCGATCAGCTTCCACCGCTCGATCCGCTCGAGCGGCTCGTGGGGATCGACCGAGGCCAGGGGCTGCAGGGGGGTCTTGTCGCGCATGGGGAGACTCCGCACTTCGATATGGGGCACGTCACAGGTGGGGACCAGTCTGTCACGGCCCCGCGCTCCTCGGTGACAGTCGCGTTCCACGGCGGGCCGCCCGTGCCGCGCAGGAGGCGCCCCCGGGAACCGGCGGGCCTGAGGCACCCGGTGCCCCGGCGCCGTCGGCCCCGTGCATGTCCCTCTGTCGGTGCCGGCGGCCCTGCGCGGCCCCCCGCTCACCTGCTGGGGAACGAGAAGAACCCCGGACACCTCATTGCAGAGGCGTCCGGGGTTCGAGTGTGGAGCCTAGGAGATTCGAACTCCTGACATCTGCCTTGCAAAGGCAGCGCTCTACCAACTGAGCTAAGGCCCCGTATTCAGTTGCGGCGCTCCTCCGCCGGGAGGAACGCCGTGCCCGCGGTTCTCAGTCCACGGGATCCACTGCCGAATTCCACGCGTCCCGCTTGGCCTCGGCACCGCGCCAGGACTTCACAGCGGCCACCGTCAGTCCGGTCAGGGCAACCAGTGCCGCAATGCGTGACTTCACAGGGATCCTCCGGTCGAGCAGAACTCGCGGTGGGTGGGAATTCGATGGGTGGGCGTACCAGGAATTGAACCTGGGACCTCTTCGTTATCAGCGAAGCGCTCTAACCGTCTGAGCTATACGCCCTCAGCGTGGCCGGAACAGAGCATTCTCTGGCTGGCCACGCCAAGACTTTACCGGAGGTTGGTCCCCGCACCAAATCTGTGCGGGCCGGGGATCAGTCGTCGGTGAGGGTCACGCCGATGCCGCCGATCAACGACGCCGCGATGTTGTACAGGATCGCTCCCAGCACGGAGAGCGCAGACAGCAGGATCACGTTGACCACGGAGATCAGGGTGGAGAACAGCGCCGTGTTGCCGAGCGACAGGAACTTCTTGATGTCCGCTCCCTCCGCACTGCCACCGAGCATGGAGAGCAGCTCGTTGATGCCCTGGAAGAGACCGGTCAGATCCAGCACGAGCCACAGCACGAGGGACGCGACCACGGTGATGATCCCCAGGGCCACGGACAGCAGGAACGCCAGCTTCAGGACGGACCACGTGTCCACCTTGGAGACCACCAGGCGGGCGCGGCGCACCTTGGCCCGGGGGGCGGGTCGCACGAGCCCCTTGCCGGAAGTCTTTCCGTTCTGCTGGGGCTTGGACTTCTTGGGGGAAGAAGTCGTCGCGGGCTTGCCCGCTTTCGAGGCCGAGCTCGCGCTCATGCGTCACCTCCGTTGTCGTTGTCCTCCAACGCTACTGCATCGTTCTGGCCGTCGGAGTCAGCCTGGCCGTCCCCGGTGCCCTCCGGGACGACGTCACCGGATCCGGTGTCCCGTCCCTCACCGACGACGCCGCCCGGCCCGGTGCCGTGCGCCGCGTCCTCCTCGGCCACTTCCTTCTCGATCTCGCGCTCCGCGTTGCGGGCCACACCCACGATGGTGTCCTCGGGGCCCGGCTTGGCGAAGATCACGCCCATGGTGTCGCGGCCGCGGGCCGGCACCTCACTCACGGTGGAACGGACCACCTTCCCGCTCTCCATGACCACGAGCACCTCGTCGTTCTCGCCCACGATCAGACCACCCACGAGGCCGCCGCGGACCTCGGCGAGCTTGGCCACCTTGATGCCCAGCCCACCTCGGCCCTGCACGCGGTACTCCTGGACGGAGGTGCGCTTGGCGTAGCCGCCCTCGGTCACCACGAACACGTGGGAGTCGTCGTGGACCACGTTGGCGGAGAGCAGCTCGTCACCCGAGCGGAACTTCATGCCCGTGACACCCGAGGTGGCGCGACCCATGGGGCGCAGGGCGTCGTCGTCGGCGCGGAAGCGCAGGGACTGGCCGTGGCGCGAGATCAGCATGACGTCGTCGTCCGTGTCCACGAGCATGGCCGAGACCAGCTCGTCGTCATCGCGAAGGTTGATCGCGATCACGCCGGCGGAGCGGTTGGTGTCGTAGTCCGTGAGGCGGGACTTCTTGACCAGGCCGTTGCGGGTGGCCAGCACCAGGTACGGCGCGTCCTGGTACGAGCGCAGCTCCATGACCTTGGCGATCCGCTCCTCGGGCTGGAACTCCATGAGGTTGGCCACGTGCTGGCCCTTGGCGTCCCGCCCGGCCTCCACGAACTCGTAGGCCTTGACGCGGTAGACCCGGCCCAGGGTGGTGAAGAACAGGATCCAGTGGTGGGTGTTCGTCACGAAGAAGTGCTCCACGACGTCGTCCCCGCGCAGCTGGGCGCCCTTGATGCCGCGGCCGCCGCGGTGCTGTGCGCGGTACTCGTCCGCGCGGGTGCGCTTGACGTAGCCGTCACGGGTGATGGTGACCACCACCTGCTGCTGCGGGATGAGATCCTCCATGGAGACGTCCCCGTCGAAGCCGTACAGCACCTCGGTGCGGCGGTCGTCCCCGTAGCGCTCCACGATCTCCGCGAGCTCCTCCGAGATGATCTCGCGCTGGCGTGCCTCGGACGCGATGATCTCCTCGTACTCGGCGATCAGCCGCTGCAGCTCCGCGTGCCGGTCCTGGATCTTCTGGCGCTCCAGGGCGGCCAGGCGCCGCAGCTGCATGTTGAGGATCGCCTGGGCCTGCGCCTCGTCGATCCCGAGCAGCTCCATGAGCCCGCTGCGGGCCTCCTCCACCGTGGGGGAGCGGCGGATCAGGGCGATGACCTCGTCCAGGGCGTCCAGGGCCTTGAGCAGGCCCAGCAGGATGTGCGCCTCCTCCTGCGCCTGCTTGAGGCGGTACCTGGTGCGCCGCACGATGACTTCCATCTGGTGCGTCACCCAGTGGTGCACGAACGCGTCCAGCGACAGGGTGCGCGGCACGCCGTCCACGAGAGCGAGCATGTTCGCGGAGAAGTTCTCCTGCAGCTGCGTGTGCTTGTAGAGGTTGTTGAGCACCACCTTGGGCACGGCGTCGCGCTTGAGCACGATGACCAGGCGCTGACCGGTGCGCCCGGAGGTCTCGTCGCGCATGTCCGCGATGCCCTGGACCTTGCCGTCCTTGACCAGGTCCGCGATCTTGATGGCCAGGTTGTCCGGGTTGACCTGGTAGGGCAGCTCGGTGACCACCAGGCACGTGCGGTTGTGGATCTCCTCCACGCTGACCACGGCGCGCTGCGTGATGGAGCCGCGGCCCGTGCGGTAGGCCTGCTCGATCCCCTTGTGCCCCAGGATCTGGGCGCCGGACGGGAAGTCCGGGCCCTTGACCCGCTTGATGAGCTCCTCCAGCAGGGTCTCGCGGTCCACGTCCGGGTTCTGCAGGTACCACTGGACGCCGTCCGCGACCTCGCGCAGGTTGTGCGGCGGGATGTTCGTGGCCATGCCCACCGCGATGCCCGCGGAACCGTTGACCAGCAGGTTCGGGAACCGGGACGGCAGCACCGTGGGCTCCTGCTGCTTGCCGTCGTAGTTGTCCTGGAAGTCCACGGTGTCCTCGTGGATGTCCCGGACCATCTCCATGGCCAGCGGCGCCATCTTGGTCTCGGTGTACCGGGGTGCCGCGGCGCCGTCGTTGCCCGGGGAGCCGAAGTTGCCCTGCCCCAGCGCGAGCGGGTAGCGCATGGTCCAGTTCTGGATCAGTCGCACCAGGGCGTCGTAGATCGCGGAGTCGCCGTGGGGGTGGTAGTTGCCCATCACGTCTCCGACGACGCGAGCGCACTTGTTGAACGAGCGCTCCGGGCGGTAGCCGCCGTCGTACATGGTGTAGAGCACGCGGCGGTGCACGGGCTTGAGGCCGTCCCGCACGTCCGGCAGCGCACGGCCCACGATCACGGCCATGGCGTAGTCCAGGTAGGAGCGCTGCATCTCCGTCTGCAGGTCGATCTGCTCCACGCGGTCCGAGGTCACCTCGAGGTCGTCCACCACGACTCCCTCGACCGCCTCGGGGGTGTTCTCCGGATCCACGGGGCCGGGGCCTGCCTGCGTCTCGTCACTCATGCGTTGCTGTCCGTTTCTGCTGGTCTCTCACGGTCCACTGTTCATGCCGGCAGGGGAATATCCGGCGGTTGACATGCCTAGATGTCGAGGAACCGAATGTCCTTGGCGTTCTGCTGGATGAACTCCCGACGGGACTCCACGTCCTCGCCCATCAGCACCGAGAAGACCTGGTCCGCCGCGGCGGCGTCGTCCATGGTGACCTGCAGCAGCGTGCGGTGCTCCGGGTCCATGGTGGTCTCCCACAGCTCGGTGTAGTCCATCTCGCCCAGACCCTTGTAGCGCTGGATGCCGTTGTCCTTGGGCAGGCGGCGGTTCTCCGCGAGACCCTTGGACAGGGCGGCGTCGCGCTCCGCGTCCGAGAACACGTAGTCGTGCGGCGCGTTGGACCACTTGATGCGGTACAGCGGCGGCTGCGCGAGGTACACGTAGCCGTGCTCGATGAGCGGGCGCATGAAGCGGAACAGCAGCGTGAGCAGCAGCGTGGTGATGTGCTGGCCGTCCACGTCCGCGTCCGCCATCAGCACGATCTTGTGGTACCGGGCCTTCTCGATGTCGAAGTCGTCCCCGATGCCCGCGCCGAACGCCGTGATCATGGACTGCACCTCGGCGTTGGACAGTGCACGGTCCAGCCGGGCGCGCTCCACGTTGAGGATCTTGCCGCGCAGCGGGAGGATCGCCTGGTGCGCGGGGTCGCGGCCCTGCACCGCGGAACCACCCGCGGAGTCGCCCTCCACGATGTAGATCTCCGAGAGCGTGGGGTCCTTGGACGAGCAGTCCTTGAGCTTTCCGGGCATCCCACCGGACTCCAGCAGACCCTTGCGGCGCGTGGTCTCGCGCGCCTTCCGGGCGGCCAGGCGGGCCTGGGAGGCGTAGATGGCCTTGCGGACAATGTCCTTGGCCGGGTTCGGGTTGCGCTCCAGCCACGCCCCGAAGAGCTCGAACATCTCGCGCTGCACGAAGGTCTTGGCCTCGGAGTTGCCCAGCTTGGTCTTGGTCTGGCCCTCGAACTGCGGCTCGGAGAGCTTGATGGAGATCACCGCGGTGAGACCCTCGCGGACGTCCTCGCCCGTGAGGTTGTCGTCCTTGTCCCGCAGCAGCTTGTTCTCACGGGCGTAGCGGTTGATCAGCGTGGTCAGTGCGGTGCGGAAGCCCTCCTCGTGGGTGCCGCCCTCGTGCGTGTTGATCGTGTTGGCGTACGTGTGCACGGACTCGTTGAACGCCGTGGTCCACTGCATGGCCAGTTCCAGGGACATCTTCTTGTCCTGGTCGTCCACCTCCAGGGAGATCACGTCCTGGTGGATCAGCTCCGCCTTCTTGGAGGAGTTCAGGAACGTCACGTAGTCCAGCAGGCCGTCCTCGTAGCAGTAGACCACCTGGCGCGCGCCGGCCGCCGCGGCGTCGTCGTCCGCGCCGGCCGTGCCGCCGTCCTGTCCCTCGAGGGGGCCGGTGGCGTCCGCGACAGTGTCCCCGGCGATCTCCTCGCCGGTCTCGTCCGTGGCGCGCTCGTCCGTGAGGGAGATCCGCAGGCCCTTGTTCAGGAACGCCATCTGCTGGAAGCGCGCACGCAGGGTCTCGAAGTCGAAGTCCACGGTCTCGAAGATCTCGGCGTCCGGGTAGAAGACCTGGGTGGTGCCCGTCTCCTCCGTGGCCTCGCCCTTGACCAGCTCACCCTGCGGGCGGCCGCCGTTGGCGAAGCTCATGCGCCACACGTGCCCCTGGCGGCGGACCTCGGTGTCCACCCGCGAGGACAGGGCGTTGACCACGGAGATGCCCACGCCGTGCAGACCACCGGAGACGGCGTACCCGCCGCCGCCGAACTTGCCGCCCGCGTGCAGGATGGTCATCACGACCTCCACGGTGGGCCTGCCCTCGGTGGGGTGCATGTCCACGGGGATGCCGCGGCCGTTGTCGGACACGCGCACGCCGCCGTCCGCCTGCAGCGTGACCTCGATGTGGTCGCAGTATCCGGCCAGGGCCTCGTCCACGGAGTTGTCGACCACCTCGTAGACCAGGTGGTGCAGACCCCGGGGCCCGGTGGAGCCGATGTACATCCCCGGGCGCTTCCTGACCGCCTCGAGACCTTCCAGGACGGTGATGTCGCTCGCGCCGTACTCGTGCTGTGGGGAGTCCTCTGTAGCCACGGGGTTTCCGGTCCTCCTGCGTAATCGTTGGCGATCGTCGCCCGGCCCACATGAGTACAGCCGATGAGACGGTTCGCGGCTCATCGGCTGGCGGGACGAAGAGATCTGTGACTTCTCATTCTAGCGGATGTTCCCGCGGATCAAGCCCTCAACGGCCGCCAGACGCCCCGGAACCCCGCCGTGATGGGTGACGTCATTTCCGGGGCCCGGAGCGGCTCGCGGGATTCTGGCGGGTTTTGGGCGGATCCGCCTACCCGTACGTGTCCCGGGGGCCTCGACCCTGCACCGCCCAGCGTCCCCGCTTCCAGCTGGGCCCCACAGGGCCGTGGATCTCCAACCTGGTGACGATGCCCTCGCCGAGCTTCTCGGCGAAGCTGCGCAGGATCTCGGACTGGATCAGCCGCAGCTGGGTGGCGTACGCCGTGGAGTCGCAGCGCACCCGCACCACCGTGTCCTCGAAGTGCTCGGGCCACGTGTGCTCCGCGTTGCGCGGACCCACCAGGGAGGCCCAGTCCGCGAGCACGCTGCTCACGTTCACGGGGGTCTTCCACCCGCGGTGGGTCATGAGCGTGTCCACCACCGAGGACAGCGGCCGGGGGTCCCGCGCCGAGCGTCCCGGGCCGGAGAATCCCCCCAGCTGCCGGGGGTCCGTCCCGTAGCGGTTCCTGCTGCGCAGCGCCGGGGAACCGGTCCCCTCCTCCATGGCGGTTCCGAACGCCCGCATGTTCTTGGCCGCGGCCGCGGTGGACAGCGGCTTGTCCCCGCGGTCCTGCGCCGCCTTCCGCGCCCGCTGCAGGGCCACGGCCGCGGCGTCCACCACGTCCCGGTGCACCGTGTCACTCATCTCCGGCGCCCTCGTGCTGGTCCGCTCCGGCGGACGACGCCGCCGCGCCGCGTTCCCGGACCACGCCCGGCTCCACGTCCAGGACCGTGTGGGAGCTCTCGAGCAGAGCCGCGGGAAGGTCCTCGTCCACGGCCGCCGTGACGAGCACCTGTTCCGCCTGCCGCACGAGCTCCGCCAGCCGACTCCGGCGGCGGGCGTCCAGCTCCGCGAACACGTCGTCCAGGATCAGCACCGGAGCGGCACCCGGGGACGGGTCGTCGGCCACGTGCACGTACCAGGACCCCAGGCGCAGCGAGAGGGCGATGGACCAGGTCTCCCCGTGGGACGCGTAGCCCTTGGCGGGTGTGTCTCCCAGGCGGATCAGCAGATCGTCCCGGTGCGGACCCACCAGGGTGATGCCGCGCTCGCGCTCCTGGCGCTCCACGCGTTCGAAGGCGTCCATCATGAGCCCGTGGAGATCCGCCACGGTGAAGTGGGCGAGGGCGTGCTGGTCCGCGCCCGGGGCCACGGAGGAGCTCTCGTACTCGAGCCTGACGTGCTTGGGGCCCTCCGTGAGCTGCTGGTAGGCACGGTCCACCTCGGGCTCCAGGGCCTCGAGGAGCTGGAGCCTCGCGGCCATCAGAGCCGCGCCGGCCCGTGCCAGCTGGTCGTTCCACACCGCGAGCGTCGCCCGGTCCGAGTCCGAGAAGGCCCGGGAACGGCGAGTGGACTTGAGCAGGGCGTTGCGCTGCTTCAGCGCACGGTCGTAGTCCGAGCGGGCCGCGGAGAGCACGGGCCGCATGGCCGTGGCGAGGTCGTCCAGGAACCGCCGCCGGTGGGACGGATCACCCTTCACCAGGGTGAGGTCCTCGGGGGAGAACAGCACGGTGTGCAGTGTCCCGAGCGCCTCCCGGGCGCGCACGGGTGCGGCGCGGTTGATCCGCACGCGGTTGGCCCGCGCCGCATTGAGCTCGTACTCCAGCACCGTGCGCTGCCCACCGCGGTTCACCCGCAGCCGGATGATCGCACGCTCCGAGCCCGTGGCGATCAGGGGCCCGTTGCCGGAGACACGGTGGGAGGCCAGGGACGCGGCCCAGTCGACCGCCTCCACGATGTTGGTCTTGCCCACGCCGTTGGGACCGGCGAACACCGTGAGTCCCGGGGTCAGTGCGAGGTCCAGACCGGCGTAGGTCCGGTAATCCAGCAGCGAGAGGTGGTCTACGAACACACGATCACTGGTTGGGCAGACGGACCGGCATGAGCAGGTACTTGTAGTCCACGTCATCCTCGCCGTCCGGCTCTGCCTGCGCGGAGAGCACGGCGGGCTTGGGCGGAGCGGTGAACGAGAACCGCACGTAGGCCGAGTCGAACGCGTTCAGTCCCTCGGACAGGTACGTGGGGTTGAACGCCACGGTGATGTCGTCCCCGTTGAGCTGCGCGTCAAGGACCTCGGAGGCCTGGGCATCCTCACCGGTGCCGGCGTCGAGCGCCACCTGGCCCTCGCTGAAGGCCAGCCGCACCGGGGTGTTGCGCTCGGCCACGAGGGACACGCGGCGCACGGCCTCGACGAGCTCCGAGGTGCGCACCACCGCGGTGATCGGGGTGTTCTCGGGGAACAGCGAGCGGATCTTGGGGTACTCGCCGTCGATCAGCAGGCTGGTGGTGCGCCGACCGCCGGACTCGAAGCCCACGAGCTCGGTGTTCTCGGCCAGCGCCATGTTGACGTCCCCGGCAGAGCCGAGGGTCTTGGCGACGTCGTTGAGGGTCTTGGCCTTGATGAGTGCCGCGGTGGACAGCGTGGGATCGGTGGGGCGCCACGTGAGTTCGCGCATGGCCAGGCGGTACCGGTCCGTGGCTAGGAGGGTCATCTTCTCGCCCTCGATCTCCATGCGGATGCCGGTGAGGATCGGGAGGGTGTCGTCCTTGGACGCCGCGATGTTCACCTGCGCGACGGCGTGGGCGAACTCGTCACCGGCCACCACGCCCGAGAGCTCCGGGAGGCCCGGCAGCTGGGGGTAGTCGTCCACCGGCATGGCTGCGAGGTTGAACTTGGAGGACCGGCACGTGAGGGTGACCTTTCCGCCGTCGGCCTCGAGCTGAACGGGCGCGGAGGGCAGCGAGCGGCAGATGTCCGCGAGCAGGCGACCCGAGACGAGGGTGGTTCCCTCCTCCATGACGTCCGCACTGATGGTGAGGCGAGCGGAGATCTCGTAGTCGAAGCTCGCGATGGACAGGGACCCGTTCTCCGCCTTGATGAGCAGACCGGACAGCACGGGAACGGGGGGCCGCGGGGACAGCGAACGAGCAGTCCAGGTGACTGCTTCAGCCAGTACGTCGCGCTCGACCGAGAACTTCACGAAGGTGCCCCTCTGTTGGCTTTGGACAGGAGTGTCTTCCCTGCATGGTATCCGCCACGGAGGACGCCTCCCCAACGGGGTGAGGTGGTGGGGAGATCGTGTGCGCCGCCGTCGCGTCGGGGATTCGTGTAATTACAGAGATCCTCGAGGGGCGCACGGGGTGGATCGTCCGGATTTTTGTTATTCGGTGGATCTTTCTTTAAGGGTCAGAAGTGTTAATAACCCCTGTGGGTTCTGTGGATAACCGCCTGCATCCCAGCCGTCGAGCGGCTCCACGGTGTTGATGCACTGTGGATCGGCGGCCACCTGCCTGTGACCGCTCAGTGCAGAACTTCCGCGTGATTCCGGGGATTCCACAGCACTGCCCACCGATTCGCAGACGTTCTCCACCGGCCCAGGCTCGTTGTCCACAGATTTTTCCACACCGCCTCGTTCTCGCCCGTGCACAGGCCGTCCACACAGGGCCCTGGCGCTGTGGAACGCGCCTCCAGAAGCGCGGGGTGGAGCGGTCCGTGCCTGTGGACGAATCACAAGAACGGGGCCCCGGACATGGCCAGGGCCCCGTGGAGGATCTCTGCGGTGCGGGTGCTCGCCGCCGGGCTCAGCCCTCGCGCGACTGCTGCTTGATCCGGTTGGTCAGTTCCGTGACCTGGTCGAAGATCTGTCGACGCTCCGCCATGAGGGTGCGGATCTTGCGGTCGGCGTGCATCACGGTGGTGTGGTCACGGCCCCCCAGCTCCTGCCCGATCTTGGGAAGGGACATGTCCGTGAGCTCGCGCAGCAGGTACATGGCGATCTGCCGAGCCGTCACGAGGGTCCGGGTGCGGGACTTGGACTTCAGCTCGTCCAGGGTGATGTTGAAGAACGCCGCAGTCTGGCCCAGGATCGACGCCGCGGTGATCTCCTGCCCGCCGTCGTCCGTGATCAGGTCCTTGAGCACCAGCTCGGCGAGGGGAAGATCCACGGGCTGCTTGTTGAGCGACGCGAACGCGGTCACCCGGATGAGCGCGCCCTCGAGCTCGCGGATGTTCGTGGAGATGTGGGACGCGATGTACTCCATCACGTCGTCCGGGGCATCCATGCCTTCACTGATGGCCTTCTTCCGCAGGATCGCGATGCGCGTCTCAAGCTCCGGCGGCTGCACGTCCGTGATCAGACCCCACTCGAACCGGGACCGCATGCGCTCGGCGAAGCCGGTGAGCTGCTTGGGAGGCATGTCGGAGGTGATGACGATCTGCTTCTCGTGGTTGTGCAGCGCGTTGAAGGTGTGGAAGAACTCCTCCTGCGTGTGCTCCTTGCCCGCGAGGAACTGGATGTCGTCGATCAGCAGGAGGTCCACGTTGCGGTAGATGCCCTTGAAGGACGAACCCTCGTCGTCCCGGATGGAGTTGATGAAGTCGTTGGTGAACTCCTCGGAGTTCACGTACCGCACCCGCATCTTGGGATAGAGCCGCTTGGCGTAGTGGCCAATGGCGTGCAGCAGGTGGGTCTTGCCCAGGCCGGAGTCCCCGTAGATGAACAACGGGTTATATGCCTTGGCGGGGGTCTCCGCGACCGCGAACGCTGCGGCGTGGGCAAAACGGTTGGACTGGCCGATCACGAAGGAGTCGAACACGTACTTGGGGTTCAGCCGGGCGGAGCTGTCCCACTCGGAATCGGCGGGGCTGGTGTCCGAGCCGTTGCCGGTGGTGAGCACCTCCCGCGGCGCGGGGACCGGGGTCTGCTCCCTGCGGGGCGGAAGTCCTCCGAACTCCGCATCCCGACCGGGTGGGGCAACGGACGGCTCTGCGCCGGGACGGGTCGAGAACCGGCTCTCGGGATCCGCCGCCTGTTCCTGGGGAGTGAGGAACGAGCCCGGCGCGCGCTCCGCCTCGATCTCGGTCAGCGAGGGCGCGCTGGGTCCGCGCTGCTGGGTGGAGCTGGACTCGGTGTCCGCCCGGCCACCGTCCGCCGGGGCGCGGTGCGTGCGATCAGCGCTGGCGCGGCGGGTGTCAGCCGGGGGCCGCGACGGGCTCGGCTGCATCTCGAGCTCCGGGTCCACCACGAAGGCCACCAGGGTGTCGGCGCCGAAGACCCTGTGCACGGTGTCGTCCAGGATCTCGGACATGGGTCGGTGCTGGAGGAACTCGCGGGTGACCTCACTGGGAACGGCCACCAGGAGCGTGGAGCCCATCAGCCCACGGGGTTCGCACAGCGCGATGTTGCCGCGTGAGCGCCCGGTCACCCGGGGATTCTCGTTCATGAAGCGGACACACTCTGCCCACTGCTCGGACAGTGTCTGGTTGTCCTGCTGCATGAGCGACTCCTGACGTGTTGGACCGGGAACGGCCCAGTTTTCCACAGAGTTGTTCACAGCGGTGGATAAACCTCGTGGGGGGTGGCCGTGGGGTTCAGCCTAGATCAGGTGTCACGGCACTTCATAGCCCGAATCCGCGGGCAGGTGGAACTACAGACGTGTAGTTCGCGCCTGGGGATAACCTGCCGCGCCACGGCGCGGACCGGCCGTTTTCCACATGCCCTGCGGACCGTGGATGCACAGCTGTGGAAGTGCTGTCCGCCGCGCGTGCGACCCCTTCGGGAGAGCGGGGTGCGGGTCTGCGGGCCGGGTGGCCACCGGCAGGGCAGCTCCGGGTCGGGCCCTTCGTGGCGGTAACGGCGCGGTGCCCGCTGGCCGGCGGCGGGAGCTCTGGTCGGCGACGGCCTCGGACCCGGGGGCGGGCGGCGTCGAGCCCGGTATTTGACCCGGCTGGCCCCATTGACTACTGTGGATAGGTCTTGTGCGTGCAGCATCGCGATCTCTGCATGCCCGCACGCCCCCAGAAACCTACCGCGTGCGCCCCCTGCGACTTCTCGCAGTCGGCTCACCGTAGTCCAACCTCATGGAGTGACTAATGCCCAAGCGGACTTTCCAGCCGAACAACCGCCGCCGCGCCCGCAAGCACGGCTTCCGTGCTCGCATGCGCACCCGCGCCGGCCGCGCCATCATCGGTGCCCGCCGCAGCAAGGGTCGCGCCAGCCTCTCGGCCTGAGCCCCCGCGTCTCGAGGTTCGCGTCATGCTGCCCACTCGGCACCGGATGCGGACCTCGGCGCAGTTCACGACCACCGTACGTTCCGGTGCCCGCAGCGGTCGCCGGAACGTCGTCGTATCCGTGCGCATGCACACGGGTGAACCGTCCCGCGTGGGGTTCGTGGTCTCCAAGGCCGTGGGCAACGCGGTGACGCGCAACAAGGTCAAGCGCCGGCTGCGCGAGCTCAGCGCGAGCAGCGTGCGGGACCAGCCCCACGGCATGGACGTGGTGGTGCGGGCCCTGCCCCCCGCTGCGGCCGCGGACTGGGACGAACTGGGCAGCGACTACCGGGCCGCATTCACGGCCGCGGTGCGGCGGGCACGATGACGCTCACAGCTGGTCCCGGGCACCATGCCGTAACGTGCCCCGTGGACGATCGAGAAGGAGGCGCACGTGACACCACGGGTGACTCCTGAGCAGCTGCTGGCACGCGCCCCGCACGAGTTCAACACCTCGGGTGGTGTGCTCGGCGCGGTCAAGCAGGCTCCGCAGAACCTTCTGATCGCCCTGCTCAAGCTCTACAGGACCATCGTCTCCCCGCTCTACGGGGACGTGTGCCGCTACTTCCCCTCCTGCTCCGCCTACGCGCTCGAAGCCGTCACCGTGCACGGTGCTGTGCGCGGACTGGGGCTGAGTGTTATGCGGCTGCTGCGCTGCCACCCCTGGGCCGCCGGGGGGATCGACAGGATCCCGGGGGGTGGCCGGGAGTTCCCGACCCTCGCCACGACCCCCAGAATCGTTCTGCTCAACCACCCGAACCTCGTGCGTGAGTACACGCACGACTGTCAGGCCCGCCACCATGCGGCTCAAGGAGCCAACGCTCGATGAACTTCTTCGACCTGATTCTCTTGCCCTTCAAATGGATCGTGTCCGCAGTCCTGTGGGTGTTTCACGAGCTGTTCACCCTGATCGGTGCCGATCCCACGTCCGGTCTCACCTGGGTGCTGTGCATCGTGGGTCTCACCCTGGTGATGCGGACGCTGACCATCCCGCTGTTCCTCAAGCAGATCAAGTCCATGCGCGGCATGCAGGAGCTGCAGCCGGAGATGGCCAAGCTGCAGGCCAAGTACAAGGGCAAGAAGGACCAGCTCTCCCGCCAGGCCATGGCGGAGGAGCAGATGGCCCTGTACAAGAAGCACGGCTCCAACCCGTTCGCGGCGTGCCTGCCCGTGATCGTGCAGATGCCCATCTTCTTCGCCCTGTTCCAGGTGCTGCGCTCGGTCCCCCAGGCGGCCGCCAACAACGAGGCGATCCACCTCCTCACGCCGGAGATGGTCCACCAGTTCAACGAGTCCACCATCTTCGGCGCCCCGCTGTTCTCCACACTGATGCAGCCGGGTGACGGCAACCACACCGCCACGGTCATCCTGGCGATCGTGATGATCGTGGCCATGAGCGCCACCCAGTTCATCACGCAGAAGCAACTGACTGCCCGCAACATGAGCGACACTGCCAAGGCCTCGCCCATGTACCGCCAGCAGCAGATGATGCTCTACCTGTTCCCCATCATCTTCGCGGTGGGCGGCATCAACTTCCCCCTGGGCGTGCTCGTCTACTGGACCGTCTCCAACCTGTGGTCCATGGGCCAGCAGTGGTGGGTCATCCGCAACAACCCCACCAAGGGTTCCCAGGCGGAGCGCGAGCTCAACGATCGGCGCGCCGCCAAGGGTCTGCCCCCCGTGGGCATGACCAAGAAGGAGCACGAGGAGAAGGTCGAGGAGCAGCGGGTGCGTGCGGCTGCCGGCCAGCGCAACCAGCCCGTGTCCAAGAAGCGTCAGAAGCAGCAGACCAAGAAGAACAACGGCTGAGAGGTCTCCCGCCATGAACGAGACGGACAACGCCCAGGACACGGCTCTGGAGGAGACCGTGGCACCGGAGTCGCAGGTGGACACTGCCCCGCTCTCCCCGCTGGAGGAGGAGGGCGAGATCGCCGCGGACTACATCGAGGAGCTCCTCGACACCGCGGACATCGACGGTGACATCGACATCGAGGTGCGCGACGGCCGCACCTACGTCTCCGTCGTGGCCGAGGACGACGACGCCGATCTGCGGGCTCTCGTGGGCCAGGACGGTGAGATCGTGGAGGCTCTTCAGGAGCTCGCCCGCCTGTCGGTCCTCAGTGCCACGCAGCGGCGCAGCCGCCTGATTCTCGACGTGGCGGGTCACCGGGACGAACGCGCGGCCGAGCTTCGTTCCCTGGCCGACGACGCCGTGGCCAGGGTCCGCGCGGACGGCGAGAGCGTGCACCTGCCGCCCCTGTCCCCGTACGAGCGCAAGATCGTGCACGACGCCGTGGCGGAGGCCGGGCTGGTCTCCGAGTCCGAGGGCGACGGCGCTGGGCGCCACATCGTGATCTCGGCCGGCGTATGAGCGCCCAGGAGTCCAACGGACGGCCCGCGGGGCCGTCGGCCGGAGGGGCAGGCGGTTCCGGCCAGGAACCCGCTCACCGGGCCGCACCGGAGCCCCAGCCGGCTCCACCACTCGGGGACCTGGAACCTGCGGCGCGGGCCATCTTCGGCCCCCGGCTGGACCTTGCGCGGCGCTACACGGAGCACCTGGCCTCATCCGGGATCGTACGCGGTCTCATCGGGCCCCGGGAAGCCCCGCGCCTGTGGGAGCGGCACGTTCTCAACTGCGCCGTGGTGCAGGAGCTCATCCCCGCTGACTCGCGCGTGGTGGACGTGGGGTCGGGGGCGGGTCTGCCGGGTCTGTGCCTGGCCATCGCCCGCCCGGATCTGCAGATCACCCTGGTGGAACCGCTGGAACGGCGCGTGGTGTGGCTCGAGGAGGTCGTCTCCGACCTCGAGCTGGACAACGTCCGGGTGCTGCGGGCCCGCGCGGAGCAGGCCAAGCAGGATGTCGGCGCCGTGGACGTGGTCACGGCGCGCGCCGTGTCAGCTCTGGTCGGTCTCGTGGACATCACCCTCCCCCTGCTGAAGGGCCGGGGTGAGCTGCTCGCCCTCAAGGGCCGGTCGGCGGAGGACGAGCTCACGAAGGCGTCCAAGAAGTTGGGGCGCTTCGGTGTCAGGGAGTCGGAGGTTCTGACCGTGGGCGAGGACCTGCTGGCCGAACCCACCACGGTGGTGCGCCTGGTGCTCTGACCTGCCTCTGGCACCAGGGTGCGGGGACGGATGCGGATAAGCTACGAGGAGCACGCATCAGCCATGAAAGGGACCGTCGATGACCACCCCGGAGCACGACCCGCAGGCCGTGAAACGCGGACACGATTTCGGGTTGCCGCCCGATCCCGCTAATCAGTCCAAAAAGGTTGTCCCGGATCGCGGCAAGCATGTTTCACGTGAAACAGACGCTCACGCCGGTCTTGCAGCACAGGATGCGGTGGCTGATACCGCTCTGGGGAGGAAACTCGTGGAAGAGAACAAGCGTCGCGCCAAGCTCAAGAACGTCCACTTGGAGCATCCGAAGAACACTCGCTTCATCACCATCAGCAACCAGAAGGGCGGCGTGGGCAAGACCAGCACGTCCGTGAACCTGGCGGTGGCGCTGGCCCAGCAGGGTCAGCACGTGCTGGTGGTCGACAACGACCCCCAGGGCAATGCCTCCACTGCCCTCGGCATTCCCCACGGAGCGGATGCGGACTCGGTGTACGACATCCTCATCGACGAGGTGCCCGTGGCGGACGTGGTCAAGGAGTCTCGCGAGATGGAGAACCTGTGGGTACTCCCCGCCACGATCGACCTCGCGGGCGCGGAGATCGAGCTGGTGTCCGTGGTGGCTCGCGAGCAGCGTCTGCAACGAGCTCTCGCGGAGTACGCGGAGTCACGCGAGCAGAACGGTTTGCCGCGGCTGGACTACGTGTTCATCGACTGCCCCCCGAGCCTGGGTCTGCTGACCATCAACGCGTTCGTGGCGGCCACGGAGGTGCTGATCCCCATCCAGTGCGAGTACTACGCTCTGGAGGGACTGAGCCAGCTCCTCAACAACATCAAGA
This sequence comes from Kocuria rhizophila, assembly GCF_003667225.1. Taxonomy (GTDB): domain Bacteria; phylum Actinomycetota; class Actinomycetes; order Actinomycetales; family Micrococcaceae; genus Kocuria; species Kocuria rhizophila. The sequence continues at coordinate 40,658 of NZ_RCOM01000007.1, forward strand.
TGATCCAGAAGCACCTCAACCCCCAGCTCACGGTTTCCTCCATTCTGCTGACCATGTACGACGGCAGGACCAACCTGGCGTCGCAGGTGGCAGACGAAGTGCGTCAGCACTTCCCGGACGAGGTGATGGAGACGATGATCCCGCGATCTGTGCGGATCTCGGAAGCACCCAGCTATCAGCAGAGTGTCATCACCTACGACCCGAGCTCCACAGGCGCGCTCTCCTATCTTGAAGCGGCGGCTGAACTGGCCGCGCGGGAGCCTGGCACTTCCCAGAGATGAGGCCTCACGTGAGTCGGCGCCACCGACAGGTTCACACGAGGTGGCGGCCGAGCATGCAGGACAGCTGAGACCACCGGCCAGGTCGCGGATAATCTCACTGGCGGATGCGGCCCACAATGGGATGCCCCGATGTTTCACGTGAAACATTGGGGCATCCTGCTGTTCGCAGTGGGGGATGTCGAGCGACGCCGTGACTGATTCGGGACGCCCCAGGACATGGCGGGGAATGCTTCCGTCAACGCGTGGGGCGAACCCCACCACGACTACGATGGACAGCACATCATCGGTGAAAGGACATGAACGTGGTCGAACGACGTCGGGGGCTTGGGCGAGGTCTTGGTGCCCTCATCCCCAGTGGAGAACCGGAGACTCAACGCAAAGCTGCGGGGAGCCAAAACGAGGCCACCGATGAGCCCAGCAAGCCGGAAAGCGGTCGACGACGTCAGCGAACCGGCTCGGTCGGCGGCGCAGAGGCATCCAAGACATCCGGGAACTCGAAGAACGCGGCCTCGACCGGCAAGGCGCCCAAAACCGGAACGGCAGGCAAGGGCGCGCCTTCATCGAAGCGAACGACGACAAGCGACAAGGCGACCTCCCGTTCTTCCGGGACTGACGCGGTTAAGAAGGCCGGGTCTGGAGCCAAGAAGTCCACGACGGCCACGGCAGTGGAGGCGCGCAGTGCTGCGGGGGCCGAGGAGATGGACAAGAGCACGAGGACGACGGCCGGCAAGGCGTCCTCGGACGGCGCAAAGACCGTGGGGGCCAGGAAGTCCTCCAATGGTGGTGCCGGTGCCGGCGCCGCAGCCGTCGGCACGGGGAGTGAGCGGAAGAACGCGGTCAGCCCCGAAGGCCCAGGCGCACATGCTGATGTCGAGCAGTCCGCTACGCCCAGTGACCGCGCGGCAGAAACCACGCAGGACTCCGCAAGGCATGACAGCTCAGGCCGGAAGGACCACGAACGGGATAGCGATGTTTCACGTGAAACATCCAGTGCAGCCGCGTCCCGGCCGGGCGGTCGTTCCAAGGACTCGACAGGTCGACCAGCTCAACGCCGTCGCGACATGGGGCAGGCACTGCGAAGCACAACGAATGTGAGCCGGCCCGTGGACATGTTCTTCCTGCCGTCCGATCCAGACTCCTTCTCCGATGCCCCGTCCAGCCCTGTGGGCACGTCGGGAGTGACGCCGGACGGTGACGGGGACACTTGGCGAGCAACGCACCGCGAAGGTGCGTCGAGTGTCTCGGAGACATCCACGCCGACTTCCGGGCGCGATTCCTCCATGGCGCCCGAGCCCACTACGTCTCCTGCGGACGACCAGAAAAACCGTACCGATGTGGCTTCCAAACAGGACAGTTCCACCGGGACGAGCGATGTTTCACGTGAAACATCCGCCGCGAAGGGCTCTGACACCTCGGGGTCACAGGGCATTGGAGAAGATGCCACGGTGGAAGGCGCGCGGACCCGAGACGAAGACACTTCTCCGCTGGCCGAGAGCTCTCCGGAGACTGCGCCCGATTCAAGCGCAGGTATGCCCACGGATGATGCAGGCACCACCGAAGTGAACGATAACGGCGGCGACCTGCGAGTCGTTCCGGGTGCTGCCTTCGCCGAGTTGGCGGTGACGGACATCCACCCCAACCGCAAGCAGCCACGGCAGGTGTTCGACGAGGACGAGCTGGCGGAGCTGGCCTTCTCGGTGAAGGAACTTGGGGTTCTCCAGCCCATCGTCGTGCGTCCCAGCCGCGACGGAGGTCCGGAAGCCTATGAGCTGGTCATGGGTGAGCGCCGTTGGCGGGCGGTTCAGGCTGCTGGGATGAGCACCATCCCCGCGATCGTCCGGGAAACGGCCGATGACGAATTGCTCCGGGATGCACTGCTGGAGAACCTGCACCGCGCCCAGCTGAATCCCCTGGAAGAGGCGGCCGCGTACCAGCAGCTGATGGAAGAATTCGGTGCCACTCAGGAGCAGCTGTCGGAGCGCATCGGGCGGTCCCGCCCGCAGATCTCAAACACGTTGCGACTGCTGCGTCTTCCTGCACTGGTGCAGCGACGTGTGGCGGCCGGTGTACTGAGTTCCGGTCACGCTCGCGCTCTGTTGGCGCTGCCGGATCCCGCGGAGATGGAACGTCTGGCTCAGCGCATTGTGGCGGAAGGTCTGTCCGTGCGCGCGACGGAGGAAGCGGTGGCGCTCTCCGACGGCCTCAAGCGCCAGTCCACCAGGCGCAAGGCACCGAGCACGCGACACGACGACCGTCTGGGCTACATCGCTGATGCCTTCTCGGACAAGCTCGACACCAGCGTGAAGATTCAGCTGGGCGCTCGTAAGGGCAAGATGACCATCGAGTTCGCGTCGGTGGAGGACCTGAACCGCATCATCGACGTTCTGGACCCCAAGCTCGATTCGGAGAGCTGAGCGCCAGAAGGTTCCTCGAGGCATCCCGAGCACACAGAAGGCCCTGATGTTTCACGTGAAACATCGGGGCCTTCTGTGTCCTCAAGCTGTAGTGGCCGCGCACGCACCCCGGGCAGAGAGGGGTGCTGAGGCAGGGCACATCGCTCAGACCGAAGGGTCGCTGTGCACCTCAGTACGAGGGTTCACCCGGTAGTAGGCTTCGATGTCCGCGAGACTCATGGTGCCCGTGGCAGTCGGCTCCGGCGCGGGAGCCGTGACGCGCTGGAGCCCGCACAGCAGCGATTCGGCCAGACGAGCCCGGTAGGACGCGGTGCGCAGCTGCTCCCGCTCCACGGGGCTGGAGAGATAGCCCAAGTCCACCCAGGCGGTGGCTGCCCCTGCGCTGCGCAGCGTGCTCCACTGCCGGGCGTGGCTGCCCAGGTCCAGGGCGCCGGTTCGGGCCACGAGTTCCCGGAGGATCATGTCCGAGGCCTTGTGGCCGATGGGTGCGTAGGACTGTCCGGTGGCGGGGTCGCCCCAGTAGAACGTGGCGACGCCCTGAGCATGTGGGGAGCGGTTCCAGTCGCACTGCAGGCACAGCACCACGGCCTGGGGATGCGCTGCCAGGGCCTCCTGCTGCGTCCGGACGCTCACACGACCGCCCGCCGTGCGGTTCCCTGAGTCCGGTCCCGGGGAGGAAGAAGTGCTCTCGGACTCCTGGTCCCATGGTGTGACGGCAGGATCGTGCTCCGTGCGTGGGTGCTTCGGCTCCTCCTGGGGCGAGGAGCCCCCGCAGGAGGAGGGATCCACCAGCACGGGCACGGCCCCCACGTTGCGCAGCAGGTCGTAGGCGCGGACCGCCACGTCCATCGTGATCTCTTCCTGGGCCGTGGTGAACTCGGGGGGTGCGGCATCGGGTGCTGTGGCGGAGCCCGCGGCGGAAGGGACCAGAACGACCTCCCGTCCGCGAAGCGCCTCGTGCAGCGACTCCAGCCGCCGGTGGTCGCGCAGGGAGAAGGCCTTGGCGGTGGTGATCTTCTTGCTCACGCGGGCCAGTCCCGTGAGCGTCTCCCGGTCCACGACGCCGTCGACCTCGGTCCCGAGGCTGCTCTGCAGCTCCTTGACCGCGTACTCGGTCTGGCGCGTGAACGTCCCGTCCAGGTGTCCGTAGTAGAAACCCAACAGGGACAGGTTGGTTTGCAGCTCTTCCACGTCGTCACCGTGCAGCGGCCGCTCCTCCTGCAGGAACAGCGGCCGGTCTCCCAGGGAGTACTGCGCATCGTTGAGCGCCGCCTCGGTGTCCGGCCCCACCACACCGTCCACGATGAGGCCCTTGCGCTGCTGGAAACCCCTCACCGCCCGGTCCACGTGACCGTCGAAGACCGAGGGATCGCGGGCGGTGTCGGGCGCCAGCTCGGTGTCCTGCGCGCCGGCGCGCAGCAGCCTTTCCCTGAGCCCCAGGACCCGTCGATCGGACACGCCGTGGCGAAGCGGTGCTCCTGCGGTGGGTTGCGGCACGTGGGCCTCCCTGCTGTTGGTCGTCCCGCTCGTGCGGGCTTCTGGTCTGGGGTGAATGATGTCAGAGAAAACCCGGGCCCGCGCACCGGCGGTGCGCTGACCCGGGCGGGTGGTCTCACGCGGAGGGGGTGAGGTACTCCCCGAACTCCTTCTCCAGCGCGGACTTGGGCTTGGCGCCCACGGAGGTCTTGGCCACCTCGCCGTCGGCGAAGAGGTACACCGCGGGGATGGAGGTGATGCCGTACTGGGAGGCGATCGCGGGGTTGTCGTCCACGTTGACCTTGACCACGTCCACCTGGTCGGCGTACTCGGCGGCCAGGGCGTCCAGGACGGGGCCGAGCTGGCGGCAGGGGCCGCACCACTCCGCCCAGAAGTCCACGATGGTGGGCTTGGAGTTCTCGAGGACCTCGGTCTGGAAGGTGGCGTCGGTGACGTCCTTGGCTGAGCTCATGTCTGGTTCCTTTCGTCGGTGTCGCCCGGACGGTTATGTCCGGAGGGTTCCGCGGGGACGGGTCCGGGCGGAGGAGTGGGGTCAGCGACCAGGGGGTGCACGCGGCCCCCGCCGGCTCAGCTGTCCAGCGCCGCCAGGTAGTGCTCTACATCCACGGCGGCCACGCAGCCCGAGCCCGCGGCCGTGATGGCCTGGCGGTAGGTGGGGTCCACCACGTCGCCCGCAGCGAAGACACCGGGCAGCGAGGTGGTGGAGGAGCGGCCGTCCACGGCGATCGTGCTGTCCACCGTGAGCTCCAGCTGGTCCCGCACGAGATCCACGCGCGGGTCCGAGCCGATGGCCACGAACAGCCCGGTGACCGCGAGTTCCGAGGCCTCGCCGGTGACCGTGTCCTCCAGGGCGAGGGACTCCACCTTGTCCGCACCGTTGATGCCCGTGACCCTGGTGTTCCACAGGATCTCGATCTTGGGGTCGTCGAACGCGCGCTGCTTCATGATGTCCGAGGCACGGAACTCGTCCCGGCGGTGGATCAGCGTGACCTTGTCCGCGAACTTGGTGAGGAAGGTGGCCTCCTCGATCGCGGAGTCACCACCGCCCACCACGGCGATGTTCTGCCCCTTGAAGAAGAAGCCGTCGCACGTGGCGCACCAGGAGACACCGTGTCCGGACAGCCGCTCCTCGTCCTCGAGCCCCAGCTTGCGGTAGGCGGAGCCCGTGGAGATGATCACGGCGCGCGCCCGCAGGACCGTGCCGTCCTCGACGGTCACGGTCTTGACCTCACCGTCCAGCTCCACCGAGACGACGTCCTCGAAGCGGATGTCCGCGCCGAAGCGTTCCGCCTGCTGCTGCATGCTGTCCATGAGCTCGGGGCCCATGATGCCGTCCACGAACCCGGGGTAGTTCTCCACCTCGGTGGTGTTCATGAGTTCGCCGCCGGCGGTCACGGAGCCCGCCAGCACCACGGGCTTGAGGTTGGCCCGTGCCGTGTAGATCGCGGCGGTGTACCCCGCGGGGCCGGAGCCCACGATGACGACGTCGTGGACGGCGTCGTCACCCGGGGCCGCGGCCGGGGCGGTGGACGGCTGGGCGGCGCCGCCCACGCCGATGTTCACGGCGCTGGAGAAGATGCCGGGCTGGTTGCTCACTGCTTCGAAGCCTTTCCCTGGGTCACCGCGTTCGCGGAGGTCGACTACACGTCAGAACGTGGGGAGCACGCTCAGATATTCCACCCTGTGGGGCGTCCTGGGCTGGTCGCGCCGCACGGGGGACGACGACGCCGCACCGCGGGTTCCCGGGGCCTGGACAGCCCCGTGGGCCCACCGTGGGGACCACCCGGACCCCGTGGGGTCAGCGGACGTCCACCTCTCCGATCCGCAGACCGAAGGGGTATCCGCCAATGGGGTTGCTCAGCTGGGGCAGCTCGGTCCACTGGACCAGCACGTACTGGTGGGGCGTGCTGCGGGCGGCGTCCGCGAGCGCAACGGTGGCCTCGGGGCCGGTGAAGGAGCCCTTGCCCACCTCCTGGGCGCCCTCGAGAGAGGGCTGGTCCGAGACGTAGACGGTGAACTGGCCACCGGAGCCGTCCGCCTGCTGGATGGTCAGCTCCTGGGCCGTTGCGGGTTCCTTCAGCTGCACCGCGAGACCCACGCTGTCCGCAAGGTTGCCGAACTGCGCGCTGGAGAACCCGTAGCTGAGCCAGTAGGTGGCGGGATCGCCGTCCGTGGCCTGGTTCAGGGTGGCGTCCGTGTCCGCCATGAAGTTCGGATCGGAGGTCAGCCGGGAGGCGGAGGCCACGTCCGGCGCCGCCGCGGCGCTGGGTGCGGCCGTCGCGGCGGGAGAGCCGCTGGGATCCGCCGGAGCCGCGGTCTGCTCCGGTGCTCCCTCACTGGTGAACTGGCTCGTCAGGGTTCCGAGTCCCCGGAACCCCAGGACAATGGCGGCAATCAGCACAATGGCCAGCAGGAGCAGCAGGAGCCAGCGCAACGGCCCCTTGCGGGAGTCCTCCGCGGTGGAGCCGTCGGTGCCCGGTGCGCCCCCGGCGCCCGTGCCCGTGGCGGCCGCACCGACCGTGGCCGTGCTGGTGGGTGAAGACGCGGTGTCCGAGCCTGCGGGGTCCGGCTCCGGATCAAGCCCCTGCCCGCTCCGCTGATCCGCAGCACCCGCCTCCGCGGCTCCTCCGAGAGCGGCGTCTGCCCCCGCAGCTCCTCCGAGAGTGGCCCCGACACCAGCGGTGCCCGCGACGGCAGCTCCCGCACCGGCGGTCTCACCGGTGCTCTCATCGGCCGTTCCCGCGGTGGTCCGCCCCGTGGCCCGCCCCGCGGTCCTCTCGTCGGTCCGCGCGGTGGAACCTGCGGTGGCTCCCTCGGCGCGGTCCCGGGATGCGGCGGCCGGAGCGGCGTCGTCGAGGGGTCCGGGCGCGTCAGGGGACCCGGCGGCGTCGCCGGACGGGACGGCGCGTGAGCCGCCGTGGCGCTCGTCCAGGCGGTCCGGCTTGCCCTCGGTGCGCTCGAAGCTCTCGTAGCGGTTGTCGCCGTCGTACGTGGGGTCGATGGCGCCGGCGGCCACCGTGGCACCACCGGAGCCGCCGCGGGAGGCCGCGCGGTCGAACATGGTGGAGCGCACGGCACCCGGGCGGACCTTGCGCGCGAGGCCGAGCCTGTTGCGCACGGACGGTGCGGGCGGCGCCGAGGAGTAGTCGTCGTAGTCCGAGGCGCTCCAGCGCGTGACGGCGGGCTCCTCGTCCTGGGGCTTCTCCGTGCGGGGTGCGACGCTGCGCTGCGGCTGGGTGGGATCCGGCTCCTCGTAAATGTAGGACGCGGAGGACGCGGTGCGCGCGTCCCCGAAGATGTCGTCGGAGAGGGAGTAGTCGTCCGAGTGCTGGTCCGCGAACAGCAGCGCGTCCAGCAGGTCCGCGGCGGGTGCGTAGGACGTGACCAGGTAGGTGGCGTCCTCGGTCTGGCCCATGTCCAGGACCTGGAAGCCGCTGTGCCCGGAGCCGGCCGCGAGGGAACGGGCGTTCTCCACCACGGTGGACTCGTGCGCGGGCGCGGGAACCAGGATGGACACCCGACGGCGCAGGATCTGGTCCTCGCCCTGGAGCACGTGGTCGTGGTCGGCGGTGCTCAGCAGCGACGCGCTGACCTTGTAGCGGCCGCCCAGGACGGTTCCGAGCGCAATGGGCTGGGACACGGTGGCTCCCTCTGATTCGGGCGCCGCGGCGGTCGCACGGACGCGAGAACGAACTTTCCGGCAGTCTACCGGCCGAGCTTGGCCTTCAGCGGGGCCACGAGGGACGCGAACTCCTGCACCCGGAAGACCTTCAGGGCCACCGCGTAGCCCACGGCCATGGCGATGCCTCCGACCGCGATGGTGACCAGCGCCGTGACCTGCCGGTGCCACGGGAAGCCGTCCGTGCTGTAGCCGCCCATGAGCCACAGGGCCGCCACGCCGACGAGCCCCGCAACGAGGGAGGCCGCCAGAATCCGGGCGTGCGAGCCCACGATGCGGGACAGGCCGTAGTCGCCGATCCGCCGCTTGAGCGCGTAGTGGTAGATGACCGTGGCCAGGATGTTCTGCAGGGCGTAGCACCCGGCCACGGCGAACACCATCTGCTCGGGCGGGACGGAGTGGGCGATGACCACGGCGCCGACCACCGTGAACACGGACACCGCGAGCTGCACCATGAACGGCGTGCGGGCGTCCTCCTGGGCGTAGAACGCGCGGCCCAGCATGAACGCCGTGGACATGAACGGTGCGCCGATCGCGATCACGGTGATGACCTGTCCGATCACGGCGCCCGCCGCGGGGACACCGCCGGAGAACAGCATGCCCAGCGGTCCGGCGTAGACGATCAGGGCCACCATGCAGAACACCGTGGCCACGCCCGTGACGCGCAGGCTCGAGGAGAGGGAGGACACCAGGGACTCGCGGTCGTGCTCCGCGGCGGCGGCCGCCATCCGGTTGAACAGCACGGTGGCGATGGACAGCCCGATCACCCCGTGGGGCAGGGCGTAGAGCATCGTGGCCTGGTCCAGCACGGCCGTGCCCGCGATCGGGGCGGGACCGCCCGGGCCGGCGGGAACGTCGGAGCGCGCTCCGGTGGGAATGGCCGCCGTGCGGTACAGGGCCATGAAGGCGAGGTTGGCGATCACGCCGGTGGCCAGGGTCCAGCCGCCCAGCCGACCCGCGGCGGACAGCCCGATCCCGCGCCACCCGAAGCGCGGGCGGATGCGCAGACCCAGGCGGGCGAGCGGCCAGAACAGGATGAAGGCCTGGGCGGCCACGCCCACCGTGGACATTCCCACGAGCCAGAACGTCTGCGCCGACGTCCAGTTCTCCAGCGTGTGCGGGGTGGTGCGGAACGGGCCGAACAGGTAGATGAACACCAGCAGCGAGGCGATCGCGATGACGTTGTTCAGCACGGGCGCCCACATGTAGGCCCCGAACGCGCCCTTGGCGTTGAGCACCTGGCCCACCACGGTGTAGAGCCCGTAGAAGAAGATCTGGGGGAACGTGATCACCGCGAACATGGTGCCCATGGCCAGCTGCTCCTGGGACCAGCCGGGGCCCATGAGCCGCATGATGGGCCCCACGCACAGCAGCACGGCGGCGGTGATCACCAGCAGGGCGATCACGGCGAGCGTCAGCAGCCGCGAGATGTAGTCAGCGCCCTCGTCCTCGGACTTGGACGCCTTGATGATCTGCGGCACCAGAACCGCGTTGAACACGCCGCCGGCGATCAGCACGTAGATCAGGTTGGGCAGGGTGTTGGCCAGCTGGAACACGTCCGCCATGGTGGCGGCGGAGCCGATGGCCACCGTGATCAGGAAGGTCTTGACGAAACCCAGGATCCGGGACACCAGGGTCCCGGAGGCCATGATGGCGCTGGCGCGCGCCCCGGAGCTCTGCATGGAACAAGGCCTCCTGCACGAAGGGTGGGACCGTCCGCGGCGCGGCACGGGTCGAACGGGACACCTTACAACTGGTGGATGATGTATTCCCGGGCGATGTCGGCAATGCGCCGCTCGTTGGGGAAGGACAGCTTGCGCCCGAGGTCGTCGATGCCCGCCCACGCCACGTCCACGGCCTCGTGGTCGGGATCGTTCTCGGTGGTCAGAAATCCGCCGGTGGCCTCCAGCAGGAAGTGGTGGACGGTCTTGTGCACACGGTGCCCGGAGACGGTGAACCAGTAGTCGATGCTGCCCAGCGGGGAGAGCACCCGGCCCCTGATCCCGGTTTCCTCCTCGATCTCCCGCACGGCGGCTTCCTGGTTGGTCTCCTCACCCTCGGGATGCCCCTTGGGGAGGCACCACTCCAGGCGCCCACCGCGGTTGATGCGAGCGATGATGGCCACCGGATGCGTGGGGTCGGACAGGTTGACCACGATCCCACCGGCCGAGACCTCTTCCACCGTGGGCAGCGCGGAGACCGGTTGGTTCGGTCGCCTCTTGGGCGCGCTGGGTACGGGGAAAGCCATGCCGTCTACCTTAGCCACAATCACCTGGCACTCCCTGACGGCCGCCGGAGGCCCCCGCCGCAGCCCCGGCAGGGCAGTCGAGGAGCCGTGGCGCGACCCCGCCCCGGTTCGGTGGCGGCGGCCGGCGAGGCCGCTCGGGGCCGTGATGCGATAATGGCTCGCATCATGACGCAGCTGCTGGACACCTCCTCCCTCCATCCCGTCTCCCTCGAACTGGGTCGGCTCTTCGCCGCCTCCGGGCACGACCTGTCCCTCGTGGGCGGTCCCGTCCGCGATCTGCTCCTGGGGCGGGAGGCCCTGGACCTGGACTTCACCACGGACGCGGATCCCGATCAGACCCTGGCCGTCATCCGTGACTGGGCGGACGCCCACTGGGAGATCGGACGGGACTTCGGGACCATCGGGATGCGCAAGGCGGGCATGCAGCTGGAGATCACCACCTACCGTGCTGAGGCCTACGACCCCGACTCGCGCAAGCCCACCGTGGCGTTCGGGGACGACCTCACGGAGGATCTGCGCCGCCGTGACTTCACGGTCAACGCCATGGCGCTGCGGCTGCCGGACATGGAGCTCGTGGATCCCTTCGGGGGCATCAAGGACCTGCACGCGGGTGTCCTGCGCACCCCCGGAACCCCGGAGGACTCCTTCACGGACGATCCCCTCCGCATGATGCGCGCCGCCCGCTTCACGTCCCAGCTGGGTCTGACGGTGGCGGAACCGGTGCGGGAAGCCATGACCGCCATGGCCCAGCGGATCGAGATCGTCTCCGCGGAGCGCGTGCGCGAGGAGCTGGTCAAGCTGATCTGCGGCGCCCACCCGCGGCGCGGCGTGGAACTCATGGTGGACACCGGTCTCGCGCAGATCGTGCTGCCCGAGGTGCCGGCGCTGCAGCTCGAGACGGACGAGGCCCACCACCACAAGGACGTCTACCAGCATTCCCTCACGGTCATGGAACAGGCCGCAGAGAAGGAGACGGACCCGGCGGGCCCCGTTCCCGCCCCGGACTTCGCGCTGCGCTTCGCCGCGCTGATGCACGACGTGGGCAAGCCCGCCACCCGGCGCTTTGAGCCGTCCGGGGCGGTCAGCTTCCGCCACCACGAGGTGGTGGGCGCCAAGCTCACACGCAAGCGGATGAAGGCGCTGCGCTTCGACAACGAGACGATCAAACGGGTCACCCGCCTGGTGGAACTGCATATGCGTTTCTACGGATATGGGGAGGCGGACTGGACCGACTCCGCGGTGCGCCGCTACGTGCGGGACGCGGGGAGCGAGCTCGAGCGGCTGCACCGGCTGACCCGCTCGGACGTGACCACCCGGAACCGGCGCAAGGCCGCCCGGCTGGCCGGGCACTACGACGAGCTCGAGCGGCGCATCGCGCAGCTGGCGGAGCAGGAGCAGCTCGACGCCGTGCGCCCCGAGCTGGACGGGCAGCAGATCATGGAGATCCTGGGCATCCCGCCGGGACCCCAGGTGGGGCGGGCCTACAAGTACCTCCTGGAGCTGCGCCTGGACGAGGGGGCGCTCGGGGAGGACGAGGCGCGGGAGCGGCTGCTGCGGTGGGCCCGTGAGAAGGGCATCGGGGGCTCCTGAGCTGAGCGGCGGCGTCGTGCCGAGGGGCGGGGCACTGCGCCACCCCGGTGTGGTCCGGCGCTGGGGCCGCGCCACAGGCCCGGTGCCGCGCGCCGTTCCACCGGGCAGGTGTTGCCCGGCGCCGCGCGCCGCAGAGTGACATGACGCCCGAGAACGCGCACCCGCGTGGAACACTGGTGATCGATTCCCCGCCCACGTCCTAGGAGACCCCGCATGAGCCTCGAAGGTGCGCGCAACAGGTCCGGAGCGAGTGCCGGCCTGATGCTGCTGGGCGTGGGGCTGTACACCGTGATGATGGCCTACCTCATCCGCATCCCGTGCCACGTGCCGGAGTGGAACGTCGCGGAGCAGGTCCCGCAGCTGTGCGCCACCGTGATCGACGCGGGCGATCTGGGGGTGCACTCGTCGGACGTGGCCGGAGGCTTCTTCACGGGCGGCCCCACGGGGGACCAGCCCGTGCTGGTGGGCATGATCACCACGATCATCGGGTGGTTCGCCTCCAACCTGTCCTCCCTGATGGGCCTGGACGTGGGGCAGGGCTTCTACCTGGACCTCTCGGTGGTGCTGCTGGCGCTGGTGTGGCTGGCGATCGTGGCCGTGGTGTCGTCGCTGAGCGGCAACCGCAGCACGGATGCGCTGGTCATGGCGCTGTCCCCCGTGGTGGTGCTGGTGGGCTTCCAGTCCTGGGACCTGTGGGCCGTGCTCTTCATGATGCTGGCCGTCCTGGGCTACGTGCGCGGCAACCCCGCCGTGGCCGGGATCATGGTGGGTTTCGGCGCGTCCGTGGCCTTCTTCCCGGTGGTGGTGCTTCTGGCCATCCTGATCATGGCCGCCCGGCACCGGTTCCTGAAGGACATCGTCTCCGCGCTGCTGTGGGCCGTGTTCGCGTGGGCGCTGATCAACGGCACGTACATGCTCACGGCCTGGGACCGGTGGCTCGCGCAGTTCAACGAGATGGTCCGCTCCGACACGGGCAGCTCCTCCCTGTGGAACGTGTGGGGCTCCACCGTGGAGCCTCGCACCGGAGTCTCCCTGGGCGCCGGGGACGGTGGCCAGTTCGTCCTGCTGAGCATGGTGCTGGCCCTGGTGTTCGTCCTGCTCGTGGCACTGCTGAGCAAGCGTGAACCCTCCGTGGTGCAGGTGACGTTCCTGCTGCTGGCGCTCTACATCCTGCTGGCCAAGGAGTACTCCCTGACCTACGTGCTGTGGCTCGTGCCGCTCGTGATCCTGTGCCGGCGCAACTGGGTGGAGTTCGCGCTGTGGCAGGTGGTGGAGACCCTCTACTGGGCCACCGTGGTGCTTCCCAGCTCGGCGTGGCCCACCCTGCCCTGGGTGCAGGAGTTCGGGTGGAGCGCCCAGGACCTGCTGGCCGTGGTGCGCTACGCGTTCCTCGTGTACCTGGTGGTGGCCGTGGTGGTGGACATGTTCCGGGGCCGCAAGGCGGCGGCCCTGGGCGCCTCCGCCGTGCAGTAGCCCGCCGCGGAACCCATGAGCAGACACGAACCCGAGGCCCTCGAGAACCTGGCGCTGCCCACCCTGCGCGCCCTGGCCGTGCCGCTCGTGGTGGTCCTCGCCCTCGTGGTCGGCATCGTCACGGTGTGGACCTCCGCCGCGAACTGGTTCCTGGTGGCTCGGGACCCGGAGTCCCCCGTGGACACCTACCTGAGCCACCTGGAGGGCGGCAGCTCCCGGCAGGTCATGGCGCCGCTGCTGACCACGGAGGACGACGGGCTCGACCAGGTGCTCACCAACCCCGCGTACCGAGCCGCGGGCAACCGCCCGCAGCGCCACGAGTTCGTGGGCACCCGGGTCACCGGGGACACGGCGGTGGTCACTGTGGACGTGGGCCTGGGGGACGGCTCCGTGGTCCGGCGCGCCTACACCGTGCACCTCGTGACGGCGTGGGGGCCGTTCAACGACGCCTGGCAGCTGCGCGAGCGCGAGCACGCGCCCGTGACCGTCCGCCTGCCCGCCGCCGTGGACGCGCTGGCCGTCAACGGGCAGAAGGTCCGCCCCGAGGGCACCGCGATCGGGTCGGACCCGGACGCCCCTCCTGGCGGTCCCGCCCGCACCTGGCGCTTCGAGGGCCTCCCCGGTCAGTACGACGTCGCCCTGCCGCAGGACTCGTACCTGCTGGCCGGGAAGCATGCCGTCACGGAGATATCTCTTGCGGATCCGCGTCCGGCCGAGGCGGGCATGACCTACGAGGCCTCGCCACGCATGTGGGAGGAGGTGGAGCGCGAGGTGCAGAACACCCTCAGCACGTGCGGCAGCGTGGTGCGTTTCGACGCGGCCACCTGTCCCGTGCCCCGGAAGGCCGAGCGGGCGCCGTCGTCCGGGGGTGGCGCACCGACCGGGACGAGCGGTCTGGCGGACGGGGTCTCCAACGTGCGCTGGCAGCTCACCTCGCGTCCCGCGCTGCTGCTGGAGCCCGACGCGCGGGATCCCCTCACCTTCCACGCGGTGCCCTTCCGGCAGGCGCAGGCCCGGGTCACGTGGCTGCAGAACGGGCGGCAGATGGTGGAGACGGTGTCCTTCGAGATCGAGGTGACGGCCCGCACCACCGGGGAGCACCTGGACACCGACGTCCGGTTGCGCTCCCCGCTGACCCACGCCCAGGCGGGCCCTCGGCCCTCCTAGACTGGAGACAGCCGAGACACCGCAGTGCAGCACGAGGACAGGGGAGCCACCATGGCCGAGGAACCGGAGTACTACCGCGCGCAGCCCATGCCGCCGCGGGGCGGGGCCGGTCCGGGCTCGCCGTACGGCAACACCGCCGGCGCCTCCTGGGGAGGCCCTACGGTCAACGTGAACGTGGTGGGTGGCAAGTCCACGCTGCTCGCGTACGTGCTGTGGTTCTTCCTGGGCCAGTTCGGGATCCACAAGTTCTACCTGGCCCAACCGTTCCAGGGCCTGATCTACCTCACCCTCGGGGTGGCGGGGTGGGCCACCGTGGGCATCATCATCGGATGGTTCCTGCTGATTCCCCTGTGGCTGCTGCTGCTCGTGGACATCTTCGTGATCCCGGTGCGGGTGGGCACTCTCAACGCCCGGCTGGCCCGGCGCGTCAGTGGCTACTGAGGCTCCGCTGTAGTAAAGTGGGCAAGTCTGTGTGCCGTGCGCCGTTTCTCGTGCCGGCACCGACAACGCACAGAACCTCCTGCTGCGGAAGGACCGCAGCCGCTCAGCCCGAAGGAGGTGGGTTCTTTACATGCGTGAATACGAACTGATGGTCATCCTCAACCCCGAGGTGGAGGAGCGTGCCGTCGAGCCGACCCTCAAGAAGTTCCTCGAGGTCGTCACCAAGGAGAACGGCACCGTCGACAAGCTCGACATCTGGGGCCGTCGTCGCCTGGCCTACGAGATCCAGAAGAAGTCCGAGGGGATCTACGCCGTGGTGAACTTCACCGCCGAGCCGCAGACCGCCAAGGAGCTGGACCGTGTCCTGAGCCTGAACGAGGCCGTGATGCGCACCAAGATCATCCGCCCGGAAGAGCAGAAGATCCACGGCAAGTGAGCTGACGTGCGGTTCACCCGGACTGCACACCGCACTCTCCCCGGCAGCCCTCACGGGCTCCGTGAGATGCTTGTCAACCCACTGAGTCTCGCATCCAGCGTCCACACATCCGGAGGTTCACATGGCTGGCGACACCGTCATCACAGTGATCGGAAATCTGACCGCAGACCCCGAACTTCGCTTCACCCCGTCCGGAGCCGCCGTGGCCAACTTCACCGTTGCGTCCACCCCGCGCGCCTTCGACCGGCAGAGCAACGAGTGGAAAGACCAGGAAACTCTTTTCATGCGCTGCTCGGTGTGGCGTGAGGCAGCCGAGAACGTGGCGGAGTCCCTCACCAAGGGCACCCGCGTGATCGTCCAGGGCCGCCTCAAGGCACGCTCGTACGAGACCAAGGAAGGGGAGCGCCGCACCAGCACCGAGCTGGAAGTGGACGAGATCGGCCCCTCCATGAAGTACGCGACCGCCAAGATCAACCGGAACTCGCGCGGCGGAGGAAACTCCTACGGCGGGAACCAGGGCTTCGGTGGCGGTCAGGGCGGCTTCGGAGGAAACCAGGGCGGCGGCCAGGGAGGGTTCAACGACTCCCAGGGCGGCGGCGGTGGTTTCAACCAGGGCGGCGGGTTCAACGGGAACCAGGGCGGCCGTGGCGGCCAGCAGCGACCGCAGCAGGGCGGTGACCCCTGGGGTCAGTCCTCCGGCGGGAACTACGACTGGGGCGCCGACTCCGAGGACGAGCCCCCCTTCTAAACGTCAACAATCCACCCCATCCCGCAGGTTCGCCTGCGGGCTCCGCACCAGAAAAGGAGCACCACGATGGCCAAGGCTGAAATTCGCAAGCCGAAACCAAAGCAGAACCCGCTCAAGGCGGCTGACGTCACCGAGATCGACTACAAGGACGTCGCACTGCTGCGCAAGTTCATCTCCGATCGCGGAAAGATCCGCGCTCGCCGCGTGACCGGCGTGTCCGTCCAGGAGCAGCGCAAGATCGCCCAGGCGATCAAGAACGCTCGTGAAGTGGCACTGCTGCCCTACTCCGGCGCCGGCCGCTGATCAGAGAGGACTGAGAACTCATGGCAAAGATCATCC
This sequence comes from Kocuria rhizophila, assembly GCF_003667225.1. Taxonomy (GTDB): domain Bacteria; phylum Actinomycetota; class Actinomycetes; order Actinomycetales; family Micrococcaceae; genus Kocuria; species Kocuria rhizophila. The sequence goes on from NZ_RCOM01000007.1 coordinate 56,971, forward strand.
TGACCCAGGAAGTCTCCGGGCTCGGTTCCGCTGGCGACGTGGTGGACGTGAAGAACGGCTACGCCCGTAACTTCCTGTTCCCCCGCGGCTTCGCCACCCCGTGGAGCCGTGGCGCCGAGAAGCAGATCGAGTCGATCAAGCAGGCTCGTGCGGCACGTGAGCTGTCCTCCCTCGAGGACGCGCAGGCTCTCGCCGCCAAGCTGACCTCCACCACCCTGACCGTTCCGGTCACGGCCGGTGCCGAGGGCCGCCTGTTCGGCACGGTCCGCGCCGGCGACATCGCCTCCGCTGTGGAGAACGCCGGTCTCGGTTCCATCGACAAGCGTCGCGTGGACCTGACCCAGCGCATCAAGACCACCGGCGTGTACCAGGCCGTGGTCCACCTGCACGAGGACGTCAACGCGAACGTGGAGTTCGAGGTCGTCCCCGCCTGATCCCCGTGGTCCCGCCGCAGCACCCCGGTGCTCGGCGAGCCCGTCCGCATCCGTCAAGGGGCGCGGACGGGTGGACCCCGGTGGATCCGCGCAGGATCCGTGAGAACCCCGTGGAATGCCCTCCACGGGGTTCTTCCATGCCCGGAGGCATCCAGCCTCTCCGGAGCGGTTCGTGGGAGGATCGAGGTCATGATCTCCAGGAGTGTGTACACGGTGAGCACGGGCCGGAGGCTGTTCTGGGCCGGGCTGGGATGTGTGGCCCTGACCGTGGTCCTCTTCTTCGGCGGGTTCCTGGTGGGCAACTCCTTCAGCCCGGAGTTCTCCATGGGGGTGCTTCTGGCGGGGCTGATCCTGAGTGCCGTCACTTCCCTGGTGGCCGGGATCATCGGGGTCGCCGGGATCGTGGCGTTCCCCCGGCTGCGCGGCAGGTTCGTGCTGGTGCTCCTGCTGGCGCTGCTGTGCTCCCCCCTGCTGTGGCTCATGTCCCTGGTGCTCATCAGCTGATTCATCCACAGCTGAGCCTGCTTGTCCACAGAGATCTCCACATGCTGGGCGGATTCAACTGGTTGTCGCAACACCCTGATCGTGAGGGTGTGTGGTGGGACGAGATCCAGAGGAATCAGCGGTGCCGGCGGGTGCGCGTCGACAGTGGCAAGCGGATCGGGCGATCAGACCGAAGCTGCGGTCGCCGGGGCATCCGAAGTACCGCCGGGATGTCGAGTCAGCGTTCTGGGATCAGATAGCGCTGGGATTGCTGGC